>JASHOJ010000118.1 GCA_030041155.1 Candidatus Binataceae bacterium | reverse complement strand
GTCGCGCCCTTTTGTTCCGCCCGATCCGAGCGCGAATTTGGATAGCGTATCGGCGCCAGCCAGAGCTTCGGTAATAATGTAGCTTTCACGCACCGCTCCCGCGCGCAGACACTCGGCCGCAGCGAGCACGCGCGGGTGTCCGACACCCACCGCTTCGAGATAAGCGGCGCCGCGCAGAACGCGCGCGCATCGCGACTTGGAAAGCCGCGCGGCGACTGCGCGCATCCATGATCGCTCGGTGGATCGCTTGATGAACACCACGCCGCTTCCTTCGATTTCGACTGTGCCGGCGAGCGTGCGTCCCTCGTTCTTTAGCGGACGAAAGCTCGGGTCCGAAGTCAATTCGGCGGCGCGCTCGATCGCGCGGCGCATGTCAGCCGATCGCGCGTAGATGACCCGCGTGCGCATCGAGGATAAGGCTATAGGCTTGGCAAAGCCAAGGCGACTGGCGTCGAGAGGTCGCGGGTGGTCGGCGGTCGCACGCCGGATTTTAACTTCAGCCGTTGAACTGGCGCGTGAGCTTCTTCCATTGCGCATCATCTGCGCCCGATTGGTAGGGAATATAGAACGCGACGCGGTCGAGCAGCCCTTCGAACCGCTTCATCACTTTTTCTCCGATATCATCAAAGGTGCCCGCGACCGCGTAGGTATCGAGCATCTCGTCGGTGATTTCCTTGCTCATGCCAGCCCAATCGCCCTTGGCGGCTTTCTCGTTCAGGCGCGCCGACACGTCGCCCCATCCATGCATATCGAGCACAACCTTGTAGGTCCGCGTTGAGGCGTAGAACGCGATCTGCTGGCGGACCCCGGCCTTGGCGCGCTCGATCTCGTCCTTGTTGCGTCCGACAATAACGAACGCCGTGGTCGCGATACCGAAATCCTTGCGCGCGCGGCCGGCCTTCTTAAGCCCCCGCTCGACGTTGGGGATAACATACTCGCGCAGATATTTGGGCGAGTTGAACGGATGAGCGTGCAGGCCATCGCAGGTCTCTCCGGCAAGCCGCAGGATGTGCTCGTTTACGCCGGCGATCCAGATCGGAATATTGGGCCATTGATGCTTCGGCGGGGTGAAGAACGGCGTCATCAGGGTAAAGTTGTAGAATTTCCCCTGATAGTTGAGCTTCTGACCGCCTTCGGCCCAGCATTTGAAAATCGCGCGCAGCGAGCCGATATACTCGCGCAGCCTCGGCACCGGCGCCTCCCACTTGACGCTGTAGCGGCGTTCGTTGTGACCCTTCACCTGAGTGCCAAGCCCGAGGATAAAGCGTCCCTGCGACAGCGCCGCGAGATCCCACGCGGTATGAGCGGTGACCATCGGACTACGAGGGAACGCAATCGCGACCGAGGGTCCGATTTTGACCTTGCTGGTATGTTCGGCAGCGAGCGCCACTGGCAAAAACGGATCGCATCCGGCCTCCGCGGTCCATACGGCGTCGAAGCCTGCATCTTCGGCCGCTTTGGCGGCGGCCGGGACGTCCTTGAGATTGCGAGCCATCAGGCCAGTATCGAGTTTCATGGAAATTGTGCTCCAGCGCGCGATTTTTTCAGCTGGGCGCGCGCCCTAACATCGCGCGGCTTTACCCCGCTTGTCTACCACTGCGTGGCGTTAGCTCAACGCGGAGCATGAGTCTGAGTCCTCTAGGGATGACGAAAGACCAGGCGAAACGGCTTGCGGCTATCGCGACGACTGAAAATTGCGCGCGGCGGCGATTCCGCGGGCCGGAAAATCGGTGATTATTCCCGCAACCCCCATCCGCAGGAGATCTTTTATTTCCGTGGGATTGTTGACGGTCCACACATGGACCTCAATTCCGACCTCGTGCGCGAATGCAACCGTCTCGGGCGTCACGAATTTCCATCCCTCGTACTCGACGGGCACTTGCAGCGCGTCGCCACGCGGACGATAAGCGCTTCTCCCCGAGGCCATCGCCTGCAGGAACTCGCCGACCTCGGTCGAAGTGAGGTTGGTCGGTATTTCCGGAGCGATCTCGCGCACCGCCGCTATCGGCGCGTCGTGCTCACAGGCGATCATCACCCGCCGCCTCATCGTGGCGCGATCGATCGCGTCGATAAGCCTTTGCACCAGGCTCGGCGCTCTCTGCTTGATCTCTACGATGAAGCGCAGATTCGAGAACGCGCGCAAAACGTCTGCTAGGCGCGGAATAGAGATGCCGCGATCCCGAAACGGGAATGTGCGGCCCTCGTCTGGCGTGAAGGTGTAACCGGCATCGCCTTTGGCGATATCCGCCCAGTTCATCTCTGCGATAACTCCCGGCTGTCCGCACGCGCGCGACAGGCTCGGATCGTGCGAAACCACCAGCTCGCCGTCGCGCGTCATATGAACGTCAAGCTCGGCATACTCGGCGCCCAGGCGCGCGGCGGCCTCGAACGAAACCATCGTATTTTCGGGATATTCGCCGCCGTCACCCCGATGCGCGAAAATGCGCGGCGGAGAAGAGGAGAAAAAGTCAGTATCGAGGCCGTGATGCACGGCGAGATGCGCTGTCTGCGCGCCGACTACATAGCTCCAGTGTCAGCGCCGGTATCCGCCGTGTTGTAGATGCGGTCTCCGCTGTCACGGCGGGAATAATGGCGCCCGTGATGCCGCGCGGTCCGATGATACGGGC
>JASHOJ010000117.1 GCA_030041155.1 Candidatus Binataceae bacterium | reverse complement strand
AGCAAAAACAACGTGAGTCGAGACGAAAGTCGCACCCGGGTGCGGGGAGTGGAACACCCCAGAGAGCCGGCGCGGCGAGCGTGGACCTCGAGAGGCCTAAAAGAAGAAGTGACATGAATAGTATATCTTAGTACATTGATAATACTTGTTATATCCTGCTCAAGACAGGCGGTCGCTGAAAGACCCTGGCGCTCGGTCCGCGCGCCCAGAGCCCTGGAGGCATCCGGGCCCGCCGATCGACAGCCTGCGGATCGCGAGGCCGCGGGTGCGCCGTCGCAAGCGTGTCCGCCAGCGCGCCTTGCCGAGCGAATGGCGCGCCGAGGCGTCGAGGGCCGCACGGATGGCAAATTCGGAGCGGCCCCGCGGCCGCCGAGCTGACGGCCATCCCAGCAAATCGGGCACAAACAAGCCTTCATCTGTGACGCCGCCGTCAGAAGCCGCGCGCACATCGCCACGCGCTGTGGTCTGGCGTATCATCGGGTCGTTGTGATCATGAGGCCAAACTAACCGTGGACCTATTTTCGCCGCGACATCTGCTCATCCTGCTCGTGATCGTGCTGCTCATCTTCGGCACCAAGAAGCTGAAGTCGTTCGGCTCGGACCTCGGCGCGGCCTATCGCGGATTCAAGGATTCGATGCGAGACGCTGAGCAGGACAAGCCGGAGCAGTCCTCGACGCCGCAGGATGCCAAGCAGATCGCAAGCTCCGAGAAGCCGGCCGAGAAGGTCGCCGAGAAGGCGGCTCCCGTACAAGACAAGGCGACCCACGACGCCTGAGCCGGGACTCGGCTCTACCGAGCTTCCCGAGGCTGCCCTCGGCGTGGGCGGCCTGCGCGTGATGCGCACGCGCCAGCTCGAGCTCACGGTTGCGGAGGCGCGCCGCGCGGATATAGTCCGGCGCCTTCGAGGGCCGACTGCTCGGACTGGACGGCCCGATCCTCCAATACGGGACCTGCTCAGTGGCTGAAGACGCGGACGGCCTGACGTACTTCACGCACGAGATCCATGGGCGGCTCTACGCCGGCTGGTATCGCCGCCGGCCGGGTGGACGCGTGGAGGTGTTCACGCGCACGAAGGTCCGGACCGAATTCCTCGGGCAGCTGTCGATCGAGGAGCAGGCCCGGCAAATCCTCGCCGAGCTCGTCGCCGAGGACGATTTCTCGGCCGTTCAGGACGACGCCGGCCCTACGCCCTCGCGGCGGAAGAAGTAGCGGGCGCGCCCGCGGCGGCCACCAGCTCCCGGGTGAGCTCCTTCGGCATGTCGAGCATCACCTCGTGGCCGCAGGTCATCGTAAGTGTCCGCCAGCCCTTGGCCTTCGCGCGCTCGAGCGCTCGGGGGAATGGGGTGTCGTCCCATCCGGAGGCGAAGATGTAGGTGACATTCTTGATCCTTCCGATGCCTCCATGCAGCTCGATCGGCTGCTCGAAGCAGGCGAGCGGATGCAGCGTGCACTGGCGCTCGACCCAATCGTGATCCTTTGCATTCACCTTGAACACCGCGGCGGGAATGTGCGGAGTCTTCCAGCCCTCGCCGAGCTTCCTCGCCGCCTCGATCAGCATGTTTCGCTGGGACTCGTGCACGTTCTGCAGAACGCTCTCGCCGCTCTCCGGCAGGAACGCATCGAGATAGACGAGGGCGCGGATGCGATCCGGTATGCGGTCGGCGGCGCCGGTGATCACCGCGCCGGCGTAGGAGTGCCCACACAGGACGACATCCGAGAGCTCCTCCCAGCGGAGGAGGCTCACCACGTCGTCGATGTGGGTGCTCAGATTCACGCTGCGGCTGAGAAGATGCGATCGCTCCGCCAATCCGGTGAGCGTCGGTGTGAAGACGTCGTGCCCGAGGTCCTGGAGGTTGCGGCGCACGCGCTTCCAGCACCAGCTGCCGTGCCAGGCGCCGTGGACCAATACGAAAGTGGACATGAATACCCCACGCGTGATTTTTCTGTTATCAAAAAAGTGTATCACGCGCCACGCGCGCACTGCATCCTGCCGTCATCGATGGATCACCGGCATTCCTCCGATCGCCGAGTGCAGACGGGCTCCGAAAGCCCCTACGCGCGTCCAGGCCGAGGCGACCCGCGTGGGCAGTCGGGTGCGCCGTGAGGGCTCGTGTTGCCCCTCTCGAGCCTGAACCACTTTGATCCGGCTCACGGGTTCCTGCGTGTCGCCGTCGACGCGATGATTGCCGCGCAGGTCGAGGCTCGCCGCGCCTTCTCCATCGCCCGCACGGGCGAGCCCACCGCCGCCTGAGGCGGCGCGGTCTCGATCGTGGGGGTGCGGACATTCCGGGTATCCGGGGTGCAAGCCTCCGATCTGAACGCGCCAGAGCCGATCGTCCTCGGGGTTGCCGCGAAGCGGCGGATGGGCCGTCGCGTGATCGGAGCGCACGTGATAGCCGAACTCCTCCGAGTAGCCTCCGGCCAAATAGGAGTTATGGACCGACTCGAGCAGCAGACCTATCGAGGCCGGCCGATCCGCCCACTCCGGGAAGTAGTAATGGACCTCCTCCGTATACGCCGCTGAATCTCGCTCGTACGGCATCGTTCCCTCCACTGCGGCGACGTAGCTCCACGGCTCCGCTCATCCTTCAGGGAGCTTGCTCGCGCGCGATGGGTCCTGTCCGAGGCGCTCGCTACATCCCAGTGTAGCGTCAACTCGCCGGCGCGGAGCCGGCGGCCGTGTCCGTACATGTACGTAGCCGCTCGCTGCACGTTCCCTTCAACAGTCGTAAGCTACGACGCGGCCGCAGCCATCGCCGCCTCTCGTTGGAGGTCGACATGCCCCGCACTTCACTCGCCCCGAAGTTCCGCATCAAGCGAGCCTACGAGGCTCCCTCGCCGCGCGACGGCACGCGAATCCTCGTCGATCGGCTCTGGCCGCGCGGAGTGAAGAAGACCGACGCCGCCATCTCACGCTGGATGAAGGAGATTGCGCCGAGCAACGAGCTGCGCAAATGGTTCGGCCACGATCCGGCTCGCTGGGAGGAATTCCGCCGCCGCTACGAGGCGGAGCTTGAAGAGAAGCGCGAGCTGCTCGGCGAGCTGCGGGCGCTTGCGAAGAAGGGGCCGGTGACGCTCGTCTACTCCGCGCGAGACGAGGCGCACAATCAAGCCGTGGTCCTGCTCGAAATGCTCCGACACTGAATCGCGTCCGAATGGGGAATTTATGTTGCGTCGAATCACGAACCTCCTCGAGTTGATATCCCTCTGCACGGTCGCGGCGCTCGCCTGCGCGCAGGCGCCGAGCGACGGCCCGCGGCCCACACGCCCGAGCCGCCTGGACACAGCGGAGCGTCCGGCCGTCTTGCGGCCGGGTCTATTCCTAAAAGAGGAGTGGAGGCAGACGGCGCAAGGCGGCGAGCATCCCGTCACTTCGGATTCGAACGGCAATCCTCAGTTGGACCTCGAGTTGTATGTCCCAGCCGGCCAGATCCTGCTGACGGGCACGGCGGGTGACGAGAACTTTCCAGTACACCTCTGGACCGGCCTGTGCGCTTCTCCTTGCGCGGTCACCTTCCGCGATAAGACGCATTTTGCGGATCTGAGCGGCCTTGCGCGCATCCGCTTGAACACGAAGATGTCCGGCTTTCACCAGGTACGTCCGATCGTGAAGCTCGCCGACGGCACATGGTGGGTCGGAGACCGCGCGACCGGCGTGACGCGCGACTGGCTGGTGAGCGAGATCTCCTACGCGGACTTACGCTGGCTCAAGCTCGATATCAAGCGAGTGGTCACGGTCGGCAATTTGGTCGATAAGCTCGATCTCACCAGGGTCGACGAGATCGGCTTCGCCGACCTCCTGCCCGGCAGCGGCCATGGGCCAGGCGGCTGGGCCGATGTCGCGCAGATTGAAGTCTACGGCCGTCCGGTGCCCAGGAAGACGACGAGGAAGGAGTAGCGCGCCTTTGCTACCGCTTGCGGCGTTCCTGAGCTGTTCGTTGGCGATTCCGCATGACATCACGATTTTGATGAATGCGCTGACGCTTCGGTTTGTGATTCGCCGCATCCTGTTTCTAGGCCGAGTTGTTTCCGCATCTCTTCTACGGCCGGCAGACGTCGTGCCTGCCAGCGGATGATTCGGATTTCAGCGGACTCGCAGGCGCGATCTTTCTTTCGATCTCTCCTTTGCTGAACGTCTCGCTCGTGCGTTCGATCGTCGATCTCGATGACGGCCGTCACGCTGCTGTCGAGTTCGCATACGACGAAGTCGACCGACAGCTGTGCGATTCTGCGATGCCATTTCTTATCCAGTCCTTTTTTCCGCTCGATGAAGCGGCACAGCTGCACCTGTGGGTAAATCTCCTTGTGGGGCAGGGCGGCTCGTAGTCTGCGGTACGCTTCCTGCTCTATTGGGCTCATGAGCTTCTTTGCTTCGTAGGGTTTTCGCTCTCGCATGAGTTGAAGCGCTCCCGCGGCTGCGAGCGCGACCGTTGCGAGTGCGAGGAGTGTCTCCAGGTGCGTCATGCGGTCATGTGTCGCGGGCGTCGGCGGCTCACACGGGCCGTCGGATTACCTGCGCCGATACGATACCCGACTTGCGCGAGCCTTGACGGCACGCTTACAATCTTCGGTCACTGAAGATAAATTGACAATGAAGAAATACGTTGCCGCCCACAGGGACTTGCGCGAACGAATCATCAATGCACTTTCAAACAGTGTACGACATCAGCGTCGCAGGCTGCCGAGCCTGGTTTCTCGCGCCGGCGTGTCTAATATTAGTCGTGATCGGAGCGCTCTTCCCGGTCACTCCCGATCTCGCTGCAATATCGGGAAAGCTGCCGTTATCCAGAGCCGGTGGCGTCACACTCTTTGGCATCATGTTCTTGTTGTCATTCGTGATGACATGGGGCTCGTATTGGACCCTCAGACACGATCTCAGGGACGGCGATGTGAGCGAGGTTCAAGGCTTGGTCGCGGACGTACAGCCCGCAGCGACACACCAGGGGATCGAGAGCTTCTTGGTCGATGGCCACACGTTCAGCTACGCGCGACATCAGGCGAGCCAGGGCTTCGATACGCTGTCCGTGGATGGAGGCCCCATCGCGAACGGTCGCTGCGTGCGAATCGTCTATGTGCGTGACCACATCTTGCGACTCTCATTAGCCCAATCCCTCGAGACGTCCGATCTGGCGGCGGACCACATTCCACCGTCGCTGTCAGAGAGGATGTGCCGCAGTATCGAATAGCGCGGCACCGGGTTGAGCCTGCCTACTGCGCGTCATGAGGCCCACGACAGGGCGGGTCTGCGGGCAGAGACTCGCGATCTAGAGCGCCTTAAACGCCCCGACGCTGAACTTCGCATAATGTATATTATGTTATATAATATGCAGAATCTTAGCCAATCAATCTCAAGCGAGCGTCCCTCAGCGGCGGCCAGGCGCTCATCAGGTCCGCTTTCCTTTTCCGTCTCTTCGCATATCTGCTTGGCAAGTGCCAGGTGGCCGAGGTCGATGAGTCGGTATGCGAGGTTGCCGCCGGCGCGTGAGTTCTTGAGCGTCCGCGCACGCTCATAGGCCTCGGTGGCTCGGATCCGCAATTGCAGCGCATCCGCGACCACGCCCAGAGATTGTTCCAGCCACCCGAGTGCTCGGCGTTGGTGCGCACGAGCGTACTGTAGTGTACGTACGCAAGCGAGATCAGCTCCCGCTCTGAACACGCGGAGGCGAGCGTAAAGCGTTCCTGCTCGAGGGTCGGATCCAACTCCAGAGCGAGCTCAGAGAGTGCACAGAAGCGCTCAAACTTACCGAGGGTGCGCCAGAGGGTCGCAGCGGTCGCAACAACCGCAGCCTGTCCTGGCGAGCCGAGGTCAATCAGCGCTTCGAGTCGGCCGGCCAGGTCGCGAGCGAGATCAGGCTTCTTCTGCTCGTGCCGGATAGTGGCCGCCGACGATAGCAAATACGCCTTCGTGCCCGGATTCTCGCTCAGGGTGACAGCCGCGACATACTCGGTGGCGGCGGCGTCTGACTCCCCCAGCGCTTCGAAAGCGGCAGCGAGCGAGCGGGCGATAATGTCTGACTGGGGATGCTGGGCGCGCAGCTCGCGAAGCGTCTCAAGCGTAATGCCCTTGCCGCGATAGCGCAGGTGATCGAGGCCGATGACGTACCACTCGGCGACGTCGCGCTCGGTGGGCGCGGGTGTGGATCTGCGGTAGGCTTCAACGGCGGCCTTCACATCCTCGAGCGTGCCGTCGAAGGCCGCTTCGAGAATATTTCGTTTGAAGAGCTGGTCACCTGGGGTCTCCGATTCTGGCGGCTTCGCTTCCGGGGCGGGAGAACTGGCTGCTGCGGGTGCTTCAGCGCTGGCACCCGCTGCCGCGGTGGCCTCGCGCGGCCGCTGCCCGGCGATCATCTGCAGGAGCGCGGGGAAGCATTGCTCGACGGCATCGCGCTCAAAGTTGATGTATTCGAGGTCGCTCTGCAGACCGCCCGGCGAGCGAATGCCTTTCTCAAGGAGGAGGATGATCTTCATGCCTCGGCCGATCGCGAGGCCAATCTCCTGCGTGATCCACAACGAGCCTCTTGGCTCGGCATTGCGCAGCTTCAGCGCGGTGCCCACGCTCCGGTCCGGCACCATGTATTCCGCGATACTGCAGATGCCGATGAAGAGGTCCTTGTCCGCAATTTTCTGCAGCACTTTTGCTGAGACCTGCTGGGCCTCGGCGCCGAAGGCGTGATCCCAGCTGAAGCCGGGGACGGCTTTCACGATGGTCGTAAGGTAGTCGAGGATCTTCCGGACGAAGGGCTGGTCTTCCTCGCGAAAGCTGTGGCCGACGAATGCGCTGAGGCCATTCATCGCCGGGCGCTCTTAGTCTTGCGCGCGCTCTTGCGCATCCGGCGTCGTGCCCGGGCAGCGCGCGAAGAAGGCACCGCAGTTCGTTCCAAGCGCTCCTTCACGAGTCGATCACGCTCGACCGTCACGGCATCGAGACGGGCCTGCTGCTCGCGAAGCCGCGCTTCCGCCTGCTTCAGTGCTTGACGCCCGCGATCGACCTCATTGAGCCAGCGCGTCTCGGTCGCCTCGTGGCGACTGGCCAGTCGCGCCCGTTCCTCCCTCGCGGCTGCCCGATCGCTCTCACGCTGGGACTGGACGCACTGCAGATCCTCAGTGAGCCGCGCGTGCTCATCACGCATTTGCGCCAGCTCCGCATCGCGTTTGCTTAAGGCAACCTCAAGCACGCGCGCACGCTGATTCGCGTGCTCCAGCTGCTCCTTTGCGACCATCAAGGCTTCCTGCAGCGCGGCACTGCGTCCCTCCATCGCTACCTGATCGTGCGCCAGAGTCGCGCGTTGGTTCTCCAGGAGCCGCTCGCCCGCCTCCAAGGCATCCCCCCGTGTGCGAAGACTCTCCTGCAAGACCTCGTGAGACGCTCGCAGCGCTTCGTTCCAGAGGCCTTGAAGGCTTCTCGCCACCGTCTCAGGGAGCTGCGGAAACTCATGGCCGGGGAGGTCGCGCAAGCGCGATCCAAGTTTCGCCCACCAAGCATCGAGGTGATCGTTGATCGTATTGGGGGAGCCACGACCCAGACGCATGTGAACCCGGTCAATGGTGGGCCGGACCCCCTCGAGGAGGAGCGCATCGGCGGCCTCGAAGACATCGTCCCGGGAAATTCGAGGCGCGCGGGTGCGCGACGCGCCCTCTTCAGGTGCGGAGCGCTGCGCGTCATCGCCGCGAGGCCCACCGCTCGCCGCGAGCACCGAGCGGCTCGCGGCTGATTCGGGCTCCGAGGGGGGCTCCTGCTGTGCTCCCGAATCGTGGTCACTTTCTACCCTCCCCCTCTGGGCTCAGAACTCACGATAAGCGGGTTTATCCCGGCGGCTTCGCCCCCGCCGCCTCGAGAATTTGCTCAATATTCGCTTTCGCATGGCCGGAAAGCATCGCAAAGTCAAGCGCCGTCGCGCCCTCGTCCTCGCCTTTCTGGAGCAAAATGCGCCCAACGAACATATGGCCGTTCGCAACCATCACCACCGACGCCGTCCTGCCATTATTCGCCTTCGCATTCACATCCGCGCCCTTGGCAAGCAAGGCACGCACTATGTCAGCATGGCCTTTCCAAGCCGCAAACATCAACGCCGTTATGCCATCACTGTCCTTCGCATTCACGTGCGCGCCCCTGGCAAGCAGGGCGCGCACAACGTCAGCATGGCCGTAATCAGCCGCAAACATCAACGCCGTCGCGCCCTGATGATTATCCTTCGCATTTACATCCGCGCCCTTGGCAAGCAACGCGCGCACATTGTGCATATTGCCATCCTTAGCCGCCTCTATAAGCTTATTGTCAGGTGTTCCAGCCGATGCAGTTGACACAACAACCAGACACAATATCCAGACCAACACGAGATATGTACTTGCTCTCTTCATGCCAATAGCCTCTTTTACAAACAAGGTGCGTCTCGCTAGTTTAGTTGAAACCTGCTGCTTCGCGCGTATTGTGCACACGCCGTTTCGGCGTGGCCGTTGACTAGTACGGGAAAATCTGTCCACCGTGATCACGGTACAGGGAATAGACCTTCTCTAGCAGTTCACCCGCGGCCAGCGCGCACGCGACGATCCCGCCGGTGCTCGTTCCGGCAATCAGGTCGAAGCCTTTGCCGATGTCGCGGACTTCGCTCGTCGTCCCCACCGAAGCGATCCGGCTGGCAAAGGTGCCCAGGTATGCAGCCTGATACACACCCCGTATACCGCCTCCGTCCAGGCACAGGACGCGAAAAGGATCGGGATTCCCCATTTGTAGTAGGCAACCTCCCCGGAAATCGCTATATGTTGGGGCGAGACATCATTTTTCAAGGAAGCGCCAGTACCCAGGTTGGATCGAGGCATCAGCAGGCTGCTCAGCCACTGTTCTAGCTTATTGTTTTCAATGGCGCACGCCGGTCTAGGGGCGCCCAGCCATTGCCGCTTCCGGCGGGTATGCCGGTTTTAGGGGGCGGGCTCTAAACTGAAGTGCAACACATTGATGAGGTTAATGTGTTGCACTTCAGTTTAGAGCCCGCCCCCGGCGGCTTCAAGTTCCATTTTTCCGTCCAAAATCCCAGACAGGATTTTGATACCCGTTGACACGCCGTGCCTGGTTTCAAGGGCTTAGTCAGCCGCGGCGGTATCACATTCACACCCACGAGCTAAGCGACTTCGGCGCTACGCGAGCCCCGTACCGGTCGTCTCCAGCGCCTTTAGCCTGCATATCGCCTTGGGCACACTGCAGACGCCTTTTTGCCCATCGCGACGCCGAAGGCTGACGGTACCGTTGGAACGCTCCGCCGCTCCGACTGCTGCGAAGATCGGGATCCCTCGCTCGTGCGCAGCGACGATCCGCCTTGATAGCGTCTCGCCGGCG
>JASHOJ010000116.1 GCA_030041155.1 Candidatus Binataceae bacterium | reverse complement strand
ACCGCGACCGCTCTGATGCGGCTGGTCGAGCGCGGCCAGCTCGATCTCGACACCCCGATTCGCACCTATCTGCCTGACTTCACGATGCGCGATCGCGAGGTCGCCGAGCACGTCACGGCGCGCCATCTGCTGACCCATACCGGCGGATGGCGCGGCGATTTTTTCGAGGACACCGGGGCCGGCGATGACGCGCTTGCGATCTACGTGCGCAAGATGGCCGAGCTCGAACAGCTCACTCCGCTCGGCGCGGTATGGTCCTACAACAACGCGGCGTTCTCGCTCGCTGGTCACCTGCTCGCCCGAATAACCGGCAAAACCTACGAAACCGCGCTCGATGATCTGGTGCTGAAGCCGCTCGGCCTCAAGCGATCGTTGTTGTTTCCCACCCACGTGATGACCAATCGTTTCGCGGTCGGTCATGGGATATGGGAGGGCAGGGCGCACGTGCTGCGGCATTGGGATCTCGTGCGAGCGAATTGGCCCGCAGGAGGAATCGCCGCGAGCGTGAAAGATCAGCTTCGCTACGCGCGCTTTCATCTTGGCGACGGCACCGCGGAGGATGGCGCGCGCGTGCTCCAGAAGGCGGCCATCGCCGCGATGCAGACGCCGATTCGGGACGGCGCACTCGACACCAAGATGGGCCTTTCGTGGATGATAAACGATATCGGCGGCGTTCGCTTCGTGATGCACGGTGGAGCAACCAATGGTCAGATTTCGGCCTTCATGATGGCGCCGGAACGAAAGTTCGCGCTCGCGATTTTGACCAATGCGGGCACGCCAGCTTTGGCCGAAGTATCCGCGCTTGCGGTCGAAAAGTTTGTTGGCGTGAAGAACAATCTTCCGAAACCGGTCGCAAAACCGCAATCCGAGCTCGGCGAGTATGCGGGCCGCTACGAAGCCGCGCTCGACGCGATCGAGTTGCGGATTGGGGATGGCGGCTTGACCCTGCAGGTCATTCCGTACGGCGGATTTCCAGTCAAAGACTCGCCACCCGCGCTCAAACCGCCGCCGACTCGCGTTGCGTTCACCGCCAAAGATCGCGTGATCGCGCTCGATCCGCCGTTCAAGGATGTTCAGGCCGAATTCCTGCGCGATCGCCGCGGCGCGGTCGAATGGTTTCGCCACGGCGGGCGCATCCATCGGCAGGGTCCTCTGCCATGAAGCGTGAGGTGCGAATCGCGATGTGACCACACTGGCCATCGCGGCAATGATAGGGCAAGTCGCGCGAGAGCATAAGGCTGAACAGTTCAGCCATGAACAAAATTGGCAAAAAATCTAACAGTCGTTAGGTTGTTAATGGCGGTGAAAAAGAAGCGCTTTCCATTCTCTGCGTGTGAGAAACTGAGACACCTCAAACACTGTTTGTGAACAAATTGGCAATTCGTACCCTGCATAAATTGGCGGACGAAATGCCCCCTATCAAGGCAATTCGGGGCGGTTGTTGTGCCGCGGTCCGGCCGAGCGCATCTGCGCCATGTCGACATCGGGCGGAGCTACGCTCCCGACTCCGACTACGGCGCCGCTCGCATCGACATCGCGCTGGCAGACGTCGAGGAACGGACCGCGCCACAGATAGTGGCATCCCTCAAGCGCGGCTTGATACTCCGGGTCCGGCGCATTGGCGTGATGAGGCGCGATCACAAGGCGAGCGGTCGCCAGCTCGTTCAGCTTGCGCCATAACTCCTGCGGCCGGACCACGCCGTAGTCGAGATAAAGAGTGTCGGGCGCTTTGAATTCGGGAAACAGCACCGACGCGCCGCTAACGCGGGCAAGAATCTGAGTGCTGTGTCCGTCGCGCGCGTACTGTCGCGCAAGCGCGAGAGCGCGCGTCCACTCCTGGTCTTCGTTGGACGAAAGCCACAGACCCGCAAGCTGCTTGTCGGGCGCTTCGTGGCGCCATAAGTCGCGGGAATCCTTGATAAAATGCCCAGACCCGTATATCGCCAACACCACCATCGCGTATGCGCCAAGCTCCGCGGCGCTGCTCCACAAGGTGCTGGCGGCCAGCCCCATCACGAGCAAATAAAAATACTTGAACCACGATCCCGCGGTTCCCCACAGGACCAGCACCGCAATCACCTGCATCAGCGCGCAGGTGAGGACAATTTCCGCGCTGTGATCGACGCCAATTGTGCTGCCCGCAATTCCGCGCAGCGCGATTCGGCGCGAGGCGCGCGAGGATTTGGCAAGTATCCGGATGGCGACTATACCCGCGACTAGCAGCCACAGAGTCGCGACGATCCAGAACCCGACCACCGAGTGAACATAGTAATGGAGATGGAACGAGGGTCGTTTCCAGAAGAAATCGCCGCGCGCGAAAAAACCGAAATCAAGGATCCGGTATGCCTTCTTTCCTTCGCTCGGGAGCAGAGTTCTGAGCCAGACCAGCGGGCCGAAAACCGCCGCCAGAATCGCCGATAAGGTGATTCCGGTCGCGACGGCCGGGGAAAGCATCCGAACCGCGAGTCGTATCCGCCGCGGCCGGGGCGCGATCCGGATCAGATCCGCCGCCATCCAGGCCAGGATAATGAGTCCATAAAAGTAGCCCATGCTCGGCTTGGTCAGGCAGGCCGCGGTCGTGAGCGCGAGCGCTCGGGCGCGCTTGCCCGCGGCCTGCTCCGCGAGCGCATTGGCGAGCAACGCCGCCTCCATCGCGTGGGTCAGATTGAGAAACAAAGCCTCGAACATCAGGGGCATCGCGGCGATTATCAGCAGCATCCCCGCGGGACCGAGCTTGAGGTTTACCGCGAAGCGCGCCATCGCCCACGCAAGCGCGAGCGAGCAGACTAGGTAGGCGGCGAGGCACGCCTGCGGGCTGAGTCCGAAAATTTGGAACCAGATGTCCCCGGCAAGCAGCGGGATGAGTCCGTATGGATAGCCAAAATCGATGGTTGGGCGCAGCCCCTGATGGAGCAGCGAATGAATTGCCAGGTTGCCGCCCGGATCCTGCAGCGCCCAGGCGCCGAAATTGAGTTCAATAGGCAGGCCGAAGGCGTAAACAATCAGAACCTCGGCGCAAAGAATCGCAAGCAGCCATC
>JASHOJ010000115.1 GCA_030041155.1 Candidatus Binataceae bacterium | reverse complement strand
TGCGGAAAGAATTTGCCGCTCTTCTCGGCGAGGTATTCCATGATCGCGCCGGACTCGAAGATAGTAATCGGCGCGCCGCCGCCTTTCGGTTCGGGATCGACAATCGCGGGCATCCGGCCATTGGGCGATATCTTCAAAAAATCCGGGGTGAGTTGATCGCCGCGCCCGATATTGACCGGCTTGATTTGGTACGGGATACCGGCTTCCTCAAGCAGGATCGTAATCTTTTTTCCGTTGGGGGTGGGCCAGAAATACACGTTTATCATGCGGTGCTCCCTCGCGGCCGTTGCGCCGCGTCGATGCAATGATGTCACGATCCTACAACAACCACCGTTCTCGCAAGATCATTAACAACCCGTCCGCCAGGTGTTATTCCAGCGCGGTGAGCAACGCTAACCAAAGTCGAGGAATCTCGGACGGCGTTGCGCAGTACCGCGCAGAAGCAAAGAGAGAAAGCGCCGCGTCCGCGGCTACTTGCTCTGCATCATTGAGCCAACCAGACTCCTTCTCCGATCGGCAGTTAAACGATGGAGCAGGAACATCGAGACTGGGATCGTCGCGTAGGTCCATCCCGCGCTCCCCGCGATACTGCTGGGAAGCGCGAGAGCGATCGCGCTTGCGATGACCGCCGTCGCGGCCAGGATCCAGTTCCGAAATATGGCAATGCGAGTATCGAAGATCTCCACCTCGTTCAGTTCCAGGGCGGCGCGCATCCGGTAGGCATTCTGGAACATCAGCGCGAATACCCCATAAACGGCGAAAAATCCCAGCCCGAAGATCGCCATTAATGCGGGAACCTGCGACGGCCTGATCGGCGGGATGACCATCCCTCCGGTAGTTGGAGCGAGCGCGCCGGCGCCGCTTAATGGGAACAGATTAAAGCTGAACAGGAATTTCAGCGGATAAACATAAAACAAGATCACGAACAGCAGTACCGTGTTGAGCATCATGGTGCGCGAGTCGTGCAGTCCATAGCATCGGAAGAAGAAGTAATGCGTTCGCCAGACGGTGGTCAGCAGAACAAAGGTGATCGCGAAGGACGGAAACTCCCCCATCGCGTATATCATCTGGTCGAAGGTGTGAGGCACCTGTAGCGAGACCACCAGCAGCGTCAGCGCAAACCCGAATACTATGTCGCTCAGAGCTTCTATACGGAGCACGTCATGGCCGCGCATCCGAAAGCCATCCAGATCGAGATTGTCACTCATTGCAGCGGCCATTTCTTTTCCTCCGTGTCTAAAGAGGAATCACTATTTACCCTGCACTCCGCGCTTTACAACTCGGCTGACGGCCCAGAAAGCCAGCTTTCTATTTTCCGCTCAAAGAGCTAGAGGGGGTCGAAAACCGACGCGGCAGAGTGGAGATTGCTCGCGATGATCTTCAAAGAATTGAACCGCGGTAAATGCAAGACCTATTTGAGCGGATGCGAAACGATCAAACCGCGGCGATCGTCGATCCGCTCAAGGAAAAACTCGACCGCAGGGTGGAATGCTTGACTGGGACGAGGCCGGTCTGCCCGTGGAGCGATGGCACTTAACCGCGGCGCTGCTTTCAGCTTTAGGCGGGAGCGGGATGAAGTCGAAATATTCGACGGCAAATGGCATGATCGCTCGCCACAGCTCTAGCTTGGAGTAGACAGATGGGAAAACTGGATAAGAAAGTCGCGGTTATCACCGGAGCCGCCAGCGGCATCGGACGGGCCACCGCTATCCGCTTCGCCGGCGAGGGCGCAAGCATCGTCATCGCCGATCTTAATCGCGAAGGCGGCGAGGCCGCGGTTCGCGATTGCAAGGAAAACGGCAGCAGCGCGGTCTTCCAGCTCACCGATGTTGTCAGCGAGGAAAATGTAAAAGGCGCGGTCGATCGCGCGCTCAAGGAATTCGGCCGCCTCGATATCATGTACAACAACGCCGGACTGGGCGGTGCAGTCGGACCGCTGGAGAACGTCACCGCCGATAACTGGGATCGCACCTTCGCGATCCTGCTCCGCGCGGTATTTCTTGGTATCAAGCACGCGGTCCCCGCGATTCGCAAAACCGGCGGAGGTTCGATCATCAACACCGCCTCTATCGCGGGACTACGCGGCACGCCGGGCCTTACCGCCTATGGTGCGGCGAAAGCAGGGGTAATTAGCGTCACGAGATCGGCGGCGCTGGAATTCGCCAAGGACAAGATTCGCGTGAACTGCATATGCCCGGGCTTGATCGCAACACCGCTGACCTACAATCGCATTCCTGGCGGCGAGCAGACCGCGACGCAACTGTTCTCGGCGTTTCAGCCATGGAAGCGCGCCGGGCGTCCGGAAGATATCGCCTCGATGGCGCTGTTCCTGGCCGGCGATGATGCCGAGTTCGTTTCCGGACAGGCGATGATCGTCGATGGAGCGGCAACCTCGGGCTTCGGCTCGCTCAACCCACAACAGGGCCAACAAGGCGGCGGTCAGATGTCGCAGATCCTCGATGAGGAATTTTCCGGCCCGTCATTTCAAATGAAAAAGCCGAGCTGAACTTGCTTCGGAGGAAATCTGTGCCCGCCAAGGATACCGCTGCGCCAACATATCTCGACTACTCAGACCGGGACGACAGACTAAGCGGCGGCGTGAAGATGATCCCGATTGAAACTCCTAAGGGTAAGTTTCGTGTATGGACCAAGCGCACCGGGAATCACCCGACCCGCAAGGTGCTGCTGCTGCACGGCGGCCCAGGCGCAACCCACGAGTATTTCGAGGCTTGTGACAGCTACTTTCCCGCTGCCTCGATCGAGTACTATTACTACGACCAACTGGGTTCCCATTACAGCGATCAGCCCGACGATCCCGACCTGTGGAACGTGGACCGCTTTGTCGATGAGGTCGAACAGGTCCGCCGCGCGCTCCATCTCGACCACTCGAATTTCTTTCTGATGGGTCAGTCGTGGGGCGGCATCCTCGCCTTCGAGTACGCGCTCAAATACCAAACCCATCTGCGCGGGCTAATCATCTCCAACATGATGATGAGCGCGCCGGCGTACAACAGATACGCCGAGCAGGTCCTGGCGCCGGCGATGGACCAGGCCGTTCTGGCCGAGATCAAAGGGATGGAAGCCGCCGGCGACACCCAGAATCCACGCTATATGGAATTGCTGATACCTCACTATTATGAGCATCACATTTTGCAGATGCCTGCCGCGGATTGGCCGGAGCCGGTGACTCGAACCTTCAACCACCTCAACCCAAAGGTCTACGTGCCGATGCAAGGGCCCAGCGAGCTCGGGTTGAGTGGCACACTGTTGAATTGGGATCGTACCAAAGACGTGACGAAGATCACCGTGCCGACTCTTAGCATCGGGGCTCGTTACGATACGATGGATCCCGCGCACATGGAGTGGCTGGCAAGAGCGGTCAAGCGCGGACGATACCTGTACTGCCCCAACGGCAGCCACATCGCCATTTACGACGACCAGCAGACTTATTTCCGCGGCCTGGTCGAGTTCATCCTCGACGTGGACTCCGGCCGTTTCTGAGCGCGCGCTCGCCAGTCGTTACTGTGTGGCGGATGACGCGGTCTGTCTCCAACTGCTCGGTGATTGACAACTGACGCTCGATCACTCGCCGGTTGAGACCAGAGAGCGAAATCAAACGACGTTATCTATTCACCCTTTTGATATCTTAGAGCTCGGCTAGTGGGGTCGGCAAACTGGTAAGATTCTATTTTGGGGCATGACAGCAATGTCGGCAATCGGCCCTGCCACCCTTTCCTCAGAAGTCGCCTTCATCACCTTTGTCACCCGACGCGCTGGCCCAAGAGAACGACTTATGTTTATCATAGAGGTGGCGGTGGAGTCCGCCGCACCTGCCTATAAGGCCGATGACTCCTATCGCGGGCGCTGGCTCGGGATGGAAATCAGGCCGCTGCTGACATCGCAAACCACGCCCGAGAGCGCGAAGGATTTCGGAGGTGAAGAGCGTGCTCGGCCGATGGACACGTGACTTTCGACGTTTCCTGTTGGCATTAGAGGCGCACAAATGCCCCTTTTGCACCTTTGTCATCGAGCTCGAAGGTGATATGCTGCGAAATCTTCGGCCTCGGTTAGGCGGCTCCAAACCGATTGCGCTCTGCGGTCGACACCTGCATTTCGCACTGAAACTGCTCAGCGAGCGGCGCGCGCATACAGAGCTGGCTCGGTCCGTTCTCGCGGTTCATCAGGATCGGAATCAGGTTGCCGGATGGCAATCGTGTCAAGTTTGCGAAGCGTTGCAAACGCGCTTGAACGCCCTGGCGGCCACGGTGCGAAGACTAGACGATCGCATGCGCTTTGAGAAAGCGCTTAAACAAGCGCCCTTGTTCTGTCGACCGCACATCGCCTGCGTCCTCAACGATGGCTCGGTGCCGAATTTCCTACGCATCCAATCGGAGAAGGTGAAAGAACTCAACGACCAAATTCTGCAGGCATTTTATCGCCACAAAGATGTGCTTGGGCAGCTAATCGAGCAGGCCGTGGCGTACGCGGGCCGAAGCGATGGTCTAGCCGGGCACCCAAACACCGTGCGCAAAGCGGAGAGGCGAGAGATCGAAGCACACAAGCCGGATGCTGAAAATGCCGAGCTAGAACGATGGGACAACGAGCAAATGCTAAAGCACATAAGCGATCTGGAAACGGAAGTTGCGAAATTGCGATATCTGGTCGATGAAAACCGCCGACTCAAGCTTGCGCGCGGTGCCGTCGAGGCAATGCGGCGAGATTTGCAATGCGAACGTGAAGCTCTGAGCCGGGATCAAGCCGAACATGTTGAGATGGAACCTGGCTCGAGGGCGACGGAAAAAAGATGATGGTTCCAATGGTTTCTGCGGTCGGTAGCCTGAAAACGGGACGCGGAGGAGCGCCCACATGCGCGTCGGGCGACTACAACGAACTTGGCAACTCCAAACCTGACCAAATGACGACGAGGCAAATTAATGGACCTGAACAAAATCCCTCCTGGCGATAATCTGCCGCACGAAATCAACGTAGTGATCGAAATACCGCAAGGAAGCGTTCCCATAAAATACGAGGTCGACAAGGCTTCGGGAGCACTGTTTGTCGATCGATTCTTACATACGCCAATGGTCTACCCGGCCAACTATGGTTTCATTCCTCAGACGCTCTGCGACGATGGCGACCCCTGCGATGTTCTGGTCATTTCGCAGGTGCCAGTTGTGCCACTCGCGGTGGTCCGATGTCGGCCGATCGGCGGCCTCGTCATGGCGGACGAGCGCGGCCCCGACGAAAAAATCATCGCGGTTCCGATTGAGCGATTAAATCCGTATTATATCGATGTTCGCAGCTTGGACGATCTACCGACGATACTTCACGAGCAGATCGCTCATTTCTTTTCCCATTATAAAGACCTGGAACCGGGGAAATGGGTCCAAGTCTCGCGCTGGATGGAACTCGGCGAGGCGATTGATTACATCGCGAGAGCAATTGCGCGCGCTGGCAAGCCGAACACGGCAGGCTCGTAGGCAGATCAACGAGAGCAATTGGTGTCGTTGGCGGAAGTACGCTTAACAGGTCTCGCTGTGCCATACGGGTTGCGTTCAGAACCAGTATCGCAACGATGCTGCGAGACGATGACGCTCAACCTGAACGATGACATGCGGTTCCTGATCGTGTAGGATGAATGGAGCGCTGGAGTTCGCTTCAGTTGCCCGCCTTCGGACGAGGGACGGGCCAATGACTCCTACGGGCAAGCAATGGCACGTAGGAGTTTGCTTTTTCGCGGTAAGTACAGGTGCCGATCGGGGGCGTGCCTCGACGACAGATGTATTTCATCTCGCCGGGCGCCCGAAGAAGACGCCATTCGCAGCGGAGCCTCCAGGCAGTCACTTCACCTCTGGACACCGCCGTGGGCGGTGCTCGACTGTCAAACCACAGGAATCGATGCCGGTCTGCGCGTGATAGAGATCGCGATCGTCGGTCACAACGGTCGCACAATTATTGAAACGCTGGTGAACCCCGGCGTGCCTATACCGTCATCCGCTACAACACTCACCGGAATCGATGACGCAGCGGTGAGGTGCGCGCCCAATTGGAAAACAATCTGGCCTGAGCTCGAGGCGGTTGTTCTTGCTCAGAATCGCATCATCGCGTGGAACGCGGAATTCGATCTCCTTGCTTTGCGCCGCGACTCTGGTCGTTGCCACGATCTTTCCTGGACAACAGCTATCGACTCCAGGTTCGTTGACCTTGCGCCAATAGCCTCGAGGTTCGCTGACCTTGAATGCTCCTTTGAAGACGCCTGCTCTTTGGCGGGGCGTTCGGCACCACAGGTAGGCAAGCAAAGAGCGCTCGCCTACTGCCGCGCCGCGATGGCGATCATTAATGCCATCTGCATCTGCGAGGCTCGAAAGCCAGCGGAATCCGGATGATTCAAATCACATTCACACAGGTGTTCGCTATGCGAACCTTTGACACAGAACATATCGGCTGCCGCTGTCGGCTGCTGGTCCCAGTGCGTGACCACCATGGTCACGTTCGTTTCGACGAGCGCCCCATCCTATTAAATGAAGTCTTCAACCTTGGGCGGCACATGTACCTAGTAGAGTTTGGAGACGGCACCACGATGTATTTGTTTGAACATGAGATCAGTTTGGAGAGGGTTAAAGTACCTTCTGCGCGCTCTCCGCGTCCGCCGACGACAAGTCGCTGACGCTGCTATCGCGGCCGGGTGTGACCGGCGATGGAGAACGACCTCACTCGGTTCGACGGAAAAGAATACGTGCCCTGCATTAACGAACGCAGCCGGCGCCATGGTTTCAGCCGACAAGGAGGAAATGACTTCCGGAGCGGGAATAAATCATCATCATGAAAGGAATAGTCGAAAATACTCTGCTATAATCAGGACTGTTCACGAATATCCCGTGGCCGGTCATATCTGCAGTGACGGTGCCGTCCGTTACGTCAAGCTGGTTCGCAAAAAAGGGTCGAACCCGAGAGGTATCTGCCCCCGCTGCCACACTGCCTTTGCGTACGTCAAACCAAAACCGTAGTCCGTGCACAGTGTAAGATGGCGAAAGCCTAACACGCCTCTAAGCTCGATCGGGCGGGCTCGATACGGCTTTGTACTATCGGTCCATCGCGGAAAAAGATGGAGTTCTGTCATCTTTGCGAAAAGATCGCGCGTGACGATGAAATCCTGGCATGAACGAGCTGGCGGTGGCCTGCTTTGCCAAGTTCCTGTCCAGCACCGGCCATGCTCTCGCTCGCATGAGAGAGCCGAATCAGGAGGGCGTCGCGGACGCCCGGACTGCGCGATTGAAAGCCCATTCGCGGATGTGACCGACCTGCTCTTTCATGGTTTGAGCGAGCGGCACCACGCTTGTAGCGACGGTCACGAGATCATTCCAGGTGAGCTCGCGATTTTCCGCAAGAGCGCGGGTCAGCGAGGAGATAACGCACTGCTCGATTTCCGCTCCGCTCCAATTCTTCGTAAACTGAAGCAAGCCGTTCAGGTCGATCTTCGAGGGGTCGATGCCCCTCCTGCTCAGATGGATTCTGAAGATTTCAATTCGGTCCTCGGTCCCCGGAAGATCGACGAAAAAGATTTCGTCGAACCGTCCCTTCCGGATCATTTCCGCGGGGAGCAAGTCGATGCGATTCGCGGTGGCGGCAACGAATAATCCGCGCGCCTTTTCCTGCATCCAAGTGAGAAAGAAAGCAAAGATTCTTCCCTGCTCCCCGGTTGAGTCCGCCGACGTGATGCCCATTTCGATTTCATCGAACCAGACGACGGCGGGCGCGAGATTCTCGAGCATTCGGCATGCCTGAACGAATGTCACGGCCGGTGGCCCGTGCCTTCCGGAGAAAATCTCGATCATGTTGACGCGGTACATGGGTAAGTCAAATTCCGACGCCACTGCCTTGGCCGACAAGCTCTTGCCGCATCCCGGAATGCCCATCATGAGCACACCTTTAGGCACGATCTCCGCGTCCAGCGACTCACGCATCTCAAATAGCCGCCGGCGCTCGCGGACCCATTTCTTCAGATTTTCCAGCCCGCCGACTTGTCCGATCCCGGTTCCTTGCGCGATAAATTCGACAACGCCGCTGCGGCTGATCAGCAACCTTTTTTCTTCCAGCAGCGCGGTTATCGATTCCGGCCCGAGTCGGTTGTCTTGCGCTACGGCGCGCCGAAGCGCGTGGCGAACTTCGTTGAAGGTAAGCCCTTGAACCGCAGAGGCCAACCGGTCGACATCACCGTGCCCAAGCTCGACCGCCGCACCGCGGGCCGCCAATCGTCCGGTCTCTTCTCGAAGTAATTCGATCATTTCGCCGTGGTCAGGCGGCTGTAACTCCAGGTAAGCCAGATCGCGTTCGATCTCTTGCGGGATCTCGCGCACCGGCGAGCTGATCACAATGAACTTGCGGCGATCGAAACACGATTCACCGAGATCTCGGAGCCGGCGAATCAGTTCAGGCGCACCCGTCAATACCTGATGAAAGTCTCGCAAATGGAAAATGCCAGGACCATCATAGGCGGCAATGTAGGAAAGCGCTTCGCGCGGAGCGGCGGCGTTGGGCTCGGGCTGACCGTCCCAACGGACCATACCTCGCGTTGAGGTCCACGTCCAAACCGGCGCCGCGAAATGTTCTCCGGCCTGACGCAACAGCCGAGAAAGTCGCTCCTCCTCTACGGAGCAGACGTAGGTCAGCGCGCGGTCCGAAGCAAAGATGTCGCAAAGTATCGCGACAGCTCCGCGCGGGATCGTGCGCTTCGGGGCCTCGGAACTCATAGTGCTAATGCCTGCGCAAAGTATTGCCAATCAATGGCCGACCGGCTTCTACAATTCATGCGTGCATAAAAGTGAAGATGCTCCCGCTTTGCCACTGCTTACGGGTCCATGAGCCAGGGAAACACGATGCCCGAAAGCGTTTGCGTCACCGCTTTCCGCCGACCGCAGCAGAAGTTTGAGGTGGGCGCTCATTGGCAGATATCGATCCACGGCTTGAGCGATTTAAGAGCAGTGGAAGCATGATCAGTCCCGGAACGCGTTAACCCATAAAGGGCATGCGTTCCAACCTGGGTAGTGCGCGCGACCGCCAAGCTCTTCCGCGATCCGCAACAGGCGATTGTACTTTGCAATGCGCTCTCCGCGGCACACCGAGCCTGTTTTGATCATACCGACGCCGGTCGCCACCGCAAGATCGGCTATTGCCGTGTCCTCGGTCTCGCCGGAGCGATGGGAGATAACACAGGTGTAGTTGGCTTCACGGGCGACGCGGATAGCTTCCAAAGTCTCGGTAACCGTCCCAATCTGGTTCAGCTTGATTAAGACCGCATTGGCCACGTGCTCGGCGATCCCTCGTGCGATTGTCTTTGGATTGGTTACGAAAATGTCGTCGCCGACAAGTTGCACCCTGTCTCCGATCTGCTTCGTAAGTTGACGCCATCCGACCCAGTCGTCTTCAGCGAGGCCATCTTCCAACATGACGATTGAATACTCGATGCTCAGGTCGGAGTATAAACGCACCATGTGCTCGGAATCCTGAGCGCTACGGTCGGAGCGCTCGAAAACGTATTTGCGGCCGCGATAAAATTCACTCGCGGCCGGATCCAGTGCGAGGCAAACACTATTTCCAAGTTCATAGCGAGCTGCCCGGCAGGCTTCGATTATCTTCTCGATCGCTTCCTCGTTGCTATGCAGCCTGGGCGCGAAACCACCTTCGTCCCCGACAGTCGTCGAATATCCGTCACGCTCAAGTATCGCGCCCAGGGCATGGAAGATCTCCGAACCCATGCGCAGTGCTTCGGCGAACGAAGAAGCGCCAACGGGCACGATCATGAATTCTTGAAAATCCACGCCAGAGCGGGCGTGTCTTCCACCGTTGAGAATGTTCATGAAGGGCACCGGCATCACGCAGGCACCGGGGGACAGATACTCGTAGAGCGGCAGGCGGCGAGCCGCGGCTGCGGCCTTACAGCCCGCTAAGGAGACTGCAAGAATCGCATTCGCACCCAGCGCCGACTTGTCCTCCGTGCCGTCAAGTTCGTTCAGGCATTTGTCGAGGCCTGTCTGGTCGGAGGCATCGAGTCCCTGAATCCGCGGCGCGATGTAGTCTCGCACATTTCGCACCGCCTTGAGCACTCCCTTGCCGCCGTACCGGGAGATTTGACCGTCGCGCAGCTCCCTAGCTTCGCGCTTCCCGGTCGAAGCGCCGGAAGGAATCGCGGCAACTCCTGTTGAGCCGTCTTCAAGATGGATTTCCACTTCGATAGTGGGATTTCCGCGAGAGTCGAGAATCTCGCGTGCCTTGACCGCCTTTATCGCAGTTGACGGCATACGGTTCCTCCTGTGCGGTGAACTCCTCGACCCCGGCCCCGCTTCAACTGTCCTAATGATTACATCGCGGATCCTAAAACATTGGGCATCGGAACCGAGCCCTCCACGTCGCGCGGTGGATTGGGGCTGGCGTTTCCGGGCCTCTCGACGATGATCAACGCAGCGGCACCGGGCCGCGTAGTGGCGAGCGCTGGCGCAGGAACCGACAGCATCTGGATAAAATATCGAGACACAGTTATCGCCAGAATTTCCCTCTACGTTCGCTAAAAGGAAGTGACTCCCCAGCGCGTGTAACGCGCCTCCGCCAGTTCTCACTCGAATGGAGAATGGGCGGGCACGATACAGCGGTCCCATCCGGTCGTCGCTGCGGTACTAAATGAAGAGCCCTTCTCAAAGGTGGCCTCCCACGGCAAACGTATATGCACCGTAGGAGTCATCGGTCGTCTCCCAGATTGGAGGACGGCGGTTCGGGTGAACTCCACCACCCGGCTTGAAGTTAGCCACTGGTGCGGACTAAGACAAGACACGCATTGTGAGTGCGTTCAACCGGCGCTTCCTAAGACAAATGGCTTCGTGCTAAACGTCTTTTGGGTGGTGGAGTTCACCCGAACCGCTCCCACCGAGCCAATGACTCCTGCGAACGTGGTAGAGACCGCAAGCGGGAGTTGCAGACTGGTCTGCACTTCCTGCCGACGACCGCCGCACGTTCAGGTTAAATCCAGGTGAACAGCTGCCGATGTGCTACGGGCAAGATCTGTATTACGGATTTTCCGTTCCGGAACCGGCCACCGGGAAGCCGGGAAGGGAGATGAATATGATTTCGTGAGAGAAGTTCGTCTAGCGGCCAAATCGCGCACTTGCTTTGGCAGCGGACGGGCTTCACGTCTGAGGCGAATTTCTCGCTACTCGCACTGTCAAGTGAGATCAAAGCAGAACGCATAAGGTTGCAGGAAATGGCTCGCGAATCTGACTGACGGAACGCCGGCGCTCCACTTCGACGCCCGATCCTGCGTCGCCGACACGTCCGTCTCCCGAACTGAGAAGAGGGAGACATTATGGCCGATGGCGGACTCCTTATCGGGACTTTCATAGGCCTTTGCGGTCTCGGCATGATTGGATGTCTGTTTCTTCCAGAGCGCCACGTACCTTTCTCACTAGCCTGGACCGGGTCCCTTGCGTCTCTTGTCGCGATATGGATAGGTGGCGACGCATTCTTTGTCGGCGCTACCTTTCACCTGCCTCTCTGGACCCTGCCCGATCTCACCCTTCTCAGTCTTGGCATTGACCGGCTTTCAGGCCTGTTCGTCTTGATCGCCGGTATCGTGAGCCTGGCTGCGTCGGTCTTTTCGGCAGCCTATTTGCGCCGATATTTGGGCCGATACAGCCTCAGGTCATTCGGCATCTTCTACCACATCCTGATCGCATCGATCGTCCTCGTACTTCTGGCCGACGAAGTCGTAACGTTCCTCATCGCATGGGAGCTGATGGCAATCTTCAGCTATCTCCTGGTCAACTTTGAACACGAACACGAGGAGGCAACTCAGGCGGGTTTTCTGATGCTGGGGATGAGCGAAGCCGGCTTGACTATGGTTCTGATTGCTTTCTTGCTGATGGCTGCACCCGCCGGCTCTCTCAGTTTTGCCGCTCTAAGAACTGCGTCAGCGCATTTCGGCGGTCTGCTCCGATGGGCCATCTTTCTTCTTTCGTTTATCGGCTTCGGCGTAAAGGCAGGCTTGGTGCCCTTGAACTCGTGGTTGCCTCGCGCTCACCCAGCAGCGCCGGCTGATGTCTCGGCGTTGCTTTCGGGCTCAATTCTCAATCTCGGCCTTTATGGTATCTTGCGCGTGAACGTCAGCCTGATGTTCATGCCCTCGGTTGGGTCCGGCATCGTTATCATGGTTGTCGGCGCGGCAACTGCGCTGGTCGGAATCCTCTATGCGAGCACGGCTGATGATCTGAAGGCGGTGCTGGCGCACAGTTCTATCGAGAACATCGGGATAATTACGACAGGATTTGGAGCCGGTTTCATTTTCATTGGCTGCCATGCGCACACCGCGGCAGCCGTTGCTTTCGCGGCGGCCTTCTACCAGATGCTCAACCATTCGGTTTATAAGACTCTCCTTTTTCTCGGAGCGGGCGGTATAGACTTCCAGGTCGGGACTCGGAGCCTGGATCGGCTGGGTGGGCTGATACGATCTATGCCCTGGACTGCTGTCACGTTCCTGATTGGAGCTCTCTCGATCGCCGCCATACCGCCCTTCAATGGATTTGTCAGCGAGTGGCTTACGCTTCAGAGTCTGCTCTTGAGCGCGGCGCTTCCATGGACCGGCATCAAGATAGTATTCGCCGTGTGCGGAGCGATTCTTGCGCTCACCGCAGCGCTCGCCGTTACGTGTTTCGTGAAACTCTTCGGAATGGGCTTTTTGGGAATGTCCCGGTCCGCTGAAGCTGCGCACGCCGCCGAGGCTCCACTCCCAATTATCGCTCCGCTAAGCGTCTTGGCCTTGATGTGCGTAGTGCTCGGCGTCACGCCAACGTATGTGATCCCGATGCTCAACCGAGTTGTGGCTCCGCTAGTCGGCGCGAGCGCGTCAAACGCGTTAGTGCCTCCTTTTTTCAACGGAAGCCCGGAACACTCGAAACTACCTGCGCAATTCGTCCTCGATTTTCACGATATCGGCGCGCAAGTCGGGCAGGGGGAGCTGCCCGGACGAGGTCTGGTCGTTCTGCACCGCGGAGGAAAAGCGAATCCAGTCGTCTTCGCGATGTCGACCTCGTACATGGCGGCAGTTCTCGTGCTGATTCTGCTTGCTGTATACGTTTTCTTTCGACTTATACTCGTTCGAAAGCGTTCGGTTGAACGGCGCACAGTTTGGGATGGGGGAATTCAAAAGCTTTTGCCTGAGATGACCTATACGGCTACCGGCTTTTCAAACCCCGTTAGAGTGGTCTTTGAAGCAACCTTCAAACCCACCGTGGCACAGTACACTAAAGAAACTGTTGGAACTCATTTCCGCGAGGCAATTCACCGAACTCGCCAGGAAGATCACGTGATCGACCGGTTTCTGCTCAACCGCGTCACCAGGCGGGCTCGCTTGCTCGCCGACGGGCTTGCGCGAATCCATCATGGGCAGCTCAACGTTTACGCGGCATATGGGCTCCTCGCTCTATTGGGTGTGTTAATCTTCGCTGCATTGACGACATTTATTCACTTGCCGCATTTCTGAAATAGAGCCTTTTCTTTGCTAGCGTTCTAGCCGCGATCGTCGCGTCATCGTCGACCAATTCTTCCTACACCAGGTAGCTCATTCCTCGGCGGCCGGCTATCAGCGCGCCTCGGTCATGGAGACGACACACAATTTTTCAGTACTAACAATTGAGAGCGGCTCGGATAGTTTCGCTCATGTCCACGCGCTCCCATGGAAACAATCCGTCGTGAGCGGCCCGCCCAAAGTGCCCATAAGCCGCGGTGCTGCGGTATATAGGACGCTTTAGGCCCAGGGTTTGGATAATCGCTGCCGGGCGCAAATCGAAAAGCTCTCGCAGGGTCGCGGATAACGTCGAATCCGGCAATTTGCCGGTACCAAAAGTATCCACCAGGATCGAGACGGGCTCCGCCATACCGATTGCGTATGCGAGCTGTATTTCGCACTTTTGGGCAGCGCCGGCGGCAACGATATTCTTGGCAATATAGCGCGCCATGTATGAAGCCGACCGATCAACCTTGCTGGGATCTTTTCCTGAAAAGGCTCCGCCTCCGTGGCGGGCGTAGCCGCCGTAGGTATCGACGATGATTTTGCGGCCGGTCAGACCACAGTCGGCACTCGGGCCGCCGAGAACGAAGCTGCCGGTTGGATTGACATGAATTGCAGTCGAGCGATCGAGCAGCTCGGAGGGAACCGTTTTCTTAACAAGTTCCTCGATAATCGCTTCCCGAATCGTTGCGTAAGCAACACCAAAACGGTGCTGACACGATACTACGATCGAAGTCACTCTGGTCGGGAGTCCGTCTACGTAGCGCACGGTAACCATGCTCTTGCCGTCCGGCCGCAGAAACGGCAGCTTCTGATCCTTTTCCAACGCGGAAAGGTTGCTCGCCAATTGATGAGCGAGCGCGATAGGAAGAGGCATAAGTTCTAGCGTTTCGTCACATGCGAAGCCAAACATCAGACCCTGATCACCCGCGCCTTGCTCTTCGTGAAGGCCCTGCCCTGCCGAGACCCCTTGGGAGATGTCGGGCGATTGCGGTTGAATCGCGGTAACAACCGCGCACGTATTCCCGTTGAAACCGACGTCATCGGTGTCATATCCGACACTGCAGGCAACGTCACGCACGATTTCAGCAAAGTCGGGCCTAGCCGTTGACGTAACCTGACCGGCAACAACGACCAAGCCTGTTGTAGCCAGACTTTCCACCGCAACTCGGGATTCCGGATCCGCTGCCATCAGTGCATCGAGAATCGCATCAGAGATCTGATCACACATTTTGTCAGGATGAGCTTCCGTTACGGATTCTGAAGTAAAAAGAAAATTGCCATAGGCCATTACGATGTTCCTTCTTCGGTCGGCTAAAGAATTTGGATGACTACCTGTCGGTTTCGTTCTAGCGCAAGGTCAGGCGGTCTGGCGGGTGCCGAGCTTGGATGGCCCTTGTGAATAAAGGATTTGCATCTGGGCACTGGAGAGCCAGACTTCCTGCGGAAAACGTTCTAGTGTGTTGCCTCGAAGCAACCAGCCCGACGTATCGGTGGAATACACTAGCAATAACCCGGTCATGAACAGTCGCTCGAACCAGTTTCGCGCGCGGGACTGGCGCATGCGAACCAAGAACCCCAGCCGTACTGCCGCCCACCACAGTATCGTCACTCCGTAGCATGCCTTAATTTGCGAACCTGCATGGTTTCGCGATAGCCAGTTCGCCAGTGCTTGCAAATCGCGGCGGCAGGCGACATACCGATTCACTTCCGCACGGTTTACCAAATTGAGGATCGCGGTGTTGTCACAGTGCAGTTCGGCAACAAGGTCACCTGGGATCAGTTGAGTGCCGTCCGGCAGCGTGAAAGAAACACCCGAAAAGCGAACAATCCGAAAGCGGAGAAGCCCGTAGGGTGCATCGGGTATCGGAATAGAGGGCCAAATCCAATTGCTGAACCGTTCCCACGCGATCCACGCCTTCAGAACTCCGCGGGCGCGGCCTGCACCGCTGCCATAGCTTACGATCCTCCAAAAGCGGCGACTGGGCAGCGCTCTGCGCGAGCGCGTCCGTCCTCCGGTAACGAGGATAAGTTTGCGCGGTCCTGTACCTGTGCATTCGGGAGTACCTGAACACATATAACGTCCACCCTCTGTCTGGAGACATGGAAGAGAACGCGAGTCGCTGTATTTGCGTGCTCGCGGACAAGGACTCCTATCCCTCGAGCTCGGCGCTTCTGCCACCGTCCGGACTGGCAGTTTTGACTCCGCGCCGGTAATTTCCAAGGGCTGCTGAAGATTATCGAACCCCGCGGAGATCTAGCCGAGGGGGAGAATGCCGAAGCAGAGGAAGACTCCAGCGACCCGATGGACCTATACGCATCGCGGGACAGGGCCGATCACCTCCGGCGTGCAGACTGTTTCGCCCGGAAGCATCAAAAAATGCTCCTGCGCGGTATCTACCCGCAGCAGGAGTCATCGGCCCTAATGGGCAGTTGGGGTGGACTCCATCACCGGCGCTAGCATAAGCATATTCGCCTTTGTGTGCCAAGCGTTGCGAAGCAGAGCGGCCGCCGGATCGGGTGCGTGCGGATGCTCACATTGCAATCAAAGTGCGGCGCGGTCGGAATCCCAACCGAGAAAGCTTTGGCGATCTATCGACACGATACGCTCATCCGTCTCGACACTCACATCGGCGGCGGCGAGGGGAAAATTTGAACGCGATGTAACTTGACCTTGAGTGGCTGCTAAGCTGATTGCTGCTCTGTCGCCTTCCTGGTGCCTACAGCAACCCTGCCTTCCGCAATGCTTCGTTCTGGGATACCTCGTCTTGGGGTATTTTGACGACCTCCCAGTACAGGCAGACCGCGTTGATCAATCTCTGCCTTTGCTCACGATTTAGCGCTCGCACCTTTTCGAGGATTGTCGATGCGTCGACGCCCCACTTCCGATCCAACTCGAAGTTCCGCATCGGAGCTTCTATGTCTGATGCAATGTAATCGAGCGACCGTTGCCCCACGGCATAACGGTACAGGTGCCGTCCGCCAATCGTGTCGCAGACTAGTAGGGATTCGTTGCGTGTGAACCCGAACATGGGTGGTCATCTCTCATCTTCACGTTTACGCCGAATCGATTTCTGCGAATGTGGCTTGAGCCCTTCGCTCGACACGCGTGCGCATTTCCGCTGCATATGAGACATAAGGAGTCCGCAGATGCGTTTGGCAATGGGATCGATTTGGAGATTTGACAAATAAAAAACTCCCGCGAACGTTCGCAGGAGTCATTGGCGCCAGCAGGCCGCAATCCGGGCGGACTCCACCACCGATATTCGCAATATAACAGCAGATTCGAGGCCGGGCCAGAGGCTCGGTTTCAGCCTGCCGCGCTCTTACTCCTGTTATAAGCGGAATCCAGTTTCATCTCGATGATCGCAGCGGACGAATTCGGTCAATAGGTGACCTGCGGAGTTGGAGAACGTCCCTCTTGATACGTCTGGGAAGAATCTGGCGACACCTCTCTCGACAAAACGTCCGGCGGTCGCGTATACAATTCGTCGAGCGTCGCCTGGGCACCCCTGGGTCTACGGTGTCGGAGCCTTCGGTGAACCAGTTGTAGATGTCCAAGAGCATCGCGCGGGCCTCCTCGCGATGCCCCTGCTTGGCGAGCAGCCGCGCGAGTGAAAATCCGTTGCCTCAGAAAGCGGCGACGGCAGGAGCGTTGCGAATCTCGTCCGCAGTGTCGATGAAACGTTGCGCGCTGGCTCCGCCTGCCACTAATGAAGGTTTAGGGGAACGCTCGAGTTTTAGCTATCAATAGTTCACAAATTTGATGTCTTTATTGCACCAGTGAACTTACCGACGTAATATTCTGCGCGAGCGTGATCATCGATGTAGGGGGAAGGTGGATGATAGTAGAGGGAAGGGCGACTCTGACCGGGAAAATCCGGCAGGGGGGCCGGGCGGTATCGAACGGATTTAAAATTCTGGCTCTCGGGATTGTGCTCCTCAACCTGGTTGCCGCTTCTGGCTGCAACTCGTCATCATCCACACCTGCCGGAAGACACCCCACTCCGAGTCCGAGTCCGAGTCCGAGTCCGAGTCCCACTCCCACTCCGACTCCCACCCCCACACCGACGCTTTCGGGTTCCATCGAGGGTGACGGGCCGATAACCAATGCGACAGTTACGCTCTACGCAGCGGGGCCAGCCAGTAACTGTTCGGGTGCTTCGTGTTATGGAGCCGGAGCAACGGCGTTGGGGAGCGGCTCCTCAGATAGCGCCGGAAATTTCACTGTCGGCTATGTTTGCCCAACGACTAATCCTGGGGTCGCTACCTACGTGGTAGCCAACGGCGGCGACGCTGGTAATGGAAACAATTCCGCCATCGGTCTGATGGCGTTAGCGGGAACGTGCAACAGTCTCAGTGCATCGACTTACGTGATGGCCAATGAGTTGACCACGGTGGCGGCCGAGTGGGCGCTGGCCCAGTTCATTGATCAGACGGGCACCGACCTTGGCACCTCGTCGGGCAATTCGACTGGATTTGACAACGCCATCAACCAGACCATGAACAACCTGGTGGTCAGCGTCGGTAATGGGCCCGGCAACACCGGCATTCCGGCCAGCTTCCTGCCGACCGCGACCCAGTGTGGGGCTTCACCAGCGCCGGTCAATTGCGATGGGCTGGAGCGGCTCAACACGCTGGCCAACATTATTGCCTCTTGCGTGGTGAGCAGCGGAGCGTCGTCGAGCCAATGCATGCAGTTGTTTTGCGGGGCTACGGCAGGGGCGACCTGGAACGGGACCAGTTGCTCGGCGACGCCCTCGATCAGCAATACGCTGGCGGCGGTGCATGCGATTGTGACCAATCCGGCTTCCAACGTGAGCACAATATTTGGGGTAACGCCGCCGGCGGGCCAGACTTTGCTTTCGCCCGCGTTGTCGGGGGCGCCCGACGGATGGGAGCTGGCGCTCGATTTTGCCCCTTCAGCCGCATCGCTGGATTGGCCGACGGCGCTGGCAGTGGACAGTTCGGGCGACGTCTTCCTGGCAAATCTGTTCGGCAACAGTGTGAGCGAGCTGACTGCCGCCAGCAGCTACGCCGACGGAGCGAACTACGCCCCCGCTGGTGTGACCTTTAGTGATCCCGACGCGATCGTGCTGGACAGTTCGGGCAACATCTTCGTGACAAATCTGTTCGGCAACAGTGTGAGCGAGCTGACTGCCGCCAGCAGCTACGCCGACGGAGCGAACTTCGCTCCATCGGGTGCCGCTGTCAACAACCCCATAATGCTGGCGCTGGACAGTTCGGCCAATGTGTTCGTTGCAAATCAGGGAAACAGCGTTAGCGAGCTGACCGCCGCCAGCAGCTACGCCGACGGAGCGAACTACGCTCCTGCCGGTGCGACGTTCGACTCACCAACTTCGCTGGGGCTGGATAATTCGGGTAACATCTTCGTGGCAAACCTGTTCGGCAACAGTATAAGCGAGCTGACCGCTGCCAGCGCCTATGCTGAGGGAACGAACTACACTCCTGCTGGCGCGGAGCTCGATCGCCCGCAATCAATTGCGCTGGACAGTTTGGGCAATGTCTTCGTCGCGAACGTAAGCAACGTGAGCGAGTTAACCGCATCCAGCCAGTATGCGGCCGGAGCGAACTTCGCACCTGCTGGTGCGGCCTTCGATTTTCCACCTTATGGACTGCCGCCGTTCTTCGGAGGCGGGAACATACTTGGGCTGGACAGCTCGGGCAACATCTTCGTCGCGAACGTGAGCAGCGTTTCCGAGATTCTCGGTCTGGCGGCGCCGGTGCTGACACCCGCTCAGCAATGCCTGATTGATGGCCACGAGGTCTGTCTTCCCTGAGCGGCTTCCGGGCTGGAGCGTCGTACCTGGAACAAGTCATTCCGTGATCGGTCGCGAGAGGAATTGGCGGAGCGGGCTTCCGAATCCCTCTCCCCGCCGGGGAGGTTTTTTCGGCCCGCGCTAACAAGAGGAGTTCTGGTGGACCGACTATCGCCTCACGAAAGTCAGCCATCAAAAGCGCCACGTGGCGTGCGCATTTCGCATAGCCTTCAGCAGGTAGGTAAATAGTCCAGACTGTGTGGCGACGGATGGCGCAGTCCGATTCCAACTGCTCTCCGCGTCAACGGGTTGACGGCTGACACTATGTGACTTAGTCAAGCAGTCATTGATAATTTCGGTCCGCAGGCAGGCGGAGGTGGTTGTGAAGGTGGAACCGGGCGGAGAGACGAATCACGATATAGATCCAACGCCCTTGTGGGGGGATGGGGATTTCTATGTACCGGGATTGTGGGGCGATGGTAGCATCGCTCGCGTGCCTGGAGCAGCCGACTTCCATCGCCGGCTCTTTCTCACGCGGGCGGCGATGATCGAGCCCGCACTGCTTGAGACGCTGCATAAGCTGGCGATCGAGGACACATTTGGGCTTGCGCTGTGGGCGGCACGCTTTAGTTTGCGTGATCGCTGGTGCTTGTCGTTGGCGCGTGACGAGGTGCGCTGGCATTCCACGCAACCCAGTGCTCGTTCATATCGTGATGGCCGGCAACCCGACGGTTCCTTCGGGCGCGTTTTACGATGCGTTCGCCAAGGATCGTTGGCTGTGGCATTGCTTCACCATCAGCGTATTCGACTCGCCGAATCTCAGAGGCCTTAATCTCGATCAGCTGCTCGCCATGGACCCGATCGAGGGAGGGCCGCTCGACCAGAACGAGTTTCCA
>JASHOJ010000114.1 GCA_030041155.1 Candidatus Binataceae bacterium | reverse complement strand
CGTTCACTTCTTAATTCCGCGAGGATTTTTGCCAGGTCCAAGGTATTCTCCTGATGTCGCAATCTTTTTGACCTACTGTTTAGGTTGGGTGATTTCCGAGGGTTCCATCTGCTGTCAGCTTTTCCGCGAAAGCTGGCTTTTATATAGCACGCGTCAGAGCGACCTTGCGATACCTATCGTATGCCTTCCTGTTAGTAGAACCTGCTCTTGTTGATAAGAATAAAGAGACGCCGGGCTCATACACATTTCACGACCTCCTTTAGCCCTGCCATGAACTAGGAACGGGCACAAGCGTAGGCATTACTACGCAGACTTTAGCTATTCTGGTGGGTTTTAATCGGCGGAGTTTGCGGGTCGGGCGACCGGTCCGATCAAGTATAATCCACCCGCTAGAGCGGTTGACAGTAGCATCGCAAACACCAACCCACCCAGAACAGCTATCGCGAGTGGTTGTTGAATCTTAGCGCCGGCGCCGAGGCCCAACGCCAGCGGCAGGAGTCCGGCCGCCGTGGCTAGCGTCGTCATCAGAATTGGCCGTAGGCGTATTTCCGCGGCGCGGCGCAGAGCATCACTCGGCACAGCGCCTGCGACCACTTCGCGCTCGGCATGATCGAGCAGCAAGATGCCGTTCTTTGCGGTAATGCCCGCAACCATGATGAGGCCCATGAACGACGAAATGTTAAGACTCACGCCGGTGATTTGGAGCGCCAACATACTCCCCGCGAGACACGATAGCGCGCCAAGCATCACCGCCAGGGCGGGTGTGAGGCGGCGAAATTCCCATACCACGACCAACAGCATCAGCACCGTGCCTATAGCCATCACCAGCCCGAGCTGCCGAAAAGCCTGCTGCTGTTCGGCGTACAGCCCGCCATATTCAAGCGTTACGCCCGCCGGCAGCGTCATCCCGGCAAGTAGCCTGCGCACACTCATCATTGCGGTGCCCAAGCTGGCGCCGCTTATTCGAGCGGTGACATGGACCACGGATCTCAGCCGCTCGCGATCGAGTTCGCTGCTTTCACCGAGCCATCGCAAACTTGCAATCTGCGATAGCGGCACAGTGCCGCCATCTGAAGTCCTGAGCAGCACTTCTGATAGCTGATCGAGTCCCAGATGAAAATTCTCCGGATATCGCACGCGCACGCCAATCAAGCGATCGCCAACGCGTAACTGCGTAGCCACCGTGCCTTCGATCACGGATCGCAAGCTCTGCTGTACGTCGCTGGCGGACAGGCCGTAGCGCTGTGCCTGACTCTGATCGATCGCGATCTCCTCTTCGGGGCTGCTGAGCACCACTCCGTCAAAGACATCGACCAGGTTCGGCAGGGTTCTCAGGCGCGCGGCTATCTGCCTTGCGGTGCTCTCGATAGCTCCCTGATCCGAGCCGAACACTTTGACCTCGATAGGTTGCGGCGTGCCCGATAGGTCGCCGATCAAATCCTGGAGCACCTGCGAGAAGTCCACTTGTACTCCGGGGACTGTCGCCAGCACGCGATCGCGCACCGAATCCATGACAGTATCGATGTCGCGGCTACGATTGGGCTTTAGCCGGACCGTAATATCGCCGGTATTTGACTCGCTGAGCTGGAAGCCTCGCTGGGTGCCGGTCCGCCGCGCAAAAGACAGCACTTCAGGCGTGCTCTTCAGGATAGCCTCAATCCTGCGCAGCAGTCCGTCGGTCTCAGGAAGTGTGCTCTGAGGCGGAGTGATGTAATCGAGGACGAACGCGCCCTCGTCCATCGCCGGAAGGTAATCAGTACCGACGGTGGTTGTAAGCCATGCCGCGACGCCGAGCGACACCAGAACCCCTATAAGTGCGAGCGAAGGAATCCGAAGAAACGGCGACAGCATAGCGTCGTAAGCGCGAAGGCCCAGGTTGAAGATGCGGCCCGGCTCGCGGCTCCTACCACGCCATCTGCCGACCAGCTTCTCCAGCGCGGGAGTGAAGAAGAGAGCCAGCAGAAGGGAAATCAGTAGCCCCGATCCAAGAGTAATCGCCAATGCTCGAAAAAACATTCCGGTTACCCCGGAAATGAAGGCGAGCGGCAGGAACACCACTATCACCGTCAGGGTCGACGCGATCAGCGGACGGCTGAGTTCAGTCAGAGCGTTATGAATCGCGTTGCCGATAGCAACCCCGCGCGACAGCGACCGATGAATCGCTTCGATCATCACGATCGCGTCGTCGATGAAAAGCCCGATTCCCGCCGCCAGCCCGCCCAGCGTCATCATGTCAAAACTGAGCGACGCGGCCTTCATGATGCAGAAGGTCGAGGCTATGGTGCATGGCACCACGATCGCGGAGACCAGCGCGCTCAGCGGACTTGAGGTGAAAGCGAATACCACCAGCACTGCCAGAACAAGGCCGATCACAATCGCGTCGCGAACGCTGGCGAAGGACTCCTTCACCAGCTCCGCCTGATCGTAATTAAAGGAAAAGCGCACATCGGGATATTTGCGCCGGAACTGGTCGACCAACTGATGGGCCGCCTGGGAGATCGCAACCGTGTTGCCATTTTGCTGGCGCGAAACACCTATGAAGACGGCGGGTCCGTCCTGCGATTCGCAGCGCACGTAGTCCTCGCGGATGCCGAGCTGAACTTCGCCCAGATCGCTTACCTTGATCGGCAGGTTTCCCGCGCTAGCGACCGCGACCTGATCCAGGCCCTGGATATCGTGCAACCGGGTGCTGACGACCGTGAGAAGCATCCGATGCGCATCCATGACGCGTCCCGGAGAAGCGATCACGTTGGCCCGCGCAAGGCCGCTAACTACATCCTGCGGTGTGAGCTTGTAAGCGGCGAGTCTGGCGGGGTCGAGGCGCACCACGAACTCCCGATACTTATCGCCTGACATCTGCACCAGGTAAACGCCGGGAATCCGGTGCATGCCAGGGACAACATCGTAGAACGCGATGTCGGTCAGTTCCGCCAGGCCGCGCACCGGCGAACTCAGGCTTACATCAAGGATTTCGTAAGTGCTGCTGGTGAGCAGGCGCGTATCGATCGTCGTGTCGGAGGGAAGTTGGCCGCGAGCCTGGGCAAGAGCCGCATTCAGCAGTTGATAATCGGTGTTCGCGTCGGTGCGGGGCGCGAAATTGACATCGATCTCGGTCGATCCGCGAGTGGTGGTCGATCGCACCAGCGTGGTGCCCTGAACGCCGTATGCCGCCTGCTCAAGGGGCCGGGTCACCGCGACCAGCATCTGCGCGGCCGGCAAATCGCCGCTGTTCGCGATAAGCACTGCGCGATTGAAGCTGATTTGCGGAAAAACGGAGTTGGGGATGCCGCGCGCGAGCACAACCCCGATCACGCTTGCCGCGAGCACGGCAAAAACCGCGAGCAGCGGGTTGTTGTTCCTCATCCGATCAACCGATCGCGGCACAGCTCTCTTCGCGCAGCCGCGTCATCGCTGTACTTCGCCTTGCGATCCGCCGCGGTTCAACTTTATTTCCGGACCCGCCGGCAGAGGGAAAGGCAGAATCGTTGACTGGACTTTGAGGCCATCTGACAGCGCGTAGCCGCCCGAAGTGACAACGATATCCCCCGGCGCAAGACCGCTGACTATTTGCACAACTGCGTCCTCCCGGATGCCGGGTATAACGGTCGTGCGATGTGCGATATTCCGCTGATCCACCATAAACACGTAATCGCTGCGGTCGCTCGCGTCCTCGAACAGCGCATCCTGCGGGATCACCAGCGCGTTCGGTTCATAGCGAGTGATGACGCTAACTTCGACCGCAACGCCCGCGATTCGAATCGGAGGAACGCCGTCGAATTCGATTCGCGCCGCTGAGGTCGCCGAATTCACACCCGAGTTGGGCTCCAGCGCGGCGACTCGTCCGGGAAAATTGGTGCCTGGCGCAATCGGCGAGCTTATTTCGACCGGCATCCCGGGCTTGAGCTCGGACGCCACGGCGATCGGGACCGACGCTTCGACGTAAGCGCTGGCTGGATCGATCAGGTCGGCCAGCGGATCGAGATACGCGACGGTTTGCCCGCTGCTGACCAGGCGGCGCGCTAATACCGCGTTTTGCGGCGCAACGACCGGCACGCCAGACTTGCTGGCGTAGTTCCGCACCGCATTGCCCAGCGACGCGGAGTCGTGAGGATCGAGCTGGCGCGCAACATCGAGGCCTGATTGCGCGGCGAGATCTTCCTGATTTATTACCCGGGCGACCACCTGTCCGCGTCTGACCGTATCGCCGCTTTGAAGATCGAAGCCGGTGACCACGCCGGCGCACGGTGCGCGCAGCGCGACATGGCGCAGTGCGGCCGTAACGCCCAACAGCGACAGCCGCGAGCGTATCGGCGCGGTCACCGCGCGCGCGGCGCTCACCGCCATGACCGGCGACGGCGCGCTCTCGATGCTGGTGCTCGCCGCGGGCCGTCGGGAACATCCGAGGCACAGATTCGTCAGAATCAGAACCAGCGCGAGGATCAACAATTCCCGCGGCCGCGGTCCGATGGCTGTCATTCGATACCCAGGATAAGCCGCCCTTCGGCACTTGCCTGGCGCAGAGCAAACTTCTGCTGTAACCGTTCGATGCGCAACTGTTCGGCCTGATTGTAAGCGTCAAGGACCTCAAGCAGCGTCGCGCTTCCGCCGCCTAAAAAGCGCGTCCAGTACAGAGCGAAAGCATTGTCAGCGGTCGGCTGCGACTCGGTGATCGCGCTCAACTGCTGCTGTGCCTGCCGATAACGCACCATCGCGTCGCTCAGGCGCTGCCGCAGGTTGAATTCGAGCTCGCGCCGGCTTGCCTGCGCTGCCATGAGCCGCGCTTTGGCTTCGCTGATATGAGCTCGGATCAGGCCGCCCTGAAAGACCGGCACGGAAATCAAGCCGTCGTAGGACGCGCCGAAATTATGGTCGATTGTGTATGGCGGATTGACCCCGAGGAAACCGCCGGTCAGGTTCAAGCTCAATTTCGGATCGGCTTCGGCGCGCGCCGCGTCAACCGCGGCGTCGGCGCTCTGAATTCGCCGGTTTGCCGCGATCATCAGCGGATTACGATCGAGATCGCCCCGTGGAGCGGGGGGAAGTTCGGGAATATCCGCGACCGAGAGGTCGTCACGATCGAATTCGCCGATCATCGCGCCCAGAACCACGGAGGCGCGCTGCCGTTCTCCGCGAGCCGACAGCTGCGCAATTCGCGCCTGGTCGCGCGCGCTTTCAATTTTCAGCACATCGCTGGAGATCGCGCGGCCGCCGCGGCGCAACGTATTGATAATCGCGACGTACTGATCGAGCCGCGCGCGGCTGGTGCCGAGCTCATTCTCGATTTGCCGGGCGCGCAAGAGATTGAAATAGGCGAGCGCGGCGTCGAACTTGACCTGCAGGCGCGCCGCGTTCACGCCTTGCGATGAAGCTTGCGCGGCGAAGCGGGCGGCGCGAAGCAGATCCATTCGACGGCCACCATCGAACAAAGTGTAATTGAGCACCAACATCGTGTCAGATTGGCCGCCGTTGGTGATCACCTTGCTGTACCCGGGCGCCTGGTAATATTCGGTGTCATAGCTGACACTCGGCAGCATCGGCGCGCGCGCTTCGTCCACCATCGCGGCGCTCAAGTCGCGTTCGGCGGATGCCGACTCGAGGCTCGGCATGATCTTGATCGCGGTTTCCGTGACCTGCGATAGCGTCAGCGGCTGAGAGCTCGATGCGATCGGCTCTGGGGCGGGAGTCTGCGGAACTTGGGCGCGCACAGCCGAGCAAGAGAGGGCAAGCGCAATCGAGGCAGCCGCCGCCGTGATCATCAGAAACTGATTTCGGATACCAAAAATCATCAGGATACGCAGGCGATAGCGGCGCAGCGCTCGATTCTCAAATCCCCACGGGCGGACTTTGGCGTCGAGACCGTCGAATTTCCGGCAACGCTATCGTCCTAGCGGACGCGTAAGCGAGCCCTCTCGCTGCTCATTTTGGAGCCAGATGAGAAATGCCGCAATATGTGGGAAGCGATGGATTACTCTGCTAAGGATCAGCCGGTTGAGGCCGAGACTGCCGCTGGACGCGGGTTGTGCACGTAGAGCTGCTCGCCGGTGGGACGGGTTTCCGTGTGGACTTGCGGCGGTGTCATCGAATATTTGATCGGACGCGAATGGTCCTGGTATTGGCGCTCCTGGCTATAGACACGATTGAATTTCCATAACATCCGGACAAAGTTTGTCTGCCCCCTGGCGAGCAGCCGTGCGGCTTCTGAACTGGCGTTCCACAGCCCGCTGAAGCCGAGATGTTTTCGATTCAACACCGCCTGAGTCTTGACCAGTTCCTGGTAGAACTTCCTGAGAGGCAAACGCGTTGGCAGCACCGCGTGCTGGATATCGAACAGGCGGTAGTCGAGCGTTGTCAGCTTGCGCGATTCAGTGAACCAGGTTTCGGTGCCCGGATATGGAGTGGTGACGGTCAGGTGGACGATTTCATCGATGCTCATCGCCCACTCGCGAACAATCTCAAAGCGGCGCTCATCCCAATCCGGATCGGCGATCAAATTGATCGCGACTTGCAGGCCCATCTTGCGCGCAATTTCGAGCGCCCGATTGTTGATGTCCAGCGAAGAGCGCTTGCGATGAGCTTTAAGACCTTCCTCGTCGATCGCTTCCAGACCCATGAACATCAGGTCAAGCCCGAGGCGATGCCAGTACTCGAAGACCTCGCGGTTGCGGCACAGCACGTCGGCGCGGGTTTCGAGATAATAACGTTTCTTGATCCCGCGGCGTTCAATCTCTCGCGCGATCGCTTCTCCGTGCTCGGGATGAATGAACGCGACATCGTCCACGATGAATACGTTCGGTTCCTGGACCGATTCAAGGTCGCGAATAATCGCGTCGGGCGATGATTGCCGGTAAGAGCGGCCGTAGAAAGTCCACGCGCTGCAAAATGAGCAATCCCAGGGACATCCGCGCGTGAACTCGATCGACGCAGACGGGTCGAAGACGCTGATGAAATATTTGTGTCGTTTGCGCGCCAGATGCCGCGCCGGAGGAAACCGATCGATATCCTTGAGCAGCGGCGGCATCGGGCCACTGCCCTCGGCAGTCACGATGCCCGGCAGCTTCGCGATCGCACGATCGCGGATCGCGTCAATCAATTCGACGGTGGTCGCTTCGCCTTCGCCCCGGACCACGCAATCGATCGCACCCTCGCTGTGGGCCAGCAGGTCGGTTGCGATGAACGACGCGCTGTGCCCACCCACAAAGATGAAACAGCTTTTTAGACGGCGCTTAATCTCCCTGGCTAGGTCCACAACTTCCGGCACGTTGGCCAGGTAATTCAACGAAAAACCTACCGCATCGGGTTTGAACTGCGCGAGTTCATTGAAAAGATCGGGATGAAGGAAAATCTGCAGGTCGACGATTCTTACCTCGTGTTTGGCCTCAAGCAGAGCTGCCGCCACGCGCTCCATCCCCAGTGGTTCGAGCCGGAGATAGATCTCGCTGTACATGAGCGGACTCGGATGAACCAGCATTACACGCATCGCAGCCTCCCAGGATTTCAGCCGGAATACCCTTCGTTATTTCCAGTGTTTTTTCCAAGCGACCGATTGCTAATTCCTCGCTGGTGCCGCTGTCAAGCCGCAAGTCACCACTCCATAAACGACTTGAGGCGCGGGACACGCCCAAGCGCCTGTGCAGTCGGCGATCGCGGCCCGTCCGGCGGCTCTGAGGGGAAGAATTCCCCATCGCGACAGTGTTTGGCTCCTTCGCGCAATTACGCTCGCTACTTAACAATATGCGATTCAGCCGGTGTTCGCAGGCTTTTATTTGCCTGTCCCGCTGCGATCAAACGCGTACGCCGACTGCTCAGGAATTATGGCTGCGCGCCAGCGGTCGGCGAGCCGATCGGGACTGTGACTGTGAAATAGATCGCCCGGCGCGGGCCATACTGAGGCGAGAAGACGCCGATTCCGCTCCCTTCGCGTATCAGATAGACGTGATCGAAGAGATTTACCACGCTGACGCGTCCCTCTATCTCGCCAAGCTTCGGAATTGAGAATCCGCGAGCCGCAGCTACATTCATCTGGAAGTAAGGATCCTGGGTCTCTTCGTTCGCAAACCCGTATCGATATCCATTGCCCCACAATGCGTCCGCCATCAGAAGAAATCCCCAGAGCCTGTAGCTCGCGCCCGCGGAGGCGGTAAATTCCTGGTTATCATCGAGGCCAATCCAGTGATGAGCGACGTAGGCAACTTCGGCCGGGCTGTCGGCCAGGAACTGGCCGCCCACGATGTCTTTGGCTTCGGCGATGGCGTATGAAAAGTTGAAATAGGTGGACAGCCGCGTGCTATTTCTGACCAGGCTTAAATCCGCGCCCCACAGCCTGCCGTTTTGGTATTGCAGCGGCGCGAAAATGTAGGTGCTGCCAAACTGTGCCAGGTCGAGCTTATTGGTGGCCCACATGAAGAAGCCCTCTACGCTGGCGTTGAAATCGAGCGGTAGCCGCTGAGTGATTCCCGCATCGAAGAATTCATCATCCTCGGCTTTTATGTTCTGATTTCCCGATGTCACATCCGGTGCGCCGGTAGTGCCGGCAAATTTTGTTACGGTCGCCAGCAAAACCGACTCAAATGGCGGAACCTGGAAATAGCGGGCATATCCGGCGTTGAGCGCCGTGGTTGTAGTCAAGTGATAGACCGCGCCGAGACGAGGACTGAACTGCGTTTGCCATTCGAAATAGTCCATCGCATCGAAGCGCGCGCCCGCGGTGATTTCGAGCTTTTCGATCGGATGCCACTGATCCTGCGCGTACACTCCCAACAGCAACGCCTTCCCGTTGAAGTCATCTACCACGGTTTCCGGAACGGTCCCCGCGACCCCATCGGTAACGGGCAGCACCCGCGCATGATTGTCTTCTTCCAGGGTCTCGCCGCTTAAGTAAAAGCCGCCCTGAATCGTGTGCCGATCGCTCAGGCGGTACGAAGTATCTTCCTGAACCCCGTTGATAAACCCGGTATGCAGTACGCGATCCGCAATGCCGTTGTAAGCGAGATCGGCGATCGGATCGGGATCGTATTCGAGAGAGTAATATCGGCTGAAAAGAGCAACCTGGTAGTCAAGCTTGGAATTTGGCGAACCCTGTAGTGCGAGAACTCCGTAGTAGTTCTGCTCAAGCTCCGTAGCGCTGGTATCTGCCGAGTTGGGATACTTTGTGACTCCGCTGATGGGATACACGACGGGGAGATTAGGCTGCCCCGGAATCTGATAACCGTTGACGGCGGTGCCCGCGATAAGGCTCACTCTCGTATTCGAATTCAGGAGATAGGACAGGTAGGCGAATCCCTGTCCCTGATTCGTGACGTCGTGCTCTGGGGTGGGTGTTCTGGTGGGCGCCTGAACTCCGAGAGCGCTCTGAAGATAAAAACCGCTGAAGTAATAACTTAGCCTTCCCGCGCATCCTCCATAGGAAACGCTTGGCTGGATAGTTCCGCGCTGGCCGCCGAAGTACTCGACCTTTCCTCCGGGATCCAGGCATCCGTCCTTGGTATGGATATCGACCACAGCTTCATTGCGATATCCGAACTGAGCCGGCATGAAATTGTCGATCAGAGTTACGCTCTTTATAAAATAAGGGCTGAACAATTGTCCGAAGCTGGTCACGGCTTCAGGAAGGAAAATTCCGTTCAGGCGATACTGGATTCCCCCGCCGTTAAGCCCGTGAATATGGATCTGTCCCTGGCCTTGGCCGTATGCGTCCTGGCTTACGCCGGGCGCCTGGACCAGAACTTCGTTCAGCGGAGTGTTGTCACCCTGCGGGAGCTGGTTGATATTTTTTTCGCTGAAACGGTACACCGTGCTTCCAGTCTCGGGTGAAAGCGAGTTCCGAGCCTGGTTTAAGCGTTCGGTGATCACCGGCAGATTCAGCGCCGCTTCCGATTCCATCGCGACTCTGACGCGCGGCGCTTTTCCGCCGGCAACCGTAACCACCTCGACCGCCGGCTTGAGCCGCGTCCCGCGAGCAACAATCACATAGGTCCCGTTCGGTATCCTGGTGAATCGGAATACGCCGCTTTGATCCGAGCTTGAACGTGCCACAAGCTTGTTGTCAGCCGAGTGGAGTTCCACGGTCACGCCGGCGATTGGACGCCCGAGCGCATCGCGAATAGAGCCAGTGATTGTCGCTGTCGTCGCTGGTTGATGTCCGGCAGCAAGCGCCGGTGCCGCTATGGAAGCAAGTGCGAGCAAAGCGGTTAACAGCAGAACTCTCATTCTTTTATTTCCGAGAAAGACGCGGACGGACCACAGCATACATTGCAGCTTCAGGCTCGGTCATCTGGAAAACCCAGCAGTAAGCAACCGGAGCAAGCGGTGTGAGCTTAGGGCGAAGATGCTACGATTTGCCCTGCGCCGGGGAAAAAACGCAATCTCTTCACCATTTCTGTGTCGAAGGGGTGCGGCTTCGCCCGCATGAATCTGTAAATATGTGGGGGCGCCCAACCCGAGAGCCTCAGATGCGATGCTCGAAATGCGGAACTGAAGGAATAGCGGGTAAGAAATTCTGCGCCGAATGCGGCGCGCCGCTTTTAAGACGCTGCGCCAAGTGCGGTTCGGAAAATCCTCCGGACACGAAGTTCTGTCCCGACTGCGGGTCGCCTCTATCTAAAAGCCCGGTAAGCCCGGCGACGCCCGCCGTAAAGCCATCCCGCGAGGAAGCACGATCGGAAATTCTTTTGAGCGCCGGACAGGCCGATGCCGCGGCCGCCGGTGACGGCGAACGCAAGATGGTCACCGCGCTGTTCGCGGACCTCAACGCCTCGACCGAACTGGAGCAGGATCTCGACCCCGAGGACGCGCGCGCGATCGTCGATCCCGCTCTCAAGCTGATGATCGAAGCGGTGCAGCGATACGAGGGCTACGTAGTGCAATCGACCGGCGATGGGATTTTCGCGCTGTTCGGAGCACCGATCGCGCGTGAGGATCATCCGCAGCGCGCGCTATATGCGGCAATCCGGATCCAGGAAGATTTGCGCGCCTATTCCAGCCGCCTGGTCGCCGAAGGCGGGATCCCGTTGCAATGCCGCATCGGCATCAACACCGGCGAAGTCGTGGTGCGTTCGATTTCCACTGGTGATGGACATCGCGAATACACCCCCATCGGCCACACCACCAATCTTGCTTCGCGGATGCAGGCCGTCGCGCCGGTCGGCTCCATCGCGGTCGCCGATGCCACTCGCAAACTGTGCGAGGGGTATTTCAAATTCAAGACCATCGGGCCAACCAAGGTTAAGGGCGTCAGCGAGCCCGTCAATGTCTATGAGGTGACCGGTCTTGGACCCCTGCGCACGCGATTGCAGCGTTCGGCGGGACGTGGACTGACCAAATTTGTCGGACGCGAGCGCGAGATGGAAGCGATCCGTGCCGCTGCGGATCTGGCGCGCACCGGTCGCGGCCAGGTGGTAGCCGCGATGGCGGAGGCGGGTACCGGAAAATCGCGGCTATTCTTCGAGTTCAAAGCGATCGCACAGTCGCAATGGATGGTGCTGGAGGGCTTCTCCATCTCCTACGGCACCGCCACGCCTTATCTGCCGATAATTGAGCTGGTGCGCGGCTACTTCGAAATTTTGCCCGAGGACGACGCGAGGAAACGCCGCGAAAAAGTGATCGGCAAGGTACTCGGCCTCGACCGCGCGCTCGAGGACGTTCTGCCTTATTTGTTCACTCTGCTCGGGATCGCGGAGGGCGAGGATCCGCTTGCTCACGTGGACCTTCAGATCCGCCGTCGGCTGATGTGTGAAGCGATCAAGCGGCTCATCTGGTCCGAATCGCTGCGCCAGCCGCTTGTGGTCATCGTCGAGGACCTTCATTGGGTTGATTCCGAAACCCAGGCGCTGCTCAACCTGCTGGTGGATTCGATCGGCACCGCGCGCATCCTGCTTCTGGTCAACTACCGGCCCGAGTATCGCCATCAATGGGGCAATCGCACCTACTACACGCAGCTTCGGCTCGATCCGCTGAGCCTCGAGAGCGCCGAGGAGATGCTGACGCAGTTGCTCGACGACAGCTCAGAACTGGTGCCGCTAAAACGTTGGATTATCGAGCGGACCGAGGGCAATCCGTTCTTCATGGAAGAACTGGTGCAGGCGCTGTTCGAACAAGGCCTGCTGAAGCGCGAGACGGTTGTCAGGCTCACCAAGCCGCTTCCGGAACTGCATCTTCCCGCCACGGTTCAGGGAATTTTGGCGTCGCGTATCGACCGCCTGGCAGCACCTGAAAAAGAGCTCCTGCAGACGCTGGCGGTAATCGGCAACGAGTTTTCGCGAAAGCTCGTTCCAGAGGTCACGGGCAAAAGCTGCGAGGAGCTAGAGCCTCTGCTCTCGGTCTTGCAGTTCGGCGAATTCATTTATGAGCTGCCCGCGATCGGCGACGTGAAATACACATTCAAGCACGTGTTAACTCAGCAGGTTGCCTACGATTCGGTGCTTGCCGATCGTCGCCGCGCCATCCACGAGCGCACCGCCGAAGCGATCGAGGCGTTGTTTGCGCAGAGGTTGGAGGATCACTTCGAGGAGCTGGCTCATCATTTTCAACTCGGAAACAATCTTTCCAAGGCGGTCCGCTATTCCGGTCTTGCGGCCGAGCAGGCCGCGAGCCGCGGCGCCTACAGCGAGGCTGCAAGAGTGATCGAGGCCGCGCTCGAGATGGTCGACAAGCTTCCGGTCGGCGAAAGAGCACGCGCGGAGCTCGAACTGCGCAAGACCGAGAGCACCGTCGCCGCGGTTTTGCACGGCTTATTTTCGCTTCGTCGCCAGCAAGCGGTGGAGCGGGTCTGCGAGTTCAGCGAGACGCTGAACGAGCCGGCGCTGCATCTTACCGGCTCAATAAATCTCGCGCATCTCTGCCAGGTTCGCGGAGAGCCCACCAGCAGCTTGGATCGCGCGAAGCAGTGCCTCGAAATTGCGCGGCAAAAATCAGAGGAGGGCGCGCAGGCCGCGGCTAACTATGTCGTCGCGAGCACTCTTTTGCGCTGCGGCAACCTGCGGGAGGCGAGTTCATACTATCGCGATGCGCTAGCACACGCGGAGAATGCTGGCCAAGCTTCCCGCGTTCTTCCGTTCGACGTGCAAAGCGCTAGCGCGGCCTACCTAAGCCTCAACCTCCTGCTGCTCGGATGCCCTGACGACGCTCTCAAATTAGGCGAACAAGCCCTGAATCGTGCCCAGGAATCGAAGCATCTGTTCAGTCTGGGATACGTCCTGGTCCAGCTCGGGCATTTGCATCTGCTTCGGCGCGAGCCTGATCTCGTGCACACCCACGCAACGGCCGCCATTTCACTGTCGGAGGATCAGTTTGCCCAGTTCACGCTGATTGGACGTTATTTGTGCGGCTGGGCGGAAGCTGAGCGAGGCAAGGTCGAGCAGGGCGTGGCTGAGATGGAAGCGGCAGTTGGGGAACTCAATCGCTCGGGCGATGCGCTTCATTTGCAGTTTTTTAAGGCAGTATTGGCTCTGTTCCAGTCCCGGATGGGCCGGCGGGATGAGGCTCTTGAGAGCTTCGACGAGCTCATCGCCACGATCGGACGCTCGGGAGAGAAGCTTCACCAGGCCGACATCCTGCGTCTCAAATCCGAAGCCCTGCTAATGGGTGATCGGCCGGATACCGAGCGAGCTTTCAAGACCATCCGCGCCGCGCTTGATCTCGCCCGATCGCAGGAAGCCAAATGGTGGGAACTGCGCGCAAGCACCTGTTTTTCGCGTCTGCTCATAAAGCAGGGCGATCGTGACGAAGCGCGGACCTCCCTCTCCGCTGTCTGCAAGTCGTTTACCAACGGATTCGAAACCCCCGATCTGATGGATGCGAAGCGGCTGCTCAGCGAATTGAACTAACCCGCGCGTACCAGAGACGCATCCATAGAGAATCCCTCTTCTATAGAGAATCCGCCTTCGCGAGCGCATTTGCCGAAGCACGCGCCAGCGGCTCCAGCAGCGCGGCGGAGGTCATTTCGGGGCCGTCGCGCTTCAGATGGTGAAAGTAATTGCCCAGCGACAGCCCCATCCGAGAATAGTTGCGGTCCATCAGGACCCGCTGCGCGCCGCCTGCCTTGTCTGTCATCGGTCCAACGCAAGCCAGATCGTGAAAGGCCTCGCGTGTGATTTCGAGAAGGTTTTGGCTGCAATAGAGTCTTCGATGCGCGTCGACCTGATCCAGGCGCTTGAGCCCTTGCGCGGTTTGCGTCCACTCGAACGCGGCGGCCGCCGCTCCGAAAAGCATCCAGCATTTGACACGATCGCGCGGTGGAGCCTCGTCGCGCAGATACGCGTGCATTCCTGCGAAGCCGAGTTCGTGGCCCGAATGTCCGATAAACATCCAGTCGCATTCACGCCGATTGCGCGAGATCCATCGCGCGAGCCCGAGCATAACCGCGACTCCCGGCGCTCGCTCGCTGCCGCATTGAAACCATCCACTGATCGGCGTGGAGACAATCATAAGCCCGCGCTCTGGCGACGGATGGCTGGCGGATATGCTTCCGATGACGTTTCGCGCGTTGGCCGCAACCTCTTCATGGCCTTCGATCACTATCGAGGCGGGCTTTCCCGAGCTGGCGGCGTGACTCAAAACGCTCAGATCGCGGGGAGCCACCAGCAGCACCGGTATAGGCCAGGTCGGCACTGGCCCGGAGCAATTCATCGCGATGATCTCTCCGGTTGGTCCTTCCGTGATCGCCAGGATTCCTACCGCGCCCGCGTCCGCGATGCTATTGATCAAAGGGACGGTCGGAGAACGGGGGCTTATCGTATCGCCGGGAGTTTTTGGGATGCTGGTAATGGCTATTCGGCGCCGAATTTCCGAAAGCGTGCTGTCCGGCGCGAGACGCGCCGATATTCCACCCTGAATCGTGGCGCGCGGCGGCCATAGCGGAAAACACTCCAGCTTCTGATCGGAAACCTGGAGGTGCGCTTTATTCGGAAAGAACTGCCGCACATGGTAGGTGTGAAAGCGCACTGCGAATCCGGCATCTGATAATTCGTCGGCGATCCAACGCGAAGTGCTGAAATCACACCGGCTGGCGGTGCGATGTTCGCCGAGCCCGCAGTACTTCAGCACGTGCGAGTAAAGTTGATCACCAGTTAATGGATCCATCGGAGCTTGACCGCCGAGCACTTGCGGCTGGCGCAGAAATGGAAACGTGAGAACCAGGCTCGCCATTCGGATAAATTGACGGCGATAGATTACTCTGCTCCCGCTTTCCACGATTCAGCGAGACGCGATTGCCGTTAAATTGGAGCGGAAACACACGCGGCGGGATTATGCCGCAACTTCCGAGTTCAGCGCGGCTTCGCTGACTGGATCGCCCGCAATACGGCTGTGCCACATGGTCCGAGGCTTGCTCATATCCCACGGCATCGCGCGATGCAGCAGGCATCTATTATCCCAGACTACGGCATCTCCGGGCGTCCATTTGTGATGATAAACTCGCGGCGGCTGGCATGCGAAATTCACCAGTTGTTGCAACAGAGACGCTGATTCGTCGGCGCTCAGGCCGGGAATATCGTAGGCATGCCGTCCGATTAACAGCGACTTCCGGCCGGTCTCCGGATGTATCTTCACCAGCGGCCGCAGCGGCACGGGTCCATCGTGAAAACCATAGCCGCTGTAATCGCTGCCAGCCTTTGGCTGATGTCCAAGTTTCGCCTGGCTGTACCTGAGCGAGTGATGCGCGGCCAGATTTTCCAGCCGAGCCTTCGTGCTGGTGTCCAGCGCGTCGTAAGCCGCGCGCATATCGGCCCATCCGGTCTCACCACCCGAGGAAGGGACCACTTCAGCGCTGAAAACCGCGCCTTTGGCTTGGATCGGCATGTAGGTGCTGTCGCAATGCCATCCCATGTTGCCCTTGAGCACCTTGATGATGTCGCTATCATCTCGGATTAGAGTTCCATCCGATTTCACGTTGCTGAGCGCGGCCATCTCGAATTCAAGCTTTCCGAACCGTCGGGCGAAAGCAATTTGCTCGTCGCGGCTGAGATGCTGGCCGGGAAAGACGAGGAGCGCGTATTCGAGCCATGAGGCGTACAACTCGCGCCACGTGGCATCATCGAGCGCTGCGAGCTTGATATTCGTCACGACGGCGCCAAAAGTGGCGTCGAGCGGCTTGATTTCGAAAGAGCGGATCACGATGTCCTCAAAGCGCCAACCGCATGCGTTCTTAGTGAAGTCGATGCTAACATGCGAGGTCAACAATTTGTATCGCCGATTCGCCGGTTTCGGCTATCTCCAGAGTAACGTCAGACTTGTTGCAATCAGCCAGCGCGCGCTGAAACTGATTGAAATTTGCCGGGAGCTTAGATGATCGAATAGCGCCGGTTGAAAGCTACTACGCAATGGTGTCGGGCGTCTGTAGATCAGCCGATGCCGCGCGAGCGCGTACTCTGCCAGGACCGGTCTCGGGAACGAAATAGAAGCCGGCGACCGCGACCAGACCGAACACGAGCGACCCCACCATCACGTTCTCGAGCCCGAATCTCCCGGCTATCGCTCCGCAGATGACCGGCGAGAGGAACGCGCCCGCGTAACCGGCGGCCCATACCACGCCGAGTCCGGAGCCGGCGCGCGTCGGCGTCATCTCCGGGAGCTCCATCACGATTGTGATCAGGGTAGGCAGCAGCGCCGAAGATCCAACGCCGATAAGAATGAGCGAGACCCGCAGCGCGCCGGGATTGTTGAGCGTCACCGAACCAAGGCATCCGAGGACGAAGAGAATCTGCATTGGCCATGTGAAAGGACGGCGAAGTCCGATAACTCCGGTCAGAATTCCGGCTCCGGCGGCGGCGAAGATGCCCGCGAAAGGAATCAGTGCGGTCAGACTCCCGGCTCTGTCCAACGGCATCCCGCGCACAGTCTCGAAAAACTCCGGAAGGAAGGCGCTGAACAACTGGAAGACCCACATGCCGGCGAACAGCGCGATCGAGATTATCCAGATGTCACGCATGCCGAGCACTTTGCGCATCGCGCCAGCTTCGCCCAAGTGGCCGCCGGCGTGTTCATGGCCGGGGGCATTGCGGCCGAGCAGCGTCCATGCCACGGCGATTACGGCGACCGCAACACCGTAGGCGAGCAGGACCGATCGCCATTTGCCGCCCAAAGCGTCGAACACGGGACCGGTCAGCGCATAGGCCGCGGTGAGTCCCGCAAACGGCGCGACCGCATTCAGCATATTCATGTAAGGCCAAGCTGATTCCTCGAACCATTGCATCACCAGCGTGGCGGGCGGAGCGATCATGACGCCGAAGCCGATTCCTTCCAGCACGCGGCACGCGAGCAGGGCAGCAAAGGTCTGCGCATAACCGCTTAGGATTCCGCCGATAGCCAGCAGCCAAACGCCACCGATAAGCGATCTCAGCGCGCCAAACTTCTGCGCAACCATCGCACCCAACAGTGAAAAGATCGCGATACAGAGCGCGATTATCGAGATGATCAAGCCCGCATCGCCGAGATGGATTTTCAGGTCGGCGATGATCGCGTTCAGGATCGGCGCCGGTGCAAGCCAGGTAAGGGTCTGGCTCGCGAGCGCGAAGAGCAGCAGACCTTCGATGAGCCATCGGTACGATGACGCGTGCTGCCGGTCGGCCATTAGCCACCTCCTGTCGCAACCAGCATAGCTACTCGCTGATTTCAGGGGTAAGTGCAAGCTCGCGAAAACGGCGCGAGGTCTGATGCCCGTTGGCCAAGCGCGCGAACTATGCCAGGTTTGCTTCTGGAGAATGTGCGGCCGGAGGACTTAAGTCTGCGGAGCGCCGTAGCGCCGTCGAAGCTCGAGATTCACACGCAGCACATTGACGATCTTCTCGCCAAACAAGCCGCCCATCGGTGCGTAAGCGTCAGCCTGGATCATCCGCTCGATCTCGCCGCGCACGCTAGTCGGGTCGCGCTTCAGATCTGTCGCCCATTTGGACGCGACACGGTCCAGCTGGTATTCGGCATTTTCCAGTGTGATGTCGGGATCCAATCCGGAACCTGAGGCGGTCACCATATCGGCGGGAACGGGCGCCAACGGTGCGTTTGGATGATCCTGCCGCCACATATCGAAAAAAATCGACTGAATGTCAGAACCACTCGCGACCGGCTCGATCATGGTCTGAGTCTTGCCGGTAGGTGCCCGACTGGTAACTGCGGATGGGAACCTGCCAGGATTGTCTTTCGAGAAGTTTTCGAAGAACAGCACTGCGAGATCCGACGGCTGCGGCTTGGGTATCGAAGGATTTTGCTTCATCCAATCGGCTACTCGTGAGGGATGCGCTTTGGCCCAATCGTTCACGTACTGAGCATGTGACGGATCGGCGCTTACCCATACCTGCGCTAGTTCGTTGTGGTTGTCGGCCCATTGCGCGACGATATGCGGCTTGCCCTCGTATCGGTCCTGCTGGAACCAGGCTTCAACATCGGATGCGACCAATTGGCCGGCCTTTGGTCCGCCGTCGTACTTGACAATAGGGCCCAATGCGCGAGCGACACGATCACGCAGTTGATAGTTGGAGGCGGCCAGCGCTGACGATGCTGACGCCGACGCATCATAGGAGGCTGCGGAGGGGCGAGGCCAGAAGTACTCGTCCTTGGTGAACGGTTGAGCGATAAGGAGCGAACCAACCGGTTTCCCGTCAGGACCGACTACTATGCTCCCGTTTGCCGTGAACGAGAAGAACGCCTGTCCTATCGCCCAGACTGCCAGCGGGTAGATAAGGCAAACTATCACAACGCTCACTCCCAGAAGCAAGAGACTCTTCAAGATGTAGGTGCGCATAACTCTTTTGCTCCTCGCATGGAACTCAGGCGACGAGGTGGGCCGCACTCAGGATGAGATCGATTGCCTTGATTCCGACAAAGGGCAGGATCACTCCGCCGAGCCCCCAGACCAGAAGATTTCGACGCAGCAGCGCGTCAGCGCCGAGAGGCCGGTACTTGACACCTTTGAGGGCGACCGGAACCAGGGCGGGAATGATAAGCGCGTTGAAGATCACGGCCGACAGGATGGCCGAGGTTGGCGAATGCAGTCGCATAATGTCCATTGCCGCCAACCATGGCAGTGTGCCGGCAAACAGCGCTGGAATGATCGCGAAATACTTGGCCACGTCGTTTGCAACCGAGAACGTAGTGAGTGCTCCGCGAGTCATCAGTAGCTGCTTCCCGATCTCGACCACCTCGATGAGCTTGGTCGGATCGGAATCCAGGTCAACCATGTTGGCGGCCTCTTTGGCCGCCTGAGTGCCGGAGTTCATGGCCAATCCCACGTCTGCCTGCGCGAGCGCGGGCGCGTCATTGGTGCCATCACCCATCATCGCGACCAGCTTGCCTTCGGACTGTTCCTTCCTGATGTAGGCGAGTTTTGATTCCGGTGTGGCCTGTGCGACGAAATCGTCGACCCCCGCCTGTTCCGCAATAATCGCGGCAGTCAGCGGGTTATCGCCGGTGATCATGACGGTTCGCAGCCCCATGCTGCGCAGCCTGGCGAATCGCTCACGCATCCCGGTCTTCAAGATGTCCTCCAGGACAACTATTCCGGCGATGCTCGCGTTCTCAGCTACTAGAAGTGGTGTCGCTCCCTGAGAGGCGATCGTATCCACCGCTTTCTTTAATCCTGCTGGGACGACGCCGTGTCTCTGTTTGACGAAAGCGGCAATCGCATCGGTCGCTCCCTTGCGAATGATCCTGCCGTCGGGAAAATCGATACCGCTCATCCGCGTATGCGCGCTGAACGAGATAAACTCCGCGCCGTCCGGCGTAATAAGCTCTCTCGGCGGCACTCCGAGCGCCTGAGCAGCGGTCACGATACTCTTGCCTTCCGGAGTCTGATCGGCCACTGAGGCTAGCGCGGCAAGCTGCGCCAGTTGAATCTGCGAATAATCGCCCATCGCTTCGAACCCGGTCGCGTGGCGATTGCCGACGGTGATCGTACCCGTCTTGTCGAGAAGAACCGTATCTATATCGCCTGCGGTTTCAACCGCCTTGCCGCTCTTCGCGATAATGTTCGCTTGCAGCGCGCGATCCATCCCGGCAATGCCGATCGCGGCGAGCAACGCTCCAATCGTGGTTGGAATCAGACAGACCAGCAGCGCGACCAGCGTGGGAACATCGGTGCCAAGGCTCCTAAGCGGCTGCGTAGCTCCTAGATAGGTCATCATGTATTGCTCAGCGTTCCACGCCATCGGCCAAATCGGAACGACCACTATGAAGAAGGCTATAGTTAGACCAGCGAGCACAAGAGTCAGAGCTACTTCGTTCGGCGTCTTCTGACGCACCGCTCCTTCAACTAGTGCGATCATCCGATCCAGAAATGACTGTCCGGAAGCCGCCGTGATCTTGACCACGATCCGATCTGAGATGACCCTCGTGCCGCCGGTAACGCCCGAGCGATCGCCGCCCGCCTCGCGAATCACCGGCGCGGACTCGCCGGTGATCGCTGATTCGTCAACCGACGCGATACCTTCGACTATGTCTCCGTCACTGGGGATGACCTGACCAGCGGTTACCACCACCCGATCGCCCTGCTGGAGATCAGTCGATGGGACTTCCTCGACCATACCGGCCGACTTTAGGCGATAAGCGGGGGTTTCGCTTCTTGTCCTGCGCAGAGATTGCGCCTGCACCCTCCCACGCGCCTCTGCCAGCGCGGTTGCGAAATTCGCAAACAGGACAGTCACAAAAAGCCAGAAATCCAGCGCGACGAAGTAAGTGATCGGCACTATGCTCGCGGACGTGCTCAGCGCTGCCTGGATGACGAAGAGTAAAGTAAGTATCGCGCCAACCTCGACCACGAACATCACAGGATTTCTCCACTGGATGTCGGGTCGCAGCATAACGAACGATTGTTTCACGGCTTCGCGTACCAGTTCCGCTTCGAACAACTTGCGGCTGCGGACGCGCCGCGGCGGGTGCTGAGGCTCCAGCGGCTGAACGGTCGGGACTTGCTTAATGGCTGCTCCCATTTTGATCTCCGGCTTTACTGTAGAAATGAAAAACCTATTGTAAGTAATGCGGTGCCGATGCTAGCCGCCGAATGGAATAGGCCCGAAGTGCTCCGCCAATGGACCCAGTGCCGCTACGGGTAGGAAAAGCAGCGCACCAACAATCACGATCGTGCCGAAGAGCAAACATCCGAAGGTGAATGTATCGTCGCGCAGCGTGCCCAGGCCGAATGGAGACTCCTTCTTCATTCCAAGGAATGCCGCCATCGCAATCGGTGCGATAATTGGCAGGTAGCGTCCGAAAAGAATGACCAAGCCTCCTCCTATGTCCCACGGCACCGCTTCAGACGCTGGATTAGGATTGTTATTCAGTCCATAACTCACACCAAGGCCATCAAAGGCAGAGCCGTTGTTCGCCGATGATGACGAGAATTGATAAACGATCTGTGAAAACCCATGCGCTCCCGGATTGCTTTCCGCCTTGGTGCCCCAACTAACCGCCGAATAAAGACCTGACGGCGCGAGGATCAGGAACGGATGCACCAGCAGCGCGAGCATCGCGAGCTTCACTTCGCGCGCGCCGATTTTTCTTCCCAGATACTCCGGTGTGCGTCCCACCATCTGGCCGGCCAGGAACACTCCGATGATCAGGAAGAGCAGCAGGTTGATCATTCCCACACCTTTGCCACCGTAAATACAGTTGAGCCACATGCCCCAGAATGGTGAGAGCGCGGCAATGGGATTCAGGCTGTCGTGCTCGCAGTTGATCGCTCCGCAAGTCACATCAACAGTGGCCGCTGCAAAAGTAGCTCCGGCTGAGGTGCCGAAGCGAAGTTCCTTGCCCTCGAGATTGCCGAGATGCTGATCGATCGGGAGCCTCGCTACCGCCGGCACCGTTATGACCCGCTTGCCTCCGGTCGCGCCGGTATTCTCGATGATGAATGAATCAGCGGGATGCGCTGTAAAACTCGGATTAGGCCGCATGGTATCGAAGTAGACTGCCCAGATGACGGTTCCTATAAACAAGAGCAGCATCACCGCGAATATGACTGTCGAGTGGCGCGGTCTTGCGAGCATCCTTCCGTACATTAGGACCAACGCCATCGGAAATAGCATCATGCAGAAGGTCTCAAAGAAGTTGGTGCCCGCGTTCGGATTCTCGAATGGATGGGCCGAGTTCATGCCAAAGAACCCGCCACCATTGGTGCCCATCATTTTCATCGGAACGAAAGCGGCGAGTGGGCCGATCACGATGGTCTGTTGCTTCGGCTGGCCGTTATCGGCGGTTCCCATCGCGGCCGGCTCCAAGGTGTTCACCTGATAGTCAGCGCGATAGGTCATTGGCATGCCCTGCGCGAGAAACACAAGGCTGATCACGAAAGCCGCAGGTAAGAAGAAATAAATAACGACTCGCCACATGTCGACAAAGTAGTTGCCCAGGTGCGAATCTCCGCGCAGAGCGCGAATGATAGCCGTTAGGGCGCATAGTCCAACCGCCGCCGAGAGAAAGAAATTTGCCACGCAAAAAAAGAGCTGGCTGAAATTCGAAAACGCCTGATCTCCTGAATAGTGCTGCATGTTGGTGTTGGTGATGAAGGAGATCACGGTGTGAAAAATCGTGGTCGGCTCCAGCATCCCAAGTCCGCGCGGATTAAGTGGCAACCATGGCTGTAGCGAAAGCACGATGTAGCCGTAAACGAAAAGCGCGGTGTTAAACACCAACAACGCGATCGTGTACTGCTTCCAATTCATCGGCCCCGTGTCCAGGCGTCGCTCAAACCAACCCAGCGCGCGCGGAGGCCGATAGTCGCCGTTCATGACCATCGCCATGTATCGACTGAGCGGGACCGCGATTATGATCGTGAAGACAATTATTGAGGTTGGCAAAAGCCAAATCACGTGCATGTCTCCTTATCGTGGATAGGAGCTTTCTAGGTCTAAAACCATTCGGGGCGGATCATCGCGACAAACAGATAAATGAACACCAGAGCCGCTACAGTTGCTGTTACATAGATCACTGTCGTTCCTCTAAATCCTTTCGCAGGCGGCCAAAAACGCGAAGCACAGACCGAGGCTTACGAGACCGAGGGCAAATGTCGCCGGCAGCCAGATTGCAATGTCCATCACTTACCTCTTAAGATGACATAAATAGACAACGGGCCGCGGGCGCTCGGTCGGAGCCCGAATTGCCGATGCGAATTCCTCCAGGATCGGACACGGGCCTTCCGCGAAGGTCCCAAAACGTCTTGCACCTTCATCACGTAGTGCTGATTTGCTTTGTTCATTATGGACTGCAACTCTGTCTGCGCTGACTAGAAAGCACGATTTGCACCTGGTGCAGTAGTACAGTCGCGCGCCGCCGGCCTTCGTGATTCGTCGCGGGCCGATTACAAAGTTGTGCCGGAGCTCTGGATCACGGGCGCTTGAAGGTTTAACTGTGCGATGCCACAACTCCACGCGGACATCTATTGGCAACTGTCGAGCCAGCTAAAATATCCGTGCGGTCGGCTCTATATTTGTCCTTGCCGAAACAATGCGATCATGGCTCTTGCATCAGAATGAAATTCGACGTTGCATCTTGCGATGTCGTTGACGCGCGCCCATGGAGCTTGTCGTAGCTATGGCCCAGCGGCTCGCCAGTTATGGGGCGATGAGCCGGCATAACGAATGAGAAAGGTGGATGACTAAGCACATAGGGATAGTTGCGGTAAGCGCAGAAGGAGCAGCGCTCTGTTACAGGACGATTTGCGCTGAAGCTGCAGCGATGATGGGGCCGCACATGCATCCGGAGGTCACGATGCATACGTTTCCGCTCGGCCGCTACATGCTTTCGATCGACGCGGGTCGATGGGACGAGGTGGCAAACCTGATGCTCGAATCTGCCCGCAAGCTGGCTCTATGCGGAGCTGAGCTTTTGGTGTGTCCCGACAACACGGCGCATCAGGCTATGGAGATGATTGTAGATCGCTCCACTCTTCGTTGGCTTCACATCGCCGATGAAGTGGCAGAGGTCGCAGCCGAGCGAGGCTACAGGCGAATCGGACTGCTCGGCACCAGGTTTTTAATGGAAGGGCCGGTTTACCCCGCTAAGCTTGGTTCTCGTGGCATCGGTGTCGAGCTTCCCGATTCAGAAGAGCGATTGCGGATCAACGAGATAATTTTTGGAGAACTTGTCTATGGCCGCTTTCGCGCGGAGGCGAGAGTTTACTTCTCGGATGTGATTATCAGGTTAAAGAATGCGGGGTGTGATGCGGTCGCGCTTGCCTGCACCGAGATTCCGCTGCTCGTAAGCGAGAACGATTCATGCCTGCCCGTTCTCGATTCAACTCGAATCCTGGCGCGCGCCGCCTTACGCGAGGCGCTATCTGAGCCATGAAGAGTGACCAATGATTTGATTCGCCTGGCGAAGGGATCAACGCTCTTCGGCACCGTTGGCGGCGAGCAGATCGCGAATCGATTCAACCAGGCGGTCTGGAAGCACCGGTTTCACGACGAAAGCATCGAAGCCGGCTTCGAGCGCCCGCTTGCGATCGTTCGTTCCGTCAAACCCGGTCAGCGCGAGCGCGGCAACCTTCTCGCCAGAATGCTCCTCGCGCACGCGCTTGATTAGACTGATGCCGTCCTCGCGCGGCATTCCTATGTCGCTGAGCAAAACTGTGGGCCGGAAGCTCCCCATCTTATCGATCGCTTCGCGGCACGAAGCGGTGGCGAGGACAGTCGCTCCATAGCCCCTGAGGACCTCAGACAGCACTTCGCGCGAGTCATCGTCATCTTCAACCAGCAGCAATCTCACGTCCGAAAGCGATTTGCACCCGTTGGCCCGAGGAGCCGTGCTCCGCGACTCCGATCCACGCGCGGTCTCTGGAAGCCGAATCGTGAAGGTGGCGCCCTTCTCGGCGCCGTCGCTCTGAGCTCGAACGTCACCGCCGTGCACTTCCACCAGATGGCGAACGATGGCCAGGCCGAGACCGAGGCCGCTATGAGTGCGAGTGGTGCTGCTATCGGCCTGGCGGAACTTATCGAAAACGAATGGAAGGAAAGCCGGACTGATACCCTGGCCGGTATCGGAAACCATCAGATTCAGCATCAATCCTTCTCTATACAGCCGAACCGTAACGCTGCCGCCGCAGGGCGTGAACTTGACCGCGTTGGAAAGCAAGTTCCAAATCACCTGCTGCAGGCGATCCTCGTCGCCCCTGACGAATCCGTCGCCCTCGAGATCGATATCGCACCGCAGGTCGATTTCCTTTGCTTCTGCCGCGGGCTTGATCGATGTAAGCGCGGCCTTAAGAACCGCAGTGAGCGCGAGGGACTTCATGTTGAGCTGAATCCTGCCGCGCGTGACCTGCGATACGTCGAGAATGTCGTTGATCAGCGAAGATTGGAGCTGGACATTGCGCTCGATGGTATCGAGCGCCCGCACGTTTTCGACCTTGTCCAGATTTCCGGTGCGCAGCAAATGAAGCCATCCGGAAATCGAGTTAAGCGGATTGCGCAGCTCGTGCGAAACGGTGGCAAGGAATTCGTCCTTCATCCGGTTTGCGGTTTCGGCCTGCTCGAGCGCCTGCTGCTCAGCGTCGATGTCGGTCGCGACCAGTATCCAACCGGCCATCAGCCGCTTATCGGCGCGTTGGGTCAAACCTCGAATCAGGTGCCATCGAAAGCCGATGGTCTGGTTTTCGCTGGATGACAGTCGCGCTTTGAGTTCGAAAAATTGCTCGCCTGAGAGCACGCGCTGCCAGGCTTCGGCGAGCGCCGCACGGTCGTCAGGATGAACTGAGTCCAGCAATTTCTCGAGTGATATCGGCGCGGCGGGCTCTCCGGTGAAAGACGAGGCCTGCTGATTCCAATAATAGAATGTTGCATCGGTGCGCGCTGCCCACACACACTGCGGCATCGCGTCGATCAATGCCCTGAAGCGAAGCTCGCTGTGGCGCTCCAGCGCTTCCCGCTCATGTGCTCTAAGCTCGGCGGCCTGTCGCCGAATCATTTGTTCCTTCAGGAACAAATCAACGAACACGGAGACCTTCGATCGCAAAATCTCGGGCTCGAATGGCTTGAGCAGAAAATCCACAGCGCCGCGTTCGTATCCTCGCATCATGTCGGAGGTCTCAACTCCCGCCGCGGTCAGAAAGATGATCGGCACATGCGCCGTCAACTCGTCCCTTTTCATCAACTCGGCGGTTTTGAGCCCGTCCATGTTGGGCATCTGCACGTCCATCAGGACCACTGCGTATTCGCCCGTGCGCAGGCGATCCAGCGCCTCCGCGCCGGAGTTTGCGCGAACGGTCCGTTGCTTAAGCGGATCGAGAATTGCTTCCAGGGTAATCAGGTTCGCTGACCGATCGTCGACCAGGAGAATATTCGCGACGTTAACCAGATCGGAACGAACAGATTCGTCTGGCGAGCCCCTTACCATCGTGAACTCTTTGAACCGCCATGTTGAGTGTACATATTATCACTGCACGCTCGATATTGCCTGCACGGCGGGTGCTCCGGTCCATACCCGTATGAGCTCGATAAGCTGATCGTGATCGACCGGCTTGGCCAAATAGTCTGAGGCACCGGCGTTCATGCATCGTTCGCGATCTTCTTTGAGCGCCTTTGCGGTGACGGCGATCACCGGCAGCCGATGCTTTTTCGGATCGCTGCGAATCAATCTGATCGTTTCGTAACCATCGAGCTCCGGCATCATGATGTCCATCAGCACGATCGCGACATCGGGATTGCTCTCGATGAGCCTGATCCCGCTATGCCCATTGTCCGCCGACAGAACCTTCATCCGATAGCTTTCCAGCAGGCTCGTGATGGCGAAGATGTTTCGCGGGTCATCGTCCACGATCAGCACCTTCTTGCCGGCAAGCAATTCTGGCGAGCCGAACTCGCATGAAATTGCGCTAATCGGGTCGGAGTCATCACGCCGAGGCCACTTTGATTCTGGCTTAAACCGATCGATCGCGTCGGCCGCTGATTCCGAGTCGGCGGCGAACTGCGAGAACCTTGCCGGCAGGAAGAGGGTGAACGTGCTTCCTTTTCTAGGTTCGCTTTCGACTTGGATCTCGCCGCCTAATCCGCGCGCAATCTCACGGCTGATCGAAAGGCCCAGCCCGGTTCCACCGTACTTGCGGCTGGTGCTGCCATCGGCCTGCTGAAACGCCTCGAAGATCATGCGCTGCTTGCTTTTGGGAATACCGATTCCGGTATCAGTCACGGACATCGCGACCACGGTCCCGCAAGCCAACAACGACTCGTTCTCGAACTTGGTGTCGGCCGGCGCGAGCTCGATACGGAATTTAACCGATCCGAGAGAAGTAAACTTGAAGGCGTTGGCCAGCAGATTTTTCAGGATCTGCTGTAGTCGTTCCTTGTCGGTGCGGAGATGTTCCGGAACCGCATCGCCGATCTCGATCGTGAATTCCAGATGTTTTTCTTCGGCGAGAATCCGGAAGTTCTGCTCTACAAAGGCGGAGACCGCCGACAGCCTTACGTCCTCCGGCTCGATAGCAATTTTACCGGATTCGACCTTCGAAAGGTCGAGGACTTCGTTAATGAGCTTGAGCAGGTCGCTACCCGAGCTCTCTATTGTTCGGACGTATTCGAGCTGCTTCTCGGTCAGATTGTTATCCTTGTCTTCGTTCAAGACTTTCGCCAGAACCAGCATGCTGTTAAGCGGGGTGCGCAGTTCATGTGACATGTTGGCGAGAAATTCGGACTTGTACTTCGACACCATCGTCAGTTGCGCGGCTTTTTCTTCCAGCGATAGCCGCGCCTGTTCGACCTCGCGATTCTTCACCTCAACCTTGGCGTTCTGCTCTTCGAGCAGACGGGCCTTTTCCTCGAGCTCCGCTGCTTGACGCTCCAGCGCCGCATTGTTTCCCTTCAGCGCGTCCTGCTGTTGAGTCAGCTCATTGGACTGATGTTGCAGCTCCTGGGTGAGGCTCTGCGATTGCTGCAGCAACTCCTCGGTTCTCATGTTCGCCATGATCATGTTGACCACGACGCCGATACTTTCGCTGAGCTGATCGAGAAATATCTGATGAATCATGCTGAAGGGATGGAACGACGCGAGTTCGATTATCGCTTTGACCTGCCCCTCGAACAGGATTGGCAAAACGATGATGTTGAGCGGAGGCGCTTCGCCAAGGCCGGAGCTGATCTGTATGTAATCCGCCGGCACTTTAGTCAGGAGGATGGGTTTCTTTTCCAATGCGCACTGGCCGACGAGTCCTTCGCCGAGCTTGAATGAGTTCGCGACGCCCTTGCGCTCGCGGTACGCGTAAGTGTTGGTCAGCTTGAGCATCGGCTCTCCGCCCTCGGTGTCCATCATGAAAAACGCGCCATGATGTGCGGAGACCAGCGGCGTCAGTTCCGACATGATCATTCGCGATACTGACTCCAGGTTCTTCTGCCCCTGCATCATGCTGGAGAATTTCGCGAGATTGGTTTTCAGCCAGTCCTGCTCCGTGTTCTTTTGGGTCGTCTCCTTCAGGTTCACGATCATCTGGTTGATGTTGTCTTTGAGCGCCGCGACCTCGCCGGCGGCCTCGACGTTGATCGACTGCGTCAGGTCGCCTTTTGTCACCGCGGTGGCAACGTCCGAGATCGCGCGGACCTGGGTGGTGAGATTTCCGGCGAGCTGATTGACGTTGTCGGTCAGATCGCGCCAGGTTCCGGCCGCACCCGGCACCTTTGCCTGGCCGCCGAGCTTGCCTTCGAATCCAACTTCGCGCGCTACAGTTGTGACCTGATCGGCGAAGGTTCCGAGCGTATCGATCATGCCATTGATCGTGTCGGCTAGCGCCGCGATCTCGCCTTTTGCCTCGACTCCGATCAGCTTCTGCTTCAAGTCGCCGTTTGCGACCGCGGTGACGACTTTGACGATCCCGCGGACCTGGGTAGTCAGGTTAGATGCCATGAAATTGACGTTATCGGTCAGATCCTTCCAGGTTCCGGCGACGCCCGGCACCCGCGCCTGGCCGCCCAGCTTGCCCTCCACCCCGACCTCACGGGCGACGGTGCTGGCCTGCTCGGCAAAGGTGCTCAGGTTGTCGGTCATGTTGTTGATGGTTTCGGCAAGGGCCGCGACTTCGCCGCGCGCGTCGACGACCAGCTTTTGTTTGAGGTCGCCGTTGGCAACCGCGGTGACGACCTTGACGATGCCGCGGACCTGGGTGGTCAGATTCGAGGCCATGAAGTTGACGTTATCGGTCAGGTCCTTCCATACGCCCGACACGCCGCGGACATCGGCCTGGCCGCCGAGCTTGCCCTCGGTGCCGACCTCGC
>JASHOJ010000113.1 GCA_030041155.1 Candidatus Binataceae bacterium | reverse complement strand
CCGCTGGTTCAGGCGGCAGCCCGATAAATCCTCCTGAGCCGGGCGACGGCTTTGCGTCCCTGCCGGTCGCGCCTATAGTCCGCGCGCATTTTGTCAGGATATTCCGATGCCCAAAGTCGACGCCAGAAAAGGCGAGATCAGAAAGGTCGTGCTCGCCTATTCGGGCGGGCTCGATACCTCGATCATTCTCAAATGGCTGCAGACCAGCTATGGCTGCGAGGTGGTGACGTTTACCGCCGATCTCGGCCAGGGCGAAGAGCTCGAGCCGGCGCGCGCCAAGGCGCTCACGCTCGGCATCAAGCCGTCGAACATCTTCATCGAGGACTTGCGCGAAGAATTCGTGCGCGACTACGTGTTTCCGATGTTCCGCGCCAATGCGCTCTACGAGGGCCAATATCTGCTCGGCACCTCGATCGCGCGGCCGCTGATCGCCAAGAAACAGATCGAGATCGCCGAAAGGGTCGGCGCCGATGCCGTCGCTCATGGCGCCACCGGCAAGGGCAACGACCAGGTGCGCTTCGAGCTGTCCTATTACGCGCTCAAGCCCGACGTGACGGTGATCGCGCCGTGGCGCGAATGGGATTTCAAGTCGCGCGAGGCGCTGCTCGCCTTCGCCGAGCAGAATCAGATACCGATTGCCAAGGACAAGCGCGGCGAAGCGCCGTTCTCCATCGACGCCAACCTGTTGCACACGTCGTCCGAGGGCAAGGTTTTGGAAAATCCGGCCGAAGAGGTGCCGGACTACGTCTATTCGCGCACCGACGATCCGGGCGCGGCGCCTGATAAGCCGCATCATATGACGATCGACTTCGAGCGGGGCGATCCCGTTGCCGTCGACGGCAAGAAGCTTGCGCCTGCCGAGCTGTTGGCGCGGCTCAATGCAATCGGCCGCCGCCACGGCATCGGCCGGCTCGACCTCGTGGAAAACCGCTTCGTCGGCATGAAATCGCGCGGCATGTATGAGACGCCGGGCGGCACCATTCTGTACGCCGCGCATCGCGGCATCGAATCGATCACGCTCGACCGCGGCGCCGCGCACCTCAAGGACGAGCTGATGCCGAAATATGCCGAGCTGATCTACAACGGCTTCTGGTTCGCGCCAGAGCGCGAGATGCTGCAGGCGGCGATTGATCTGAGCCAGCGTCTGGTCACCGGCCGGGTCCGGCTCAAGCTCTACAAGGGCAACGTCGGCGTGGTCGGGCGCGACAGCAAATATTCGCTCTACGACCAGGACCTTGTGACGTTCGAAGAAGGCAGGGCGGTCTACGATCCGCGCGATGCCGAGGGTTTCATTCATCTCAACGCTCTGCGGCTGCGCATGCTCGGGCAGCGGCGGCGAAAGCTGAAACTGAAGCCATGAAGGTAGAACGGTCCGGCGTGACGGATGTAAATTGGTGGGTGCAAATGGTTGCCGCCGCGGTCGCACCGGAACCTACCCTTGCACTTGAAAAACGTCTCGTGGCATGATGCACGCGGCCCGATCATCAAAGATGACAACGTTCCTTTGGGGGTGACCTATGCCTTACCCGCCTCTGTCCAGCGCCCTCATCCTTGTAAACACCGCGTCCTTTGCCAGACGATACGAAGGAGGCGACGTAAGCATGTCCGGCAATGTCGAGGAGGTCGATAGGAAGCTGCGTTCAGCCGCTAACGGGCATATCGATCTGATTCATTGGCTGCTCGGTCCCAACGACATGATCGTGCACGTCCATGCCAAGAATTTCAAGGAGCTGCTCCGCGTGATAGACGAACGAGTTCTGCCGCTGAAGAACTTGGTGCACAATAAGATTGCCTCAACCGAAACTTTGATTGTTACCAGCTCAAATGCAAGAGCAGCGTTCAAACTGTCCGACACCAAGCCTAAAGAATTGAATGCCTGGGTTTTCGCAAATACCAACAGCAACGACCCGAAACTGGGCTCCAGGTTGATGGAAGACAAGAACGTATTTTACGTGGCTCACGTCATCGGTCGATTTGACATGGTGCTGTTGATAAAGGCTCCGACCCTGCCGAGCCTCATGTCCGCGATCGACAAAACGTTGCGGACCAAGAATTACTTCACCGGCACGGACACGCGGATTGTCCTGATGTGACGGCGCGCCCGCGCCGCACCACCGTTCCGTCGATAACCCGAGCAATTATGGTAACCACTTGGCCGGCGATCAAAATTAATGTCGGACCAGGGGCCGATCTCATTGCCAGGATGCGGCAGCATGTCCTGTCGAGGCGATTGACCTCTAGGCTGCTTTCTTGATTGAATACAATCGTCCCGGCGTCCACTGGCGGGGTGCGGAGGCGGCGATGACGGCAAAGGGGGAGTTCACTTGGAAGAACGTCGACATTGCCGGCGATTTTTTCGCCGCTTTTGTCTTCATGGATCAGGCAACGCAGTCTATTCGCACTTTGGAACAGATGAGGCCTGCCAATACACCTGAACTCGCCAATAATATGAGAACCCGCCACTCGAGTGTGGTCTTTGCTCACGCGCTGGTCGGCCCCGCGGATCTCTTGGTGGGAGTGAAAGCCAAAGGCTTTGGCCAATTGGCAGAAACGATTCAAGGGATTCGCAAGGGCGTGGACGGTGACAACTTCATTCACCGAGTTCAATCCCACATGCTGGTGTCCGTCGAGGGTCGGATGGATTTTTGCAACGACGCATTCCACGGTGCGACGCGGGATATTCCCGGCATGCGGGCGTGGGTGTTGGCTACGGCTGCAACTCCCCGTCTCAAAAACGCCGCGGAGCCCGGCGAGCGCCCGCGGGATAGCGCATCCGATCTCGAAGTGGCGTTAAAGGCAGACAACCACGTAAAACTTTTCGCGAAGGCGTTGGGGGGATATGATTACTTTATCTACATAGAGGCTGCGGATATGCCGGACATGCAAAAGGTGATCGATCAGTGCATCCGCACCCGTTGGGAATTTGTCGCCACCGACACACGCATCGTGATGCATGAGCATGACCGCGGACGGTAGGCGCCGATGGCTCAACTAATCGATGAAAAGGCATTCGATGCCATCGCGGGGAATCGTGATCAATTTCGGCGGTTGTTTAGGGAGTATTCAGACGCAACCAAAGAATTCGTTGATCTAGACCAGACGCCCAAACGTTTGGCCAAAGCCACTGGCGAGCCGCATTCGGGTGAACCCGTGTATGCCCCGCTCGCGCGTGTGTTGAATGCACTGTATCTCGATGCGGTGGCGAATAACGACGCCAACCGCACGTGGGACAGCCGCTTGCAATCCGGTCTCAGTGGCGCGTTGAAGCGCCGCAACAGCTCTATTGAAGAATTTATTGTTCATTCCATGGAACGTTGCGCCGAGGAACTCGCCGTATCATTTAAGAGTGAAAATTCCAAAAAGCACAATCTGAGGTGTAGCATCCTGTGTTGCGGAGTTTTGGCCGGGGTTGGCTTGCTCCTGAACTCGGCGATCCAATCAAATCGAGCGCGAGCGCGCCCTAAATTTGCGCCGCCAGGGGAGCTCAAAGGAATTTTGCTTAAGCTCGACCTGAGCTTGCGCTTTATGAATATTGATAATTACTTGCAGAGCTGGATAGGAAACTTCTGGCGCACGCAAGAAGTCACATCTTCGTTCCGTCAAAGTGCCCTGTCCGATGGAGGAAGTATTTTTGATATGTTCTGGACGATGCACGTGCCTCACTTGTATGAGGAGGTGCAAAGGCTTCTTGGTCGGATCGAACAAAGTGCCGAAGATGAGGAGGTGCGGCGGCTTCTAGGTGTCAATGCAAAGCAAGTGACCGACCTGCGAGGCGGGGTCGCCAGCATCGCCGAGGCGCATGTTATGGCATGGATTACCGGTTTTCATTCCGGACTTGTTCAAAGTCTGTCCCTTGATACACTTTATTGGCTGCTTATTTATTTTATGAATTCCGGGAAATTGGAACGCGAGAATATCTGCGCCTACGTGCTAGATGTCGTCTTCAGCAAATTTTCCGCGAATGGATGCTTGTCGTTGGCCGGCAGCGACCCGTCGCCGGTCGTCAACCTGGGCAAGTCGACTGAAGTGCTGGCTATCCTGTTGTATTGTGACTTGCTCCGCCGCAAGGAACTAATTCGGGAAGAGCTCAAGGCTGCGAACAAACAGCGTGCCGTCAGCCTTGGCAGCTTGCCCCCGAGCCTCTTTGCCAAGCACTATGACCAAGTGGTCGATCATCTTTCGGCGCTGAAGACGGTTCACGAACGGCGGCGTTTGTATCGCGGGTCAGCGGAAGGCGTAGACCGCCACTTCTGGTGCTTATGTCTGATTTCCTGCGGAATACTTCTCGCCGATGAGCTTCTGGATCGCCACGCAAGAGCGGCGCTTCGCGTCGAGCAGTTCGTTCCAGAGCCGCCCGGCGATTATCCCGAGGAGCTTCAGTTCCTTAAAGAGGATGTGATCGATCAGATACGCAGGGGTGGGGAAGCCAGGAAACAGGCCTCTTATTCGATGATCTTTTATGGGGCGCCCGGCTCCGCCAAGACGACGCTCGCACAAAATATTGCCTATGACTTGGACTGGTCGTTTCTGGAAATTGGCTCGCGGGATTTCCTGCGCGAAGGCGCGGATCAAATCGACGCTCAAGCCGACCGCGTTTTTCGCTATTGCGGCTATCTACGCGACGTGGTGATTCTATTCGACGAGCTGGAGGAGCTGATCCTCGAACGCGAGACCAAAGAGATTGATAAAGCAAGCCGGCTGCTTACCACATCGATGCTGCCCCGCATCCAACAGCTGAGAAATCAGCAGTCAGTTGTGTTCATATTTGCGACGAATCGGCTCGAATCTCTGGATATCGCGGCGACCCGGTTGGGTCGGTTCGATATCATCAAATATGTGCGGTACCCGGACGTAAAGGTCAAAAGGAAGTTCCTGAAAGATAAGACGAAGAATGATCGCAATCCAATTCTGACAGAAGCCTTTGCGAAATTCCTGAGGCGTACAAATGCAGAGCTTGAGGACTTGACTTGCAATATGGCGTTTGGCGACCTGACATACATTCTTGGTCAGGTTCGCAAGGCTGCCGAACAGGCAAAGGATGACGCTGCTCTCAGGGACGAGATCTTCGCGATCTTCCACTCCAATAAACCGGGCGACGAGATAAAAAGGCGCGTCGAGGCCTTCGAGACGCTTTCGGCGCGCGATCGTCCGCCCTCCAGGAAGTCGACCGGTGAACATCCCCGCAACGGCGAGAATAAGGAGAAGGCGAGCGCGGCGGCCGAGGTCGGCCAAATCGCGGCGAATAGCGCGACAGCCGTCGCGAACGCGGGCGACCCAAAAACCAAGTGAATTCCTTGGCAAGGAATCGTCCACCGTTTCGTAACGAATTCGATGCAACTTTATGCCAAGCTGTCGGTTCCATGTCGCAGAGGGCATTCTATTGACACATACCGGGGTTATCGATACCGACACCAAGCCGGCATGGGACGACTGGATGCCCAACTCTCGGACGCAACACGGCCTTTCCAGCGTACTCCCATCGCGGCGGGCGGATGCGCCGGTGATTACGCCAGCGGAATGGAGGATCGACTCCGAGGTCGGGCGGCTGAGCGAAGTTGTCCTTTGCGCGCCCGATCACTGGGCGATCGACAAGAATGCAAATGCGGTTACAAGAGCGGCTGTTGCCAAGGGCGTGGATTTCGATTTAGAGACTGCGAAGCGGCAACATCGC
>JASHOJ010000112.1 GCA_030041155.1 Candidatus Binataceae bacterium | reverse complement strand
AAGTCCGACGACCGCAACGATCGCGCCGAAAACCAGCGCCTGAGGCGGACGCAGTCGGCCGTCCGGCAGCGGACGATAGCGCGTGCGCATCATCAGAGCGTCGGTGTCGCGCTCGATATACTGGTTCAGCGCAAGCGTACCTCCCGCCGAGAGCGCGGTGCCCAAAAGCAGATTGAACGCGAGCGCAAAATCGAACTCAGCACCGCGCCCGGCGAGATAAAACCCCGCCAGGGTCGTCACCAGCACCATCGCGACCACGCGCGGCTTGGTCAGCTCCAGGTAGGCAACCGGATTTCCATGCGCGGACGATGCCGCGGAATCCGCCGCTGCGGCTTTGGCGTTCACGCCGAGACCTGATGTCCAATCGGCTCGCTTTGAGCGCCGGTTTCGGCGGCCTCAAGCCGCCCCGGCAGCCCAAAGAGGTGATAGGCGCGAATGGTCAGGCTCACGCTGGTAGCCAGGACCGCCGCGCCAATCAGAACGTGGCTGGTGGTGGGAATTACCGCGCGGCCGCTCCAGATCGTCAGCGCGCCAAGGCATACCTGCAAAATGAGCAGCAGGATAAGCCCGAGCGCGGTGTGCCGAAGGCTTGCGTTTTCGCGATGGACCCGCAGCACCCGGGCAACCGTCCAGACGATCATAATCGTCACCAGGATCGCGCCGCATCGATGGGCAAAATTCACCGCGATGTACTCGTTCCAGTACGGCGGGATGATCTTTCCGAACGCGAGCGGAAAATCGGGAATCGCCAGGCCGGCGCCAAGATGACGCATCACCGCGCCGACCAGAATTTGCAGATAGATTACGACGGTGGTGATGCCGGCCAGCATCGTAAGTGGAATTCCGCGCCCCGCTTCTGCGCGCCGCTTGATGCCTTCCCATCGCGGATTGGTGAAGATCGCGATCGATACCATCACACAGAAAAACGCCTGCGCGGTCCCCGCGTGCGCCACTGCGATCGGAAGCGGCAGGTCGTATAGCACGGTTATGCCGCCGAGCACCGCCTGCACGATAATCAGCGCGAATGCCGCGAAAACCGTGTTGCGGACCCATTTCCGCGGCTCTACGCGCCACGCCCACACCATCAGGCCAAGCGTCAGCATCACCACCACCGCGGCGACTACCCGATGCCCGTATTCAAAGCGGATGCCGCCCTTCCACTGCGGAATGAGCTTGCCGAATGCGAGCGGCCAGTCCGGCACCGCGAGCGCGGAACCGGTCGAGGTGACCAGGCCGCCCACGAAAATAAGGCAGAAAGTCGCGACCGCCGCGAGTATCGCAAACCGATGCAGCGCGCGTGCGCGAGAATCAGAAATGGAAATATCAGCCATTCCGTCCGATTACGCTTGCCTTGAGTCAGCAACCGCGGCCTCATGCTCTACGGCTTGCCGCTGCGGCAGGTAATACTCCTTCGACTCGGGCGAACTATATTCGTAGGGACCGCAATAGGGCCGGCTATCCGACAATATGCAATCGAAAAGAACGTGCAATTGAACGCGAACGTGATCCAGAAATGAATCTTGCCCAAAGTCCGGATAATCATACGTCCGAACATTTTCAGATACCAGTAACTGATCGCCCCGAAATTATGCTTGGGCAAATCGGAAAATTTCAGCTACAACCGATGCTCTCGGATAAGGACGGAGGGGCGATCCCATGCCGGATCAGATCGCAACACTGCACGAGCTTTTTGAACATCAGGCGGCAAAGTATGCCGCGCGCGCCTTTCTAAGGGACAAGCGCAACAAGGCCTGGACCGATCATTCGTGGAGCGCGATTGCCAATTCGGCCACTCGCCTGCGCACCGCGCTTGCCTGGCTCGGTATCAGGCCGGGCGACAGGGTCGCGATTCTTTCCGATAACTCGCCCGAATGGGTGATCGTCGACCAGGCGGTGCTCGGCCTCGGTGCGATTGTCGTGCCGCTCTACACTACCAGCGGGATCGACGAGACTCGCCACGTGATCGCCGACTCCGGCGCCAAGGTTATAGCGGCAAACGGCGCCGATCATGTGAAGAAGCTGATTTCGATTGCGCCGTCGATCCCGAACGTCAGCGCCATCATCGCGATGCATCGCGAAGCCACGCCCGAGCCCGCCCGCGACGGTGAGCCCGCGATCATGAGTCTTGAATCCACCGCGAGCGCGCCACCAACGCCGATAGTCAAGGGCTCAAGCGAAGACCTGGCGACCATCATATACACCTCCGGCACGACCGGCCCCTCCAAGGGCGTGATGCTCTCGCACGGGAACATCCTCGCCAACTGCCGCGACGCGCTCCTGGCGCTTAATCTCGACGATCGCGACGAAGTGCTGTCGGTGCTGCCGGTCGCGCATTCGTTCGAGCGCACCGCCGGCTATTACTCGGTCATGATGGCGGGCGGGACCATCTCTTATGCGGAAGGGCTTGCGTCGGTTGCCTCGAACCTTCAAGAGGCTCGCCCAACGGTGCTGCTGGTTGTGCCTCGGCTGCTGGAAGTCGTTTACAGCCGCATCATGAAACAGGTCGAATCGAGCTCGGGACTTCGCCGGACGATGTTCAATGCGGCGGTTTCGGTGGGCAAAGATGCGTCCGAATATCGCAATCACAGCAAGCCCGTGCCGGCGCATCTGGCGCTTCCGATGGCGATCTTCCGCAAGCTTGTGTTCGCGCGGGTGCGGGCAATCTTTGGCGGACGGCTTCGCTATCTGATTTCGGGAGGCGCTCCGCTGCCAAAGGAGATTTTCCGCTTTTTCGCGGCCGCCGAAGTCCCGATCGCGGAAGGATACGGCCTGACTGAGGCGGCACCGGTGGTATCGGTGAATCTGGCCGGGCGAACTCGAATCGGCACCGTCGGTCGCGCGCTCGCAAGCATCCAGGTCAAAACCGCGCCCGATGGCGAGCTTCTGGTGCACGGACCGAACGTGATGCGCGGATACTATAATCGCGACGACGAGACGCGCGAGGCGATCGACGAGAGCGGATGGCTTCATACCGGCGATATCGCGTCGATCGATCAGGACGGATACATCGCGATAACCGATCGCAAGAAAGAGATAATTGTGCTCTCGGGCGGCAAGAATATCTCGCCCGCCAATCTGGAAACGCGGCTTGCGACCGAGCCGATAATCGCGCAGGCCTGCGTAATCGGCGATCGCAGAAAACATCTGGCGGCTTTGCTGGTGCCAAACCTGGAGAATCTCGGCGATTATCTGAAGAAGAGCGGACTTGCCTCCAAGCCGCCGGAAGAACTGGTGAAAGAGCCTGAGCTGCGCCAGCTATTTCAGGCCAAGCTGCGTGAATTCAACAAGCCGCTCTCCGACGTCGAGGCGATTTCGTCATTCGCATTGATCGCGCGCCCGTTCACCCAGGAAAACGGCGAGCTGACGCCGACACTCAAGCTCAGACGCAAGGTGGTGCAGGAGCATTATCGCGAGCAGATTGAATCCCTCTTCCGCGACTGACCGATTCTGCACATTCGCAAATGCTCCGCGAAAACGTCCGATTAACGCGCGAGCTAATGACATGCTTTGCGCTTGCGTTGACGCGCGGAGGATGCCGCGAGATCCCTCGCCTTCGGCCCTGGATGAATTGCCCGCCCCACTACTAATGACACTCAGTGGACATCGGCTAACTGTCCGGTCAGCTAGCAGAAAGGCGATTTTGCGCACAAATCGTTTATACGGGTCAGATTTCAGCGACCTGCTATCTGATACCGGTTTGCCGTTGACAGCGGCAGGAAGGCCGTTTACGGCCCATTAAAAGGCATCCCCTAAAGCGGTTGGCATCACGCAAAGACACCTGCCGCGACAATCCTCCGCCGACAGCCGAAGATTTGGCGAAAACTTGCTTGTATTGACCGTTAGTTATCGCAGATTGCGAAAGTGTTAGCATCTCACGAATGCAAATCTGCGCCGCGCCGCCAACCCTCTACTCTTCCACCAGTTACTTGCAGGCGATGGAGCGCTTGACGAGGGGTGTGTGCGTGCGGCTAGCTGCCGCTGCCGTTTTCCTGGGCAAGCAGTTTGTGAATGGTGACGAGCTTCTTCACCAGGTAGGAGCGCCTGCCCTTGGGGGTCGCGACTTCGATATCATCGTCCTCGGTCTTGCCGATCAGCGCGCGGCCCAGCGGCGAGGAGAGTGAGATTTTGTTCTGCGCGCCGTCGACTTCCTCCGGCACCACGATTTCGTATTCGGTCGTGCCGCCATCGTCCAGATCTTCGAGCTTGACCCGGCTGCCGAGCCCGACGGTATCGCGCGGAATCGAATCGAGATTGATCGTGGTAAGCTCGGCGATACGCGCCTCCATGTTGTTAACCCGCGCGCGCAGGAACTCCTGCCGCTGCTTCGCCATCGCCCACTCGGCATTTTCGGAGAGATCGCCATGCGCGCGTGCGCGTTCCAGTTCCTTGGGCAACTCGACCGTGAGTTCATGCTTCATCCCGTCGAGTTCCTTACGCAGCCGCTTGATTACCGGTAATTCAGCCATCGAAACTTTCTTCCTGAATTGACGAGAAGGCGTCGCAGCGCACGCCCGACGCGGTCACGATTTTTCTCTCGCTGTGGGCTCTAGTCCGCCACGATAGAGGTGAGACTGCGGTTGACGCCCGCGACGCTCTGGATTTTTTGCACCACCAGCTCGCCGAGCGCGGTTACATCGGGCGCTTCGGCGACTGCGATTATGTCGTGCGGGCCGGTCACAGCGTGGGCGACCGAGATGCCACTTACCTGGCGAAGCTTGCCCGCGACGTCGCGCGCCTTGCCGGGCGAGGTATCAATCAGGATGAAGGCTTTGACCGCCATAGGTTCACCTCCCGGCGCGTTTGCGCGCGGCGCGGCATGCGAGTTCAGCCCTGCGGCGCGGTGGGATTTCCCTGCGCGTCATACTTGTAAAATCCGCGTCCCGCCTTGCGGCCCAGGTAACCCGCGTCGACGTACTTCTTCAGCAGCGGGCAGGGACGATACTTGTCGTCGCCAAGCACCCGATGCATCACTTCCATGATCGCAAGGCAGGTATCGAGCCCGATAAGGTCGGCTAACTCCAGCGGACCCATCGGTTGATTGGTTCCGAGCTTCATCGCGGTGTCGATATCGGTCACGCCGCCAACGCCCTCATAGAGAGTGTAGATGGCTTCGTTGATCATCGGCAGCAGCACGCGATTTACGATAAATCCCGGAAAGTCCTGCGCCGTCATGGTGGTTTTACCGGTGCGCTCTGCAAGCGCGCGGGTGGCTTGATAGGTTTGATCGGAGGTCGCAAGCCCGCGGATAATCTCTACCAGCTTCATCGCGGGAACCGGGTTCATGAAGTGCATACCGATCACGCGGTCGGCGCGGCTGGTGCGCGCGCCCATCCGGGTGATCGAGATTGACGAGGTATTGGAGGCGAAAATCACTTCGGGCGGGCACACCGCGTCGAGCTTCCTCAGCAGTTCGATCTTGGCGTCTTCGTCCTCGACCACGGCCTCGACCACGAAATCGACCCGCGAAAAGTCTTCCAGGGACCCGGTGGTGCCGACGCGCGCGAGTACGTGGTCGCGGTCCTCGGGCTTGATACGGCCGCGCTGAATCATCCGGTCGAGATTGCGCGAGATCGAATCGACGCCGCGCCTGGTCAACTCCGCGGTGACGTCGTGGATAACGACGTTTATTCCCGCCTGCGCCATCACCTGCGCGATTCCCGAACCCATCTGGCCCGCGCCAATTACACCAACTGTTCCAATCGCCATCCGCAACTCCAATCAGGATCGCATCTACAGGTAGTCGATACCGTTCTGGAGCGGCGCAAGCATCGCCGCAACCGTGAAATCGCCGCGATCGTTATCCATCGCGCGCCTATCCATGCCGCCAGTCGGGAGGCGACTCGCCGCGCGACCATGTACCGGCGCCATTTCCCGCGTTCATCGCCTCACGGATTCGGCTTACGTCCTGCGGGGACTGGCGTCCAGGCATCCCAAGCCCGCGCATGAGAGCATTGGTCAAATTCGAGGTCAGATGGTCGCGAATAGTGGGCCGCGAACCAATTTTGGCGTCCAATACCACGTCAACCTGCTCTCGGCTAAGTCCGTCAGCAACAAAGAGGTCAACCAATCCGGCCATACCGACTTCGGCGCCGGCTCGCTCCACGATCGCGATAACCCGGGTGCATGGCGCGCACACTTTGGCAAAAATTCCCGCGCGTTTCCTGCAATAAATGCAGCGCATCAGGCTCTCATCGGCGCCACAAGACGCGCGCCTCGACGCTTTAGAACGTCCAAAAACACATGAAGCGGGCGTTCGCCTCAGAGGCGGCCTGCTTCAACTAAGAATTTACACTGCGATCTCGCGGCCCGCAAGGCGGCAACATGGCCGATCTGAATTGACAGACGAGGAGTGGGCGGCTAGATTTAGAAACTGAGACTCATTTTCAATATGGCCGCGTCCAGCACCGTAATCCCCTATTTCCTTTATTCTCTCGGCATAATTTTGCGCGAAGGCATGGAAGCGATGCTGGTGGTAATCGCGCTTGCGGCCGGTACACGCAACGTCGGCGGCAGGAACCTGTCTCGCGACGTCTATTACGGCGCGATATTGGCCGTCGCGGTCAGTATCGCGCTCGCATGGGCGGTAAACCACGTTATAGGGGACAATACAAGCGACACGCTTGAGGGCGTGTTCCAGTTTCTTGCGGCGGCTACGCTCTTTTACGTCAGCTCATGGCTTACCTCGAAGGGTCAGGCCGAGCGCTGGACCAAGTTTATCAAGGCTAAGGTGGAAAGCGCGCGCCACAGCGCCCTGCCCTCGATTGCGCTTGGCCTGACGGCGTTTTTGGCAGTGCTGCGCGAGGGAGCGGAGACGATCGTGTTCTTTCAGGCGCTGACCGCCGGCACGACGCTGATGGCGGAGCGGCACGCGGTGGCGCTTGGAATCGCCACGGGCGCTGTTGGGCTTGGGGTGATTTTCTATGTGCTCACGCGCGCGGCCTACCATATCCCGCTAGGCAAGGTGTTCAACGTCACCTCGATTCTTCTGTATGCGCTGGCGGTGATATTCGTCGGCCAGGGCGTGGCGAGTTGGCAGGAATCTGGGATTATGAGCGCGACCTTTGTCTCGTATGTGCCGGAAATCCAGGTGCTTGGACTCTTTCCGACCCTGCAATCGATTGGAGCGCAATTGCTGCTGATAATTATCGCGGTATGCGCGTTTATAATCCCGCGACGTGCGCGGCAGATGCGTCCGGTCACGGTCGAGGAGATGGCGCATCAGCGCGCCAGCCATCCGATCCAGCCTGCTCGCTAGTGTTACCGCCGCCGGCCTGATTGCCGTAGAGCACTTCCTCGATAGAAGTAGTCAGCTTCTCCGCCTCAACCAGCGAATGCAGCCCCATCCGGATGCATTCTTGAACCCTTGGGTCGTGCGGCGGCGCGGTTTCGCGCACCTGGCGCAGCGCCTCGCGCAGGCGATCGCTACGATCGAGCAGTTTTGCAAGCCGAGCCGCGACCATCGGGCTTTCACCGCCCTCGCCCGCGGACAGATCAAGCGCGAATGCCTGCTCATGTTCGGCGCTGGCAAGGGCGCGCAAGGCGCTACGAATAGAATCGCACGCCTGGATCGCGTCGGGATGCGGCTCGTCGGCGCTGTCGAGCGAATTTTTATCAGACGAGGCGCGGGCCAGGGATGCGGGTATCGGCGCGAGCGCAAGAATCGGCGCAAGCAATAGTATCGCACATGTCGCGAACCTGATCCGGGCCACAATTACAGACAATAGCGCTTTGAGGATATAATGTCGCCGATGCAAAATTCGGCCGAACTCCCGACTCCCCTTAGCCCCAGCCTGGCGCGCGGCCCGATCAGCCGGATCTGGGGCACCGTCGCTACCGTGATGTCGGTGCTCTACACGGTTATCATCTCGCCACCGGCCGCACTGTGCGCGCTGGTCGGCAAGCCTGCCGGAGTAACGCATCTGGGCCGATTCTGGGCCTGGCTGATAATCCGCACTTGCGGAATCCGCGTGATCATAGAGGGACTGGAGAATGTGGAGCGAATCGGCCCTTATGTGCTGGCCAGCAACCATCAGAGCTTCTTCGACATCTTCGCGATCCTGGCCTACATGCCCGGTCCATTTCGCTTCGTCGCGAAAAAGGAGCTGCTTAAGATCCCGGTGCTCGGCTATGCGCTCAAAAACTCGGACCATATCGTGATCGATCGGCAGGCCGGCGGCAAAGGCATCCGCGGCGCGATCGAGATCTCGCGCAAGGGCTACAACATAGCGGTTTTCGCCGAGGGCCATCGCCACAATGACAATCATGTGCACGCGTTCGAGGAAGGCGCCGCGTGGCTCGCGCTCCTAACCAGGCTGCCAGTGGTTCCGATGGCGATAAGCGGATCGGGCGCGTTTTTTCCACGCAAGGCGATGATCGTGGTTCCGGGCGGCACGATGAGGATGAAACTCGGCGCGCCCATCGCGACCGCCGCGATGAAGAGCGCGGATCGCGGCGCGCTGTCGCATCGGCTCGAAGAATCGGTGCGCGCGATGTTCTCGGAAGAGGCTTAGAGGGCGCGCACGTTCCTCATCGCAGGCTGGCGCTGGCAAGCGCTTTGCCGATTCGAGGCGGCGCCGCCGGTCGCGCGAGGGATCCTGAATCGAATCCGCCAAAGAAATGGCGCGGGATCTTTCGACTCCGGCAGCCTCCGCTCAAGATGACACAGAGGCGCTTCCGTCATCCCAGCCAAGCCCTTTTCGCGTTATCTCGAGCTTCATTCACCGAGTCATCCTGAGCGCTTGCGCGAAGGATCTCGCGCGGTCCCCGCGCGAAACGGTACCCGCCGACAACAACCAGCTCGCTCTAGGCCTTGCGGTCGAAGATGAAGAGCGGGACCTGATTTGCCAGCTTCGGATCGATCGCCATTATCCTGCGGCCGTTTTCGCTCCGGATAACGCCCGATTCGAGACCGGCGTTTCTAAACGCGGCCGCAACCGCGTCCAGATCGTCGGCTTCGAGCCACAGCGCGAACATCCCTTCTCCGCCCGACGCGATTTGCGCGGCCACCGAGTCGCCGGCGGCGAGCCGAATCTCGGCGCCGCCTACTTTTACTGTGGCGCTTGCACGGTCAGCGGCAATCGTGATCTTGAAGCCGAAGTTGTCCTCATAAATACGCGCGGCATCGGCGAGGTCGGATGTCGCGACGTCGAGACGATCGAGTCTTTTGAGGATACTCATACGGTTTGCGCTTTCCAACTCTAGTGTGGGTCGGTCAACCGCATCAACGGTGGAGTTTGAGCGTCGGCAGTTGCAATCCGTAGCGAACGGCGGCAAGTCGGAGCGCAAGACCCACCAGAATCGCGACGGAGATGTCGAGCGGCGCCGACGCGACCCAATCGTCGAGCAGGATATACGCGACCGCACCCGCGATGGCGGCGGTTGCGTAGATTTCGCGTCTTAAGATCACCGGCGTGCGCGAGGATAGCAGGTCGCGCAGCACTCCGCCCGCGACTCCGGTGATCGCGCCCATCAGCACCGCGACTATCGGCAACGCATCGGCGCGAAGTGCCGCCTGCGTGCCGAGCACCGCGAACACCGCGAGCCCGAACGCGTCGGCGACCAGGAGGCTCTTGTCAGGAACCCTGAAGAACAGCGTCCACCCGACGGTAAGCAGCGTCGCGGCGATTATCACGAAGATGTAGGTATTATCCGCGATCCAGAAAACCGGATGCCCCAGCAGAACGTCGCGAATTGTGCCGCCGCCGATCGCGGTCACAGCGGCGATAACCAGCACTCCGAACAGATCCATCTCTTCCTGCTGAGCGCGAAGCGCACCGGAGACGGCGAACACCGCGGTTCCGAACAGGTCCATCAGGTGCAGCAGGAGCATCGGGGGGCGGTTATCAGCCTTTCGGTTTCATCGTGAAGTCGGTGATGGTGGTTGCCCCGTCTTTCACGCCAGCCTTCTGATCCTCGGTGCCGAGCTTTTCCTGCCAAACCTGCACCGTGTAGTCGCCCGGCGGCACGTCTTTGATCGTGTACTTCCCTTCAGCGTCGGTCACCGCGTAGTAGGGAGTATCGGTTGCAACCCACCATCCATTCATCCATCCGTGCGCATCGCAGGTGACGTGGATAACCTCGGGCTTGGCGATGACCTCCTTTATCTCCTTCTTGAAGCTCGGCTGAGCCATGTTGAAGGACGGATTCACCTTCGAATAGGTGTGAATGTTGTGCAGGATACCGTCGGAATTGATGATGTCGACGGTGGAACCGGCGGGAAAAGCGAGCACATGCGGGATGTAGTCGCATCCCTTCTGATCGAAGCTTACCTGCTCAGGCTTGAGTTCGCCTTTGGCGCCTTTCACGGTAACGACCGCATTGGCGATCCCGCCGTTTTTTCCGACAATCAAATCCTCCTCGTAATGCGGCGTAACTGCGCAAACGTCCTTGTCTTTGGTTACGTCGACCTTTTTGCGAGCGGGGGGAGTGCCATCGTACTTAACGGTTCCGCTGATCGTGCCGCCCGCCGCGAATACCGGATAGCCGGTGAGTCCGATAGCGGCTACGGCGACGCATGAGGCAACAAAAATCGAGAGCTTGTTCATCAATGTCCCTCCCCCGTTTTCCTTCAGAATATCGTCCGAGCGGTGCGGATAAAATGACGGCCAAAGGGCTGGCGTAGCTCTGGCGCGCAACCTATTAAGGCACACATGAAAAGGATGATCCGGCCCTTTCATTACGCGCTGGGCGTTCATGGACTTGCGCTGATGCGCGTGTACAAGTTCGGTGAAGGGCGATCCACGCCAATCGCGGAAAAGCTGCGCGCATTCGCAAACACGATGGATGCGGACCCGCGCAACCTCCCGGTGGAAATCAAGGAGACCGAGGTCGGCGACGGCTACGCAGCCTGGTCGGAGACTTACGATCTTCGCCCAAATCCGCTGATCTCAGCCGAGGAGCCGGCGGTTCGCGCACTGATTGATTCGGTGCCCGCGGGCCACGCGCTGGATGTCGCGTGCGGCACCGGACGGCATACCGCATACCTGGTGGAGCGCGGCTTCGAGACGGTCGGCATCGACTCCTCGCCCGAGATGATGGCGCTCGCGCGGGCCCGGTTGCCGCAAGTGAGGTTCGAAAGCGCGGACCTGTCCGCGATACCGTTTGCGACCGGCCATTTCGATCTGGTGCTGTGCTCACTGGCGCTCGATCACGTGGACGATCTGCGCGGGGCATTGCAGGAGATGGCACGCGTCACCCGCCCTGGCGGGACGGTAATAATCTCAACTTTTCATCCAATCAATTCAGTCCTGGGCGGCGGCGCATTCTATCGCGACGGCAGCGGTGCTCGCGGAATAGTTCGCGAGGCGCAGCAGAACGTATCGGACTACCTGATGGCGGCGATAGCGGCCGGGTTGGAACTTCAGGAATGCTCCGAACCGATATGGACCGAGAAGGAGGCTGCGATGCTGACAACCGCGGCAATCGATCCAGAGATCTTCAGTGTCGCGATGGTTGGCACCCCGTGCGCGCTGCTGGTGAAGCTGAGACGCCGCTGAGAGAGTCAGGCTTGCTTGCGGGCGATGATCAGATCGTGCACCGAAAAGCGCGTCACCGGCGCCAGCCGTTCGACCACGATATTCGGCGCCTTCAGCACGTCGCGTGCGCGCAGCCGCGTGGTCCATCCGAGCAGCTTGGTCAGCGGATTAATCAAGGTGTTAAGGAAGTAGAGAATCGGGTTAGGGCTCGCGAAATG
>JASHOJ010000111.1 GCA_030041155.1 Candidatus Binataceae bacterium | reverse complement strand
CTGGAGCGGATGCTGAAAATTCTGGTCGAGATGGGATTCGAGGTCGAAAGCACCCAGGATATCGAGGACGATTTTCACAACTTCGCGGCGCTGAATTTTCCACCGAATCATCCGGCGCGCGAGATGCTGGATACCTTTTACGTGCCGGGCGCGATGCTTCTGCGAACGCATACCAGCAACGGCCAGATTCGGGTGATGGAGCGGCGCAAGCCTCCGCTTGCGGTGGTATGCCCGGGACGATGCTATCGGCGCGACGACCTGAGCGTGCGCGCCTCTCCGATGTTTACCCAGATTGAAGGCTTCATGGTCGACGCGCGCGGCAAAATCACGATGGCGCATCTCAAAGGCGTGCTCGCCGAATTCGCGCGCGCGTTTTTCGGCCCGAGCACCCGGGTGCGCTTTCGCGCCAGCTTCTTTCCTTTCACCGAGCCCAGCGCGGAGTTGGATATCCATTGTCTTTTGTGCGGCGGTGCGGGATGCGCCGTGTGCAAGCACAGCGGATGGACCGAGGTGCTGGGCTGCGGAATGATTCATCCGAACGTGCTGCGAGCAGTCAATCTCGATCCGGGCGAGTATCAGGGCTTCGCATTCGGAATGGGAGTTGAGCGCACCGGGTTGATGGCGCTCGGAATCGACGATATGCGCCTGTTCTTCGAAAACGACCTGCGCTTCCTTTCGCAGTTTCCCTCGGTCAGCGGAGGCGTGCGATGAAACTGCCGCTTAGCTGGCTTAAAGAATTCGTTCAGGTCGATGCAACCGCGCAGCAGATTGCCGATCGTCTAAGCGTCGCGGGTCTGGTGGTCGAGAATATCGAGAAGGTCGCGCCGGCTTTCTCGGGCGTGGTGGTGGCCAAAGTTCTCGAGGCGAGCAGGCATCCGAACGCCGATCGCCTGAGCCTCTGCCGGGTCGATGCTGGCGCGGCGGGCCAATTTACCGTGGTGTGCGGCGCGCCGAACGCCAAAACCGGAATGACCGCGGCGCTGGCGAAGGTGGGCGCGCAGCTAGGCAAGGAACCGCCACTTAACGCCGCGACCATTCGCGGCATCGAGTCGCAGGGGATGCTCTGCTCTGAGCGCGAGCTTGGCCTCTCCGCCGATCATTCGGGAATAATTTCGCTTCCGGATGACGCGCCGGTCGGCGCTGATTTTGCCAGCTATATGGCGATGGACGACGCGATACTGGACGTCGAGATCACGCCGAATCGCGGAGATTGCCTGTCGATTCTCGGGCTCGCGCGCGAGGCCGCCGCGTTGTTCGGCGCTAAGCGTAAGATCCCGCGCGTGCGGCCGCCGAAATCGCGCGGCGAGGCCCTATCCTACACGGTTCAGATCGACGCGCCCGACGGATGCCCGCGTTACGCGGCGCTCGCGATGCGCGGCGTCAAACTTGGTCCGTCGCCGCTCAAAATCCGAAGGCGGCTTGAGCTATGCGGGATGCGGGGGCTGAACAACGTCGTCGATGTGACCAATTACGTGATGCTGGAGGTCGGGCAGCCGCTGCACGCATTCGATTTCGCGAAAATCAGCGGTGCGAAAATCGTGGTGCGGCGCGCGGGAAATGATCGCGAGTTCACCACCCTGGATAATCTCGGGCGCGAACTCGAGTCGCAGGACCTGCTTATCGCGGACGCGGAAAAACCGCTCGCCATTGCGGGTGTGATGGGCGGGCTTAATTCCGAAGTCAGCGACGCGACCGCGGACATCCTGATCGAAAGCGCCTATTTCGATCCGATCTCGATCGCCAGAACTTCGCGCCGGCTCGGGCTTCAGAGCGAGGCGAGTTATCGCTTCGCGCGCGGCATCGATCGCGCCGGTCAGGCCGCGGCCGCCGCGTATGCCGCCAGCCTTATCGCCCGATATGCAGGTGGCAAGGGCGCTGGCCCGGTGAACGACGTGGACGCGGCGCCGGCCGCAAGGCCCGAGATTGCGCTCGACCTTCCCGCGATGGCGGCGTTGCTTGGCGTTTCGCTTCCCGCGCCAATCGTGAAGCAGCGGCTCAAATCGATCGGATGCGTGGTGAAATCGGCCGCCAGAGGCACGCTTGCGGTCGTCGCGCCGCCATGGCGGCCCGACATCTCGCAACCGGCCGATCTGGCCGAGGAAGTGGCGCGCCTGGGCGGGCTGGAGGATATTCCGGAGGCGCTGCCGCCGCGCCGCGGTTCAATTGCGGCGGAGAATCCCGAGCGCACGCTTGTCGCCGGCACGCGCGATGTGATGCTCGGCGCGGGACTTACCGAGGCGCTCACGCTCGCTTTCGTATCGCCCGCGGACAATCTCCGCTTTCGCGGAATAACTGAAAATGTGGCGCCCGTTACAGTGGAGAATCCTCTCTCCGCCGAGCTTTCCGAGTTGCGGCTGAGCCTGATGCCGGGACTGACTGCCGCGCTCCGGTTCAACCTGAATCGCGAAGCGGCCGCGTTTCATGCATTCGAGATCGCGAAAACATTCGCGCGCAACGGCGACGAGTCGGTCGAGCGGCAGACCCTCGCGGTGGTGAGCTACGGCGCATTCGCGGGTCAGAGGGTCGGCGCGCCGGCTATTGAGGCGGGCTTCTTTTCGATCAAGGGAATACTCGAAGCATACTTTGGCGCGATGGATATTGGCGAAAGAGTAGAATTTCGCGCTATCGACGGCACCCGCATGCCGTTTCTGCATCCGTCACGCTCGGCGGTTATCGTGATCGATGGCGAGATTGCCGGCTATGCCGGCGAACTTCATCCGGCCGAAGCGATGCGGCTTGAGCTTGATGGGCCGTGCGCGGTGTTTGAACTTGACTTAGCGAAAATCATTTCTTATGGTTTTTCGCCGCGCAAAAGGATCGCCGCGCCACCACGATTTCCGGCTGTTCGCCGTGATCTCGCGCTGGTTGTTGACCGGAATCTCCCGGTTGAGACTGTGGCGCGGACGGTCAGAGAGGCTGCGCCGGCGTTGCTTGAGAGCGTTGAAGTGTTTGATGTGTACGAGGGTCAGGCAGTTGCGCCAGGCAAAAAGAGCGTGGCGCTCGCCTGCAGGTACAGAGGAAAGGATCGCACGCTGACGGATGAGGAGGTAAATCGCGTCCACGCCGCGTTGGTCGAGCAGGCGCGAACCCGATTGAAGGCGGAGTTGCGGCAATAGGGCGTGCTCCTTGCGAGCGAAAGTCGGTGGGGACCTGATACGCCGCAGGGCATGACAAAAGCCGATCTCGTCGACTTGATCTACGAGCGGGTGGGCTCCTCCAGAAAGGAAGCCTGTGAAGTAGTCGAAGCTGTCTTCGCGATTATGCGCGAGGGACTGCGCGCCGGAGACCGAATCAAAATCTCCGGTTTTGGTACATTCGTCGTGAATCAGAAAAACGCCCGCCGCGGGCGTAATCCTCAGACCGGAACCCCTATCACAATCGACTCCCGGCGCGTGCTATCCTTCAAGCCAAGCCAGGTTTTGAAGGACCTCGTAAACAACGGCACGTCCGGGAAATCATGACCCGTACTAAACGCCGCGCGCCAGCGCACAGGCGCGCCAAAAATTCCAAAGCTCCAGCCCGTAAACGAGCCGCAGCCACCATATCCGCAAGCGCGATTCCGGAGCGAGGGCTCAAGATCGGCGAAGCGGCCACGGCGCTGGGCGTAGCCACCTACGTGCTGCGCTTCTGGGAGACGCAGTTCCCGTTTCTCAAGCCGCGCCACTCGCGCACCCGCCATCGATTTTACGGCGAGCGCGAACTGGAAGTGCTGCAATTGATCAAGCGGCTGCTGCATCAGGAAGGCTTCACGATCGCGGGCGCCAACAAGCACATTCGGCAGCACGGGATGGACACGCTGCTGGCCGGTAAATCGCGCGCCCGAAACGCCGCGGACGGTAATGCAGCGGCTGTTGCCGCGCAAAATTTCGCCGACGTTCCCGCAAAGCGGGTCTTGAGCGAAGTGCGGCGCGATCTCGAAACGCTGCAGCGGATGCTGCGCGACTAAATCAGACAGAGAAAACCCGCCCAATTATTGCTCGGCGGCGATTTTGCTCGGCGGCGAAAGCTTGGCCGGCGACGACTCCATATGAGGCGGCACGGTGGCGGCCGACCCCGCAATGTCCATCGAGCGGCGCCAGGCGCGAGTTGGAGTGCCAAGCGGAGTAAGCCCAATCTCCGCGCCGCAGTGTTCGATCGCACGGTAGGCATAGCGCGCGGAACTGACCAGCGCGACTGCCGCCGATACGCCTGCCGCGACTGTCAGCGCGGCGATCGCAAGTGAAACGTGCACCTGTCCGCAGAGCGCGGCGGCGATTGCACCGCCGATTCCCGCCGCAATGCCGGCCTGGGTGATGCGCGAAAGCCGCACGCGGGCCACGATGTGATTCTTAAGACGCATGCCCTCGTGCTCTTCGTCAGCGGTTTTCAGTTCGACCCGTGTCCATGGGTCGGGGCGCAGCTCCAAGTCGTAATCATTCCATCCGCGGTCAATAACCGCGGGATGACCGTCGCGCGCAAACAATTTCATCAATCGATCCAGGAGCGCGTTTCTGGTGATGTACTGCTCGTTCCAGAAAGCAAGGCGCAGTTCGCGACGCGCGACATCGAGCTTTGGCAGTTGGCGGGGTGCGCAAGGGCCGATTCTGCTGCCCAGCATCTTGAGCCTCGTTCGATAGCGGGTGAGCGTCCGGCGCATCGGTCCAGTATAGGCGAGAAACGCTATCAGAAGGCGCGAGCTAATCCGAACGTGCGCCTTCTCAAGCGGCGCATGCCACGCGTAATAGAGCGCCCACGCGGGTCCGAGCGCGAGCATCGCAAGCGGCAGCAACATCGATCTGCCGAGCACGATGCTGACGACCGCAGCTATCGACCAGAGCGCGGTCCATTCGAACGTCTGCGGTAGAAATACGAGCATCTTGAGCGCGGGCGCAAAAACGGTCTGATGGCTTAAGCGGGGTGCTCCCCAGAAAATCCGCGGTTCGCCGCCGCCCGGCACGGTGCGCGAAAACCCAGGGATGGTGCCGTTCCATTTGATCTGGCCAAGCGCGTTGAAGCGCTCCGGATAGCGCGCATACAGCATCGCCTCCGCGCGTCCATAGCCGCGCTGCTGGCCGTAATAGGCGCTGATAGTGTTGCGGCGGAAGTGCCACACAAATGCGGCGGGACAAAAGCCCAGGGTCATCCCTTCGGCAAGAATTTTCCAACACGCGTCAACGTCGTCGCCGGCGGAGGTAAACTGCGGATCGAAGCCGCCGATCCGATCGAGTGCGGCGCGGGTAAACATCATGTTGCATCCCGCCAGATGCTCGGCCGCGCTCTCGCCGATTAGCACGTGGCTGGGCGCGCCCGGAGATGCGGCCACGCACGCTTCGATACGGCCGTCCTCGTGCGGGGCGTAATTGGGACCACCGCATCCGTCGAATCCGCCTTCCTGCATCGCGCGCACCATGAAGGTTAGCCAATGCGAGTCGACCACGCAGTCAGAATCCGTATAGGCGATAATTTCGCCGCGCGCCGCATGCGCGCCCACGTTGCGAGCCATGCTGAGCCCCTTGTTGGGCTGGCGAATGAGCCGGAACTGTGGAAACTCCATCGAAATCTCGCCGGTTCGGTCCTGCGAGCCGTCATCGACGATGACCACTTCGAAATTGGGGTATTGAAGGCGCGTAAGCGATTCCAGGCACGCGCGCATCGTACGTTCCGCGTTGTAGGCGCAAATCACGACCGAAACCATCGGCGCGTCTGCGGCGCCCGGCGGACATGATCCGTTGAGGGTCATGAATGGGAGCAATTCCGACGGGCGCAACCGATGGATTCCCAGCCAGTCATGCGGATGCGCGAGCGGAACCGCGGGTGCGACCACCCCCGCCGCTCCGGTGCCGAACGCCGTCGCAACCGCTTCATCCTGCGTGGCACCGAGGCCGCCAAGCTCAATTACGACCGGCCGCGCCTCTGCGATATTGTGCAGGCTGATTATGAAATCGCGCAGTTCCCGCGTATCCAGCGCAGGCACCTCAGCGTAAAGAAAATCCTCCTCGAGAAGCGCCAGCGCCCGCGTATCGGGACGATGCTTCAGCGCGACCAGCGTATGCTGGTCGCGTCGCTTGATCGCGCGACATACCGAGCGCATCGCGCGTTGAACCGCGCCCGGACCGGCGGCTCGCAATTCGTCCTGCCGGATTGGGCAATCAATGATGTATCCGGCCAGGGCGCTGTATCCGCGCAGAATGTTGGCGGTATAGGCGATCCGGCTGAGCATCGAACGCCAGCGTGTGCGATCGAACAAGTCGGCGGCCGCGATGCTGAACTCGAGCATCGCGGGCATCCCCGCCTGCGCGGCAATATCGAGCACCGGCTGCGATTGCGCCTCGGTGAGAATCAGCCCGGTGGTATGTGCGAGTTTCAGGCTCTCTAGCCGGCGAGAGAGTCTGAGCTTTGCCTCAAAGTCGAGGCATCCGCCCACGTCCGGCAGTCGCATCGCCTTAAAGAAGAATTTCTGCCCGGAGCGGGAAAAGAATTTTCCTGCGGTCGTGAAGGTGCTGGTCGGCGGGCGGTCGGTCAGCATGAAACGCAATTTCCTCGGGCCATCAGCGAGACGCGTGCCATCGGAAAAAGCCCTGCTTGACAGAGGAAAAATCGGATTATCAGGCGATCATCCACCGAATTGGGTTGACGGCTGTACGTTTTCGTACTTGCGTTTGATGTTGTTGCAGAATAGGCCGGGTTCGAGCAGTCAGTTTCGCAAGGTGCAAATTATGGGCCCGAATGACACTCGAATCGCTAGATTCGTCAAAATGCGAATGCTATAGAAAAAAGAGCGGCGGCGGTTCCGGTCCGCCGTCGGCAGGTATGGTTTTCAGCAATCGATCAGTCTGTCGCCCTCGATTTCCAATCAGTTTCGTCACTCGCTAATCCCAGCGCCAGGATTCCAATTATGAAGGCAGAACAAGAATGCGGATGCTGTCGCTCGCCGATGTCGAGCGCAGCTCCACGCAAGCCCACCGACGTGCCGATTACCGCGACCCCCGAGGAGATCGAGTCGATTCGCGAGCAGTTGCGATCAATCGAGCAGGTGTTAGGGCGGCTATTCGGAAGCGAGGTTTATAGCCGTGAGCACGGGTCGTTGGAGACGCGCGCCGCTGCGGCGGACTTGGTGGATGCTCATTTCGACGGGATTGTCGAGCAATGGGGCGAGCAGATCCTGACTCTGCTGGCCGCCGCACCGCCGGACGAACACCATCGCAGAGTGCTGCGCGAGAATCTTTCCAACTCGCTCATCCGATTTGTCAGCCATCTGCGCGATCCCGACGATCTCGCGACCTATGTCTATCTGCGCCATCATTGTCAGGAAGGGATGCTGGCGCGCGCCAAACCGTCTCAATTCAACACCATCCACATAGCGCTGAAGCAAATCATCCTCTCGCACGCGACCCACGCCCTGAAGGGACCGCTCCAGTTCCGGGTGCGCGACGCGGTAGTTGCCGCGATCGACGAGCGGCGCCTGATGGTGTCGCAATTCTATATCGAATCACGCGAGCATCTTCTGCGCGCCTCCGAAGAGCGCTACCGCAACTCGATCAATCACGCGCCCGACCCGATGTACGAAATCGAGCCCGGCACGTGGCGCGTGCTTTCGATGAATGCGGCGGCGCAGCAGATGTTTCGCGACGAAGATCCCTCAAAGGTGATTGGCAAGCCGCTCATTGACCTGGTTGCGCCCGAGCTGCAGGAGCTCACGATCCGGTCGCTAGAGAACGTGGTGCGCAACGGGACCGATCAGAGTCTCGACCTCCCGCTGGGGCCGTATTTCGTCGACGTAAACTCGGCGCTGATTTCATTTGGCGACCGGAATTTCATCCAGATGATCCTGCACGACGTGACCCAGCGCAAAGAGATGATGGAGTCGTTGCTCAAGACCGAGCGGCTTGCGGCGGCAGGCACCTTTGCCGCGGGAGTCGCGCACGAGGTGAACAATCCACTCGCCTCAATTTCGTCGCTGGTGCAATCGCTCCTGTCGGCCGAGCAGGACGCTCAGCGGCGCTCGACCCTGCACACGATCCTTTCGCAGATCACGCGAATTTCCGGCACTCTTAAGGACTTGGTCAATTTTGCTCGTCCGAGCAACGCGCAGCAGAAGGTGATCGACATAAATCAGATGGTGACCGATACGCTGCGCATCATCACCTATGACAAGCGCTTCCGCGGCATCACCGTGGAGCCGAATCTGGCGCCCGATCTAAAGCACGCGTACGCGGACGACAACGAAATTCAGCAGGTGCTTTTGAATCTGCTCTACAATGCCGCCGATGCGACCCAGAGCCAGAGCGGCGTAATCAAGGTAATCACGGCAAACAAGCCGCAGCGCCAGGCCGGAGACCATCCTCGAATCATGATTCGAGTCGTCGATAACGGCATCGGCATTCCCAAAGAGCATCTCGAGCGGGTCTTTGACCCGTTTTTCACGACCAAGCCCGCCGGCGCCGGCGCGGGTCTCGGCCTGTCACTCTGCCAGCGCATCATTCTTTCCAACAAGGGCATCATTCGCGTCGAAAGCGAGGTCGGCAAGGGCACCGAGCTGACGATCTTGCTCCCGGCGCACGAGGATAGCTCGCCGGCGCATGACGCCGTGGCCGCGGGCCAATGAGCGCGGAACATGCATTTCCGCCGCCGCGTCCGGGGCCATTTCGGGTGCTGGTGGTCGAAGACGAACCACTGATGCGCTCGATTATCGTGCAGCTCGCGCGCAGCGAGGGCTACGAGGTTTTCGAAGCGGCATCGGCGGAAGTCGCGTTTCAGATTTTCGAGAAAGAAAAAATCGATCTCGCAATCCTTGATCTGAATCTCACCGCGGGCGGCAGCGGACTTGAGCTGCTCAAGCGGATGAGGGCGATTGACGCGGAGATGATGGGAATTATCGTAACCGCGTATGCGAGCGTGGAATCAGCGGTCGAAGCTCTGCACGAAGGCGCCTACGACTACATTACCAAGCCGTTTGCGAACGAGCACCTGAAAGCGGTGGTGCGCAAGGCGCTGGAATCCAAGGCGCTGTTTCGCGAGAACCGTTATCTGCGCCAGGAACTGCGCGAGAAATACCGGTTCGACAACATTATCGGCAAGGGCGATGCGATCGAGCAGGTTTTCCGGGTGATGGAAAAGGTCGCGCGAACGGATTCGAGCGTGCTGATAACCGGAGAATCCGGCACCGGAAAAGAACTGGTGGCGCGTGCGATTCATTTCACCTCGGAGCGCGCCAACGGGCGCTTCCTTCCGATCAATTGCGGCGCATTGCCGGAGAACCTGCTGGAAAGCGAGCTGTTCGGTTACAAGAAGGGCGCGTTCACGGGCGCGGGCCAGGACAAGGTCGGATTGCTCAAGGCGGCGGACAAGGGAACCGTCTTTTTCGACGAGATCGGCGAAATGCCGCTGGCGCTGCAGGTCAAGCTTTTGCGCGCACTCCAGGAGCGCGAATGCTATCCGTTGGGCTCCAACGACCCCATCGCATTCGATGTGCGGGTGCTGTGCGCCACCAACCGCAATCTCGATGCCGAGGTCAAGGCGGGCCGTTTTCGCGAAGAGCTGCTGTACCGAATCAACGTGATCAACATCAATCTGCCGCCGCTTCGCGATCGCAAGGACGACATACCGCTGCTCGCGAACCATTTTCTGCGCAAATCGGAAAAGTCACTCGCGCGGACTGGGATGCGGTTTTCCAAGGGTGCGATGCGCCTGCTCATCAACTATCCGTGGCCGGGTAATGTTCGCGAGCTGGAAAACACTATCGAGCGCGCGGCTATTCTGGCCGAGACCGACGTTATCCACTCGCACGATCTGCCGGATAAACTGCGCAGCCCCTCAACCGCGATTGTTGCTAATCTGGAAAGCTCCGGACTGACTCTCGAGGAACTCGAACGCGAGCATATTCGGCGTGTGCTGGAGAAAGTCGAAGGCGACAAGGCAAAGGCCGCGCAAGTGCTGGGAATCCATCTATCGACGCTGTACCGCAAGGTGCAGCGCTATCGGCTGGACGATGCGGGAGTTCCGGGCTCGGCCGAGTCCGCGGCGCATACCGCATAGGTTTGCGGCGCCGGATACACCGGTAGCAATGCGGGGAACGGGGATATAGACTTCTGGTAAAGGCTGTCGCGCCGCGGCGGCTTGGAGACGTTATATGGGTGATCTGCTGGCACCATGGCATCTGATCGTTCTTCTCGTGATCGTCCTGGTGATTTTCGGTCCGAGCAAGCTGGGTGATGTTGGCGGTGCGCTCGGAAAGGCGATTCGCGATTTCAAGAAGGCGATGAACGACAACGATGAGGCGGCCAGACCGATACAGAAGGCCGCTGAACCGGCGCCTGCGCCCTCGCCGTCGGCCCCGGCAGACAACAATCCGGTCAAGCCCGCCTGATTCCGCCCATCGCGATGTTGTCTTCGTGATAAATCGCCTTCTATCATAAAGTTCCAAGCTACTAGCACGTAGCGGCGATCTCTCCTTGGACGAGGAGAGGTTTTGTATCATTCGCCGTGATCCACCATCGCGACAATTTCCACATAATCACCGGATGCTCCGGCGCCGGAAAATCGAGCATTATCGATGAGCTCCGGGCGCGCGGATTTCTCTGTATCGATGAGATCGGCCGCAAGATCGTGAAGGAGCAGCTCGGTATCGGCGGCAATGCGACGCCGTGGCAGGATCAGAGCGCATTCAGAGAGCTGCTGCTTCGCCGCTATATCGATGTGTTCGATGGAATCGCGGAGCGAAATCGCCCGGTGTTTTTCGATCGCGGTATTCCAGACCTGTTGGGCGGGCCGATTCTGGAAGCTTATCGCGAAGCGGCGAATAGCCGCAGATACGCCCGAAGAGTGTTCCTGACCGGGCCGTGGCGAGAGATTTTCCGCAATGATGACGAACGAAGACATTCCTATGAGAACGCGCTTCGCGAATATCGCGCGATTCTGGAAACCTACCCGCGATATGGTTACGAGCTGGTCGAGATTCCGAAGGCATCGATTCCGGAGCGCGCCAGCTTCATCTTGCGCGAACTCTCGCCCGACCCAAGCGCGATTTGACTCGCAATTTGGCGCTGGCCTATGTTTGGTGGTTTGCTAGACTGAACAAGGTTCCGAAGTACTCTAGCATACTAGAATCGCGTCTGCCGCATGTCCGCAATATATGTTCGACACGCTTAGCGACCGCCTGGAAGGCGTTTTCAAAAAGCTCAAGGGACAGGGGCGCATCACCGAACGCAATATCGAGGATGCGCTGCGCGAGGTCCGCCTCGCTCTGCTCGAAGCCGACGTAAACATCAAGGTGGTGCGCGATTTTATCGAGCACGTACGCTCGCGCGCGCTCGGCCAGGAAGTCTTGAGGTCGCTTTCGCCCGAGCAACACCTGGTCAGATTCGTCGCGAACGAGCTTACCCAGGTGATGGGCGGACAGGCGCGCGAACTCGATCTGAAGGTAAAGCCGCCGGTCAAGATCATGCTGGTCGGGTTGCAGGGATCCGGCAAAACGACCTTCACCGCCAAGCTCGGTAATTGGCTTAAGATCGAGCGCAAACGGCATCCGCTGCTGGTCTCGACTGACGTTTACCGTCCAGCCGCGATGGAACAGTTGAGGGTCCTCGGCGCGCAGATAGACGTGCCGGTATTGGAGACCCGCGAAAGCGAGAATCCGATCGAGATAGCCTCACGAGCGCTTGCGCGATCGGAGGCCGGCGGTCACGACGCGATTATCGTCGATACCGCGGGCCGCTTGCAGATCGATGCCGAGTTGATGGACGAGCTGGTGCGGCTCAAGGCCGCCCTGCTGCCGCATCATATCGTCTTCGTGGCGGATGCAATGACTGGTCAGGAAGCGGCAAACGTAGCGCAGGGATTCCACGAGCGGCTGAGCATTTCGGGCGTGATTTTGACCAAGCTCGACTCGGATGCCCGCGGCGGCGCCGCGCTTTCGATTCGTGCAGTTACAGGCGCGCCGATTCTGTTCGTAGGACTGGGTGAGAAGCTCGATTCATTCGAGGTTTTTCATCCCGACCGGCTGTCATCGCGAATTCTCGGGATGGGCGACGTGCTGACCCTGATCGAGAAGGCGCAAACGAACTACGACGCGGCGAAAGCCAAGGAACTGGAGCGCAAGTTCAAAAAGAACGAGTTCTCGATTGCTGATTTTGCCGAGCAGATAAAAACGATTCGTAAGATGGGTTCGATTGGCGACCTTATCGGGATGATTCCGGGGCTGAAAAAGGCCGCCGGCGCTGCCGATTCAGAGGAAGCGAAAGGGGAGTTCAAACGGATTCAGGCGATTATCGATTCCATGACCCGCCAGGAGCGCGATAATCATTTGATTCTCAATGGAAAACGGCGCATACGGATAGCCGCCGGCAGCGGAACCTCGGTCCAGGACGTCAATCGTTTTCTCAAGCAGTTTGAACAAACGCGCAAAATGATGAAAAAACTAACCAAGCTCGGCGCAGGAAAATCAATGATGCGCGGGATGGGCTTCGGGAGATAGAATAGGTGAGGAGAAATAGATGGCACTGGTAATCAGGCTGCGCCGTCATGGCGGCAAAAAGAAGCCCTTTTACCGGATCGTGGTGGCGGATGCACGTGCCCCGCGTGACGGACGCTTTGTCGAACAGGTCGGAACTTATGACCCGGCTTTCAATCCACCGCGGGTTTCTATGAGGCAGGACCACGTCGATCGCTGGCTGAAAGCTGGGGCAAAGCCCAGTGATACGGTGCGCAAGCTAATCAAGCAGGTTGCCAGCGCAGCGCCCTCCACCTGATGATGCGAGCCGCTGCACAAGGAGCCAATCATGAAGGAGCTGGTACAGTTCCTGGCTCAACAGCTCGTAAACGACCCGAACGCGGTCGAAGTGAAAGAGACTCAGGGTGACACCGCCTCGGTGCTCGAACTCCGAGTCGCAAAAGAAGATCTGGGACGCGTGATCGGAAAACAGGGCCGGACCGCAAAGTCAATCCGGACCATCCTGAACGCGGTCGCCTCGCGCACTAACCGGAAAGTTGTCCTCGAGATCATCGAAGACAAGCAGTAACGCGCGACTTATGGCATCGGCCGGTAGGCCGCCGGCAACCTCCGGCCGAGCTTCCCATTCATCCGCGCCCAGATCCGCCAAACGGCTCGCGAAATCCGCCGCAGCGATGGTCCGTTTGGGGAAGATCATCGGAACACACGGACTGCGCGGCGCTCTGAAATTCAAACCTGATAATCCTGAGTCAACAGCGCTCGAGCGGCTCGATTGCATAACTCTCGAACTCGGGAATAGCCGGAACACTCACCGGGTATCGGAGGTAAGTCGCGCGGGCGGCGCTGTCCGGCTGGTACTCAAGGGGATCGGCGCCATCGAGGCGGCACAAACATTGGTCGGCGCAATCGTGATGGTGCCCGCAACCGAGCTGCCGCACGCCGGACCAAAGGAGTTCTATTATTACCAGGCGATTGGGTGCGAGGTTATTCTCACCGGCGGCCAATCGATCGGCACCGTTGCGGAGATTCTCGCAACCGGCGCCAACGAGGTGCTGGTGGTCCACGACAACAATCGCAGGGAAGTACTGATTCCGGTTATCGACGACATTGTCAGAGAGATGGACCTGCCAGCACGCCGAATCGTAATCGAGGCGGTGCCCGGCTTGTTCGATTGAAGATTTCAGGATGCCTGGCGAACACGCGCCAGGGCAGCGTTCAGATCATCGCGCATGGCTGAGGCGGCGGACGCGGCCGCCTCGGGTGGGCTGGTCTTGGATTTCCTGTATGCGTACATCAGACTGCGGCTGGCGTTCACGATGATCCCGCTGCCGTCGCCGCGCGCCGCCATCGTCGCGTCGGCCGCGTTCGCGCCCTGTGCGCCGTAACCGGGCACCAGGATGAAAGCCTGCGGCATCAACCGGCGCGCGCTAAGCGCGTCATCGGGATATGTCGCTCCGACCACCGCGCCGACCGGACTCATTCCCGAATCGCCAAGATAGTCGCCGCCCCATCCGGCGACCCGCGCGGCAATGCGTTGCCATATCGGGCCGTCGCCCGCACTGACGTCCTGAAACTCACCCGACGACGGATTCGAAGTCTTCACCAACACGAAAACTCCGCGCCCGCGCGCGATCCGTGCGATAAACGGCATCGTCGAGTCGGCGCCTTGATATGGATTAACCGTCACTGCGTCGCAGCCGAAATCGCCATCGCCCAGGAACGCCTCAGCATATGCGGCCGAAGTCGAGCCTATGTCGCCCCGCTTGGCATCAGCGATGAGAATCAAGCCAAGCCGGCGCGCCGTCCGGACGACCTCGGCAAACGCGCGCATGCCATCGAGGCCACGCGCCTCGTAAAAGGCAAGCTGCGGCTTGACCGCGCAGACATAAGGAGCACACGCCTCAACCAGCTCGCAGCAGAAGCTCGCAAGCGTATACGGCTTCGGAACGCCGGGCGAGCCGGGGGCATCGAGATGAGGATCGACGCCGAGGACCGCGCACGAATTTTTCGCAATTATCGCGGCGGCAAGCCGATCAGCAAAGTTCATCGCACGCAATCATCGCACATCGCGACGAGCGGTCAAATGGAGCTTCGCGCGCGCTGATAGCTGGACCGAGCGAATCGCGCGGCTCACTCAGCCGTTGATTTTAAGCCATTCGCGCGCGATCTTCTGTTCGAAGCGATATCCACAATGACGCGAATAACGATTGTCACCAAGCTCAGGTTCGCGGCGGTGATCGCGCCGATCATTCTGTTGATCGCGACGCTGTTTATCGCCTACGGCTTTCATCTATTCGGTGCACTGCCCGCCGCGCTGCACGACAACCAATACCAGGCGAGTGACGCCGCAAACTCGATGGAAGCGGCCCTGTACAAGATGGATTGGGGGCGCGCTCAACCTGATGGCGCCGAGATCGTGCGCGATCAGCAGCGTGAATTCGCCGGCGCGGTCGATACCGCTCGCGCGCACGCCAGCACCCAGGCGCAACTCGACGCGATCGAGAAAATAGCGGAGACCGCGAATCCGATCTTCGATGCGATGCGCGCATCCTCAAGCGGCGGCGATAATTTCGAGCCGCAAATGCGCGACTTGCAGGGCAAAGTCGC
>JASHOJ010000110.1 GCA_030041155.1 Candidatus Binataceae bacterium | reverse complement strand
CCGACGCAGCTCGGCGACGGCCGCGACAATGCGCTTCCACACGAATTGCCCTTCGATGTCACCCTTCGCCAGCAGTTCGTCCGCCCGTTAGGCCGCGACGATCGCGGCATCCTCGCCGTGACGCTTCACCAGGATATCGGCGGCGCGCCAGATGTCGAGATCGGAGATCATAGGGCCGGCGGCTTCCGGCCGAGATCGCTAATGAGGGCCGGCATGACTTGCACGAGATTGTCGGACGGATGCACCTTGCAGTAGGTAACGAGCCACTCCGACAGCGCCGTCGCGTCTGGCGTCCGCAGGACTGAAACGACACCGGGCATGTCGATGTTGTAGGGCGTGAGATAGCCCTGGACCCACGAAAGGTACGCAATGCGGCTCGTCTCTGCGTTCATATTCTGCTTCGCCTTGGCCACGAGTTCAACAAAGGTCGTGCAGGGGACGAAGCCCGCGCCATAGACCTGGAAATTGCCGCTGGCGTCCCGGCCCGGCGCGGGCGTTAGGGAGATCGCGACGACCAAGGTCGCCAAGCCGATCGCGCCGGCCGCGCCTAATGGCCGCCGGCGGGACGAGTTTCCTTCGGGGACGAGCCGCATGAGCATTCGGCGCCTCAGGGCCGGCGCCGTCTATCTGGTCTCGCGAACAGTTCCGGCAATCGCTTTAATCAGTTTCAGGAGCGATGCGCGCAGGTGTGGATCGCTTATGGCGAAGACGTCGCGGGCGATGTTCAGCATTTCTCGCGTGAGTGTATGGTCTCCGGCGGTCGGCGTCACAGGTTGCCCTGGCGGCTCTGGTGCGATGCCTTCAAAGAAGGACGAGACCGGTACGCCGAGAGCGAAGGCGAACCGATAAAGACGGCTCGCGGTGATCCGGTTGGCGCCGCGCTCGTATTTCTGGAGCTGCTGGTAAGTCACCCCAACGAGGGCGGCCAGCTGTTGCTGGGTCATATGTCGAGCCAGGCGTTGCTCTCTAACGCGCGCGCCAACGTGTATGTCGATCGGGTTCGGCTCGGCGTCGCTTTGCGCTCGACTATAGCGGGGCCCCATGGCGAATTGTTAGCCGAACGTGTCCTGTCCTGCCAAACCTAAAGCATTCAAATTACGCGCGGTATGCGTACTATGTTGAGCTCGTGTAGCTGCAAAGAGCAGGCCTTACGTGCAGCGAGCGATGCAAGCCTTTCAAGATTTCGTTGACCAGCTGGATGAAGCGACCACTGCGGCGGAGCTCCAGCAGGCGATCGCTCGCGTCTTAAACGAGCTGCAGTTGCCGGTTTTTGCGTATGTCGGCGATGCACCGGTCAACGACGCCTCCGCGCCACTCATTGTCGCAACCTATCCGGCCGGCTGGGCCGCACGATATTACGAACAGGCCTATCATCGATTTGACGCGGTGCTCGCGAGCGCGACAGCGCGGCTGCTCCCTTTTGACTGGGGATCCAAGGACTACCTCGCGCAGCTTGATCCAGTGCCGCGGCAAATATTTCACGAAGCCGGCGAGTTCGGCATCAAGCGGGGATTCACCGTCCCAATCCATGAAGGCCACGGAAAAGTCGCGACCCTCAACGTGGCGAGCGACGAAGCCTTTCGCAGCTTCTCGAAAAACATTGCCGAGAACCGCCATCTGTTGCACCTCATCGGTGTCTACACTCATGCGCACGTTCGCCACCGCTTTCACGGCATCGCCATTCCCGACGCGCCGCGGCTGTCGCCGCGCGAACACGAATGCCTGCAATGGGCCGCGCGCGGAAAATCGAGCTACGATATCTCGGAGATCCTCGGCATCAGCCAGCGCACGGTGGTGTTTCACATCGAAAACGCCAAGGCTAAATTTAAGGTAAGAACATTGCAGCAAGCGATCGTCGAAGCGGTGCTCTCGCATACGATCGGCCGATAATAGCTATTGGCCTTCGTCCCCCCCTGTAAAACTCTACAGGCTGACACGCGCTTCCGGGAAAAATCTAATTCGGCTCCCACTCCGGTTTAGGGGGAGCGCCGTGATCCGATTGGTCACACCCGATGAGCGCGGAGCAAATTTAGCTGCCATCGTCGGCATGCACCGGCTTCGCCATCGCGTATTCAAAGCTCGCCTCGGATGGGAAGTTGTGTCTAGCGGTGAGCTTGAAGCCGATGAATTTGACACCCTACGGCCGGTGTATGTGCTGCACGAGAGCGGCGACGGCGAAATCGACGGCTGCGTGCGCCTTCTGCCTACTACCGGCCCCTATATGCTGCGCGAGGTTTTTCCCGCGTTGTTGGCCGGCGAGCCAGCGCCCGTGAGTGCCCACGTCTGGGAAGCGAGCCGTTTTGCCTGCGAATCCGTCGGCCACGCTCGCCTAGGGTCGCTTGCCCACTGCACCTGCGAACTTCTCGCCGGCGTCCTGGAATTCGGGCTGACTTGGAACCTCAAGGAGATCGTCGCCGTGGTCGATGTGCGATTTGAGCGCGTTCTGCGGCTTGGGAAGTGGCCGCTTGAGCGCATCGGCAAGCCGTGCTGGATCGGCCGCGTGCAGTCGATCGCGGGATGCTTGGAAATTTCTACCGCGGTTTTGAAACGGGTACGAGCCGCCGGCGGCCTCACCGCACCGGTTCTCGCGTCACCGTATAGCAAAGTGGCCTGACAAGCCTTCGTCGGACGCGAGGCCAAACTCAGCCGAAGGAGTACGCGCGTGAGCACGATTACGACGCTGCCCGAAACCGCCTCCGTCGAGGAGTGCCTCGCGACGATCGAACGTGATGGCTGCGTTATTCTTGATCGGTTGGCGGACCGGGCGGAGATGGACGCGATCCGCGCGGAACTCAACCCATATCTGGCGCGGACGCCTTTTGGCGAAGGAGACTTCGTTGGTCGCCGGACGAAGCGCATGGGAGCGCTCGTCGTCAAGT
>JASHOJ010000109.1 GCA_030041155.1 Candidatus Binataceae bacterium | reverse complement strand
AACGCCGCAAGACAGTGTAATCACGCCCCCGCACCAGTGTGGTTTTCCCGAATCCGCAATATTCTCGGATGGAGCTCGCCTTCAGTCCCGCAAGTTGTGCGGCTTCCTCAACCTCATATAATCCATGAATCATAGCTATAGGGTACCGCTTCCAAAGATTTCGGGATAGGTATTAACGGGTTGGTACAAATTGCTCTCGCCGACGCGCCGGGTAACCAAGTAAATCCCGCGACCGCGGATGGTCGGAACTCTACCCCCCATCACCCTTGTCCGGCGCGCGCGGACGTCTAGCCCAGCGCGCCTACCTAATGTTGGCAAACACTCTACGGGTGGTGGGTCTTGCGGGCGCACTTTGCGCACCGATAGCGCCGATAGGGTTTGCCACGCGACAGGTACTCAGCGGCGACGATGGCGTCCTTGCGACGGATCTTGCGCTTGCAAAGGGTGCATATGACCGAGCGTGTGGGCTTGGCCTCGCGAGCCTTGACAGCGGCTTTTGCCAGCGCCGAGCGCTCATCAGCTCCGATGCCTGCCCAACGCTTCCGCGCCATCTCCGACGCCGTGACCATACTCGTCATATACTAGCCGCTCATTACAACAGCAAGCGCATGACGTTGAGGGGAAATTATTGCCTCTCTTCCTAGCTAGTATCTATATCACGAAGCTTGACAATATCATGCGCTAGATACATACTCGCATCCGTGAGCAACAACAAACCAACCAGCAGGAGAGACACACAATGGAAGATTATAACAGTGCCAGCAAATCGCGTTCATGAGTTTCGCTAAGGCGAAAGCGAGCGCATCCGCCCAGCCCTCAACCAAACCGAAGCCGCACGCGCTGCGGTCAGGGACTAAAAGCAACCAACCCATCGGAGAAAGAGCACATGTCTAAATCAGTTAACGATCCACGTTCGGCGGAATTGGCAAAGAGCACCTCGGGGCGCGAGGACAGAAAGATGCGTAAAGTTGATTGGCTTGAATATGCAATTGGAAGCCTTGGTGGCCCAGTTGAAGCCGCAGACCAGCTCGGTATCTCGACTCAGACAATCTATAGGTGGCTTGATGGCGGCCTTGGAAAAATCAGCTTCGGCAATGTAGTACGACTGGCAAAAGCAACCAATACGCCGCTTGAATTCCTGGGGCAGCGACTCGGCCCTCATAAAACTGCGGTTCTGTCGATCGATGAGTTTTCACAACGTTACAACTTGGAATCAAAGTCGGTAATGAAATGGATCGCCGCCGGTACCCTCAATGGCTCCAATGGCTTGGTGATCCAGTCTAGCGGCGAATATGAGATCGATACTGAAATTTTCGAGCAGGCTTTCAGCAGTCATCAAACCGTGTGACAACGACGGGTAACTAGCTGATCGTGGGGGTAACTTTGGGGGTAGGTTTTGAAGACCGGATCCAAAAGCTCGCGTTTTTCAAGAGCTTAATTCGCCTATTCAATTCCCCCCGCCCCAAAAGCCAGCGCTGAGAGTGAGCGCTGATTTGTCTGGCGCCGTTCTCGTCGGCTGCGTCGGCGATTCGTGAAGGCTGTCGTCCCGTCGTGCCTAGGCAGCCGCGCGAGAGCCAAGGCCCGAGTACGCAGTCCAACTAAGCCTTTTGATGACGGAGCTTCGGGAGGACTTCGCGATTGAAGAGGTCGTCGTTGAGCGTGAGGTGGAAGCAATCGACGCCGAGTTCGTGAAACTCGATCATACGACTTAGGATAGTTTGTGGGCTCCCAATAAGGCGGCTGGCATAACCTTCGTTGCTGTCGAGCAGAGTCAGTCGGTCATCTAGCGAGGACCACATCCCGTGGGCGCCGGAGGTGCGAAGTTTGCGGCGCTCGATCATCGCGGAGTCCTGAGCCTCGAGCATCGCGGCAAGGGCGCGTTCGGCCTCCGCGTCGGTCTCGCGGCATAGCGGAATTGAATACAGGGCGAAGCGAATAGGGCGCCCGGTCCGTTCAGCGCGGCGTCGCACCTCGTTGATGATGCCGCGGATTTTCTCCGGCGGCCCGCCATTCATGAACATCCAGTCAGAGTGATCCACCGCCATCTCCATCGCGGCCGGAGACTGGCCGCCCTGCCATACTTCGAGATGAGGACTGAGCGGGCGCGGCTCAAGACGGAGTCCGCGAACATTGTAATACCGGCCCTCGTAACTAAATTCGTCGCTCTCCCAAGCACCGCGCAGGACCGTGATGAATTCACGCGAGCGCGCGTAGCGCTCGTCATGAGGAAGCAGGCCCGCGCCGTACATCGGGAATTCCGCTTCGTGCCATCCTGAGGTGATGTTGACCGCCCAGCGGCCGCCGGTGAGGCGGTCGATAGTGGCGCCCCATTTGGCGATCACGCCGGGAAGGAAGAAGCCGGGATGAATCGCGGTGATGAGCCGGATGCGCCCGGTGTGGGCGGCGTAAAAGGCAGTCATCGCCAGGCAATCGTAAGTGGAGGATTCTATTTCCCGAGCGGTGCCCCACCATCGTTGGGCGACAAGGAGGTGATCGATGCCGAGTTGCTCGGCGAGCCGGACTGGCCGCAGCATCCGCTCCTGCAGTGCCGGGCCGCTCGGCGCGGCGGAAGAAACTCGGCTGGCGCGATCAGGCCGGTGCAGGAGTTGAGGTCCGCCGCCCAAGTTGGTCGGCGCCCATGTGCAAGTCAGCATTTCACTCATCGAATCGATTCAATACTCGGTAGCGCTGCCGTTCGTGATTCGAAAAACGTGATCTACGTCTGAGTTTCTCACGAGGGTACATTAGCTCTGCGTCATATAGGTACAAATCGCTCTCGTTCGTTGCGCGCAAGCGGGCAGCTAGAGAGATAGGATGACCGGCGCCCTAACCGCTCAAGGGGCAGCGATGGGCAACTACTACTGCTACGCGAGGTCGATGACGCGGCCGCGATCTCGGGAG
>JASHOJ010000108.1 GCA_030041155.1 Candidatus Binataceae bacterium | reverse complement strand
AAAGAGCACTTTTTCTGTGAGATCCATCAATTTCGGAGCGACCGTGCGAATACGATCGCGAAGATTCTCAGTTTGAGTTTTCTGTTCACTCATTCGAATCTCTCCCATGGTTCGCGGCTGGCAATAGCAGCTACGTATAGCCGAAACATATAGGGTGAGGGCTGCGAAAAATCCAGTTTCCGTCGGTGCGCGACTCGCGGACAGCCGTTGTCACAAGGATGTGCTCTAATATTCGTCATGAAAGTGAACCACCGGGTAAACAGGAAATTTCACGCAAAAGCCTTCCCGATTGCGATCGCAATCGCGGCGCTGGCCTTTGCCGGTGGATGCCGGGTGAATCGGCCGAAAATAAACCATGCGCGCGAACAGATTTTGTATGACGCGTCGCCAGCCGATCCGCGCACTTTCAATCCGATCCTGGTAACCGATGCGACCTCCGGCACCATGATCGGAGATATCTTCGACACCTTGATTCGGGTGAACGTCAAAACCCTGTTGCCGGAGCCGGGTCTCGCCGAGAGCTGGGACATTTCTCCCGATCAAAAGACGATCACTTTTCATCTGCGCCACAGCCTCAGATGGTTCGATGGCGCGCCGCTGGATGCGCATGATGTCGCGTTCACGATGAAGGTTATCTACGACCCGAAAATTCCCAACAGTATCCGGCCAAGTCTTCTCGTCGACGGCCACGAGATCGATACCCAGGTGCTCGACGACTACACGGTGAAGGTGAGCGTGCCGCGGGTTTTCGCTCCTCTGCTGTACGAGATCGCGGGTCTCCCGATTATTCCCGAGCATGTGCTCGGAGCGCTCTACGCGGCGGGAAAATTCAACCAGACCTGGGGAATCAACACTCCTCCGGCCAAGCTTATCGGCGACGGCGCGTTCATGATGACGAACTACGTTCAAAGCCAGCTTGTCCAGTACCGGCGTAATCCGACCTTTTGGATGAAGGATGAGCACGGCGGAGAGCTGCCGAGGCTGCACGGCAGGATAATCATGATCGTGCAGGATCAGAACGCCGATTATCTGAAATTTCTCTCCGGTCAGACCGACGTTTATGCGCCGCGCCCGAAGGACGTAATCGACCTCAAGGACAAAGCCGCCGCGCTGCACATCCAGGTGCACAAGATTGGAATCGATACGGGCGAACTGTTCTTCTCTTTCAATCGCAATCCAAAACACTTCGTACACAACGGCGTCACCGATCCCAAGCTCGCCTGGTTTACCGATCCGAATTTCCTGCACGCGATTGCGCATTCAATCGACAAGCAGGGCATCATAAACCTCTGCTTCCATGGACTCGCGGTTCCCGCAGTGGCCGAGATCTCGCCGGCGAACAAGATCTTTCACAATCCGAATCTGACCGATTACGATTACGATCTGAAGGAAGCGGCGCGGCTGCTCGAAGCGCGCGGCTATCATCTGATCCGGCCCGGGGTTCGCGCCGATCGGCATGGCAATCCGTTGATTTTCAACCTGACCACCAACGCCGACTCGACCGAGCGCCAACAGATGTGCGCGATCCTGAAGCAGGACCTCGCGACGCTTGGAATCCAAGTGAACTTTCGTCCGCTCGATTTTCAGACCCTGGTCGAAAAACTGGATTCAACCTTCGATTGGGATTGCATCCTGATGGGGTTCACCGGCGGCTTCGAGCCTAACGACGGCGCCGATTTTCTGCGCTCGTCGGGAAATCTGCACATCTGGTATCCGGATCAGAAAACTCCTGCCACGCCTTGGGAAGCCGAGATCGATTCACTGCTCGACCAGGGAACCACGGTGATGAATCCGCTCCAGCGCGCGCCGTACTACTGGAAAATCCAGCAGATTCTTCACGATCAGCTCCCAATTATCGAAACCGTGCGCCAGACCCGATACGCCGCGTGGAAAGACTCGCTGGAAAATTATCAACCCACGGTATGGGGACTGTACAAACCGGAATGGATTCAATTCAAAGCAAACTGATGCCCACTAAAGTCGCGGCGGCGGACTGAGCCGATGGGACGTTTTCTGGTTCGCCGCCTGCTCAACATGATTCCGCTGATTATCGGAATCACCTTTTTATCGTTCCTCGTCATGTCGCTGGTGCCGGGGAATTTTCTTTCCACGCTGAAGCTGAATCCGCGCATCTCGCCCCAGGTTATCAAGCAGATGGAGGCGCAGTTCGGACTCAATCAACCGCTGATGGTCCGATACTTAAAATGGCTCTGGTCGGTGCTTCATCTGAATCTGGGGATTTCGCTCGCGTATCGGGTGAGCGTCACCTCGCTAATCGGGTCGCGCGCGGTGAACACGATTATTTTGTCCGCGTGCGCGATGGTGTTTGCGTGGATAGTCGCGATACCGATCGGAATTGCGGTTGCGGTCAACCAGAACTCGATAGCCGACCGCGTGCTCTCATTTCTCGCCTTTTTCGGCATGTCGGTGCCGAATTTCTTTCTTGCGTTTCTGATGATGTGGCTCGCGCTGCAAACCGGATGGTTTCCGATTGGCGGCACCTACTCGGTTGACTACAACACGCTGGCTTTCTGGTCGAAGATCGCCGACCGCATCAATCATCTGATACTGCCGGTGTTCGTGCTCGGCACCGCCGGGATGGCGGGGCTGATGCGGCTGATGCGGTCGCAGATCCTGGAGATAAAAAATGCCGAATTCGTGCGCACCGCGCGCGCCAAGGGTCTCTCCGAACGGATCGTGATCTACAAGCACGTGCTCAGGAATGCCCTCAACCCGTTCGTCACGATGGCGGGATACTCGCTCGGCGACCTCCTTGGCGGTGCCGCGTTGGTGGAAGCGGTGATGAACCTGCAGGGCCTCGGCTTGCTGCTGCTGGATGCCGTACGCCAGCTCGACATTTACCTGGTAATGGGATCGGTGCTGGTCGGAACCATCCTGCTGCTGGTCGGGAATCTGCTCGCCGATATGGCGCTGGTCGCGGTCGATCCACGGGTTGACTTTTCGTCGGCGGCACAGCAATGAGCGCGCTACCTTCGGCCATTCCCGAACCGATCGTGTCGCCGATCGTTGTGGCCGGTCCGCGCCGCGAGTGGGCGCTCGCGTCGTGGACGGTGCGCGCATCCGCCCTCTGCCTCGCAATATTTTACCTGTTCGCGATCGCGTCGCCCTTCTTCGCGCCCTACGATTACGCGTATCAGAATCGCGAAATGCCCGATTGCCCGCCGATGGCGCTGCACGTTGCGACGCCGGCGCAATGGGGCCACGGATTTTTCTACACCAATCCGATGCGGATGCTGGATCCGGTGGAACGCAACTACGTGCCGGACCATAGCCGCCGGACTTACATCCACCTGTTCTGGCATTGGCATCTGTTCACCACCGACTCGCCGAAAAATCCCTTCTATCTGATGGGCAGCGACAGCCTGGGGCGCGACCTGTTTTCACGAATTGTCTACGGATCGCGGGTTAGCATGTTCGTCGGGCTGGTCGGCGTCGCGATCAGTTTCTCGCTCGGGATAACGATTGGCGCACTCGCCGGCTACATGGGCGGGCTGACGGACAATTTGATCATGCGGCTTACGGAAATTGAGATGTCGCTGCCGTCGTTCTATTTTCTGCTTGCGCTGGCCGCGATGATTCCTGCCGGACTCAGCACCACGCTGACCTTCTTTATGATTATCGCGATCATGAGCTTCATCAGTTGGGCCGGTTTCGCGCGGATAATCCGCGGGATGGCGTCGTCGGTCCGATCGCGTCCCTACGTCGAAGCCGCGCGCGCGCTCGGCGCCTCGCGCTCGCGCATCATCGTCCGCCACATCATCCCGTCGGTGATTGGCTACTCGATTGTGGCGGCCACGCTCTCGATTCCGGGGTTTATCCTCGGTGAAAGCGCGCTTTCGCTGCTGGGGCTTGGAATCCAGGAACCGGCCGCCTCGTGGGGCAACCTGCTGGCCCAGGCGCAGGATGTGCAAAGCCTGGCGCGATACCCGTGGATCCTCATTCCGGGGCTGTTTATTTTTCTCGCGGTAATGTCGTTCAATTTCCTAGGCGACCATCTGCGCGACCGGCTTGATCCCTCGAACGCCGGCTGACCACGCCCCATATGGTTCCGCTATCGCGCGCGATGCTACCTTAGAAGGCCAGGTGTCTCCCCTACTGGAAGTAAAATCTCTGCGCACGTCGTTCTTTACCGATGAGGGCGAGGTTCGCGCCGTCGATGGGGTCGGCTTTTCGGTGGAAGCGGGAAAGCTGATGGGAATCGTCGGCGAATCCGGCTCCGGTAAAACCGCAACCGTGCTGTCGCTCATGCGGCTTCTGCCCGAATCGGCGCGAATTATCGGTGGGGAAGTGCTGCTCGAGGGCATCGATCTGTTAAAGTTGCCCGAATCCGCGATGCGCTCGGTGCGCGGCGCCAGGATCGCGATGATCTTTCAAGAGCCGATGACCTCGCTAAACCCGGTTTTCACAATCGGCAACCAGGTCGGCGAGGCCGTGCGACTGCATCAGCACACCTCACGCCACGAAACGCGAGCGCGCACGATCGAGGCGCTTAAGCTGGTTGGAATCGCGGACCCTGAACGCCGCCTCGGTGACTATCCTCATCAGCTATCCGGCGGGATGCGCCAGCGGGTGATGATCGCAATGGCGCTCGCATGCAATCCAAAGGTGCTGATTGCCGACGAGCCAACCACGGCGCTGGACGTCACAATCCAGGCGCAGATTCTCGAGCTTATCCGCGAGCTGCAGGTCCGCCTCGGTCTCGCGGTCATCCTGGTTACGCATGATCTGGGAATCGTCGCCGAGTACGCGGATGAGGTGACAATCCTCTATTCGGCGCGGGTGATGGAGCAGGCGTCGGCGCAAGACCTGTTCCGCCGTCCGCTGAACCCTTACACTCAGGGATTGCTCGCGTCGATTCCGGGTATCGACGGTAAGCCGCGCCGGCGGCTGCAGGCGATTTCCGGATCGATTCCGAGCGCGCTGCATCCGCCTTCGGGATGCAGGTTTCATCCGCGATGTCCGCTTTCAGTCGCGCAATGCGCGGAGACCGACCCGCCGCTTGAAGAGAAAGCCCCTCATCACTATGCCGCCTGTATCCGCGTCTGAGCGTCCCGATCTGACGGCCTCGCCGCTGGTGGCGACCGAGCGCTTGCTGGTGCGCGCCGTGGATCTGCGCAAGGAGTTTCCCGCTGGCGGAGACGCACTCTTCACTCGTCATCGGCAGACCGTCAAGGCGGTCGCGGGCGTCAGCTTTGAAATCGAATCCGGCGAGACGCTGGGACTCGTCGGCGAGTCAGGCTCGGGCAAATCAACGCTGGGGCGGCTGGTGCTCAAGCTTATCGAGCCGACCAGCGGCAAGGTTTGGTTCAATGGACGCGATCTCACCACCCTTCCGCGCGCGGAACTGCGGGCGCTCCGGCGCGAGATGCAGCTCGTGTTCCAGGATCCGTACGCGTCGCTGAACCCGCGGATGAAGGTGCGCGCGATCGTGGGCGAGGGAATCGAGATCCACAATCTTGCGCGCGGCGCTGCCAAGCAGGAGAGAATAGTTGAGCTTCTGCAGATGGTCGGGCTGGGCGCCGACGCGATGAACCGCTATCCGCACGAGTTCTCAGGCGGTCAGCGCCAGCGGATCGGAATTGCAAGGGCGCTCGCGGTGAATCCGCGATTTATCGTGCTCGACGAGCCGGTCTCGGCACTCGACGTCTCGATTCAGGCGCAGATCATCAATCTTCTGCAGGACCTTCAGGAGCGGCTGAAGCTTACCTATCTATTTATCGCGCACGACCTGCGAATCGTGGAGCATATCAGCCAGCGAGTCGCGATAATGTACCTGGGCAAGATCGTAGAGTTTGCCACGCGCGAGGAAATCTACTCGCACCCGCGCCATCCATATACCCGGGCGCTTCTGTCGGCGATCCCCTCCATCGACGCGGCTGGCAAACCGGAGCGGATCAAGCTTCCCGGCGAAATGCCGAGCCCGGTAAATCCTCCGCCGGGATGCAGTTTTCATCCTCGATGCCCTTATGCGAAGGACGAATGCCGGCGAATCGAGCCGCCCCTCTTAAGCGGGGTCAGTGGACATGCGGTTGCTTGTCATGTATTTCCAGCGCCGTAGATCGGCTCCATCAGCAAGGGGGCAGGCGGATGATTCAAGAAAACGGACATACTACTGGAGCGGAGCTGGGGGGACGGGCTTCCGCGCTGATCCCGAACGAGCCCGCGGTGGCGTGGATCGAGGAACGGACACGCGTCGCGGTGGGCCGCAACGTAAATGTCTCTGGCCGCTTGATTTTCAGCGAACCGGTGCGAATCGAGGGCAGGTTTCGCGGCGAGGTCTCCTCGGCTGAACTGGTTGTGATCGCGGAGGTCGGAACCATCGAGGGCAAGGTCAGTGCTCCGCGCCTGCTGATAATGGGAGAGCTTCGCGGCGATGTGGTCGGATCCAAGCGCGTCGTGCTCGGATCGCACGCGAGGGTCCACGGAAATATAGAGGCGGAAAGCCTGACCATTTGCGAAGGCGCCCAGTTCTACGGGCACGTTCGCATGACCTCGCTCTGATAGAGAGGAGCGCTAGAGTTACGCCTTGACGTCGAGCCGCGCGGCTTTGCCCTGACGGGCGCGCAGATAATACAGGCGCGCCCGCCGCACCCGGCTGCGCGACAGTACCTGGATTTTCTCAAGCCGCGAGGAATGCAGCGGAAAAATTCGCTCCACGCCGATACCGTAGGAAACCTTGCGCACGGTGAAGGTCGCGCGATTTCCGCCGCGATTCATTTTGATCACGACGCCCTCGAACGGCTGGATGCGTTCTTTTTCACCCTCGCGAACCTTAACCTGCAATCTAAGTGTATCGCCGACGCGGAAATCCGGAAGGTCGCTGCGCAATGCTCGATCTTCGAGCTTCTTGATGATGCTATTCATGGGAGACCCTGAGAATCCAAGTCGAGCCGCTAGAAATATCCGATAGCAGCGGCTGAAACAAGCGACCACTTGCCGCTAGCGCATCGCGGTGTTGGGGCCGGGGATTGGGCGAAGTGCCGGCGGCGGACCACCGGGTGATGGCGACCGGCACGAGAGACCGCTTGCGAAACCTGGAGAGTTAAGCGGCGCGGGCCACGGCGCGTTTCCGCCCAGGACCTGGCACTGCACCGGATCGCCCGAGCATTCGAATTTAAGCACCTGGTTTTCCAGCTCCGCATCTTCAAGCCCGATACGCGAGCGACGTTCCTCGCAAATCGTGCCCAGACCGACGCGCGCACACCGGAAATTTTCACGCATCGGATAGAGCTTGCCGCTTTGAACGACCTCGGAGAAATCGCAGCCGGGAACCGGCGCCTGAGTACACACCAGCTCGCGGCAGTGGGTAAACACCTGAGTTGCTGGATCGAGCTCTGCCGTCGCTGGGGTAAGCGACGGCTGCCGCGCCCTGGCGGCGCATCCGTACGCCGAGACAGCGAGAATCAGCGCTGCTATTGCGCCTGTCATCAGCAGAGCGCCGCGCGACCTACGCCGCGCAGTCGTGGTGTCTATCATCGCCATTCGTCCTGGGTATTCGTCTGGCTTCCTCCGCCCGAGAGTTGGCTAAGCTGATACCGCCGCTATCAAAGTGCGCTCCTGTTTCGCACGCGGCAAGGGGATTTTGCGCGAGCATTCGCGTCGTCCTTGATCGCGGCGAGCAAAAGTTCGCAATCGCGGCACGGAATTCCGCGCTGGAATGCTGGCGCTCGCTTCTTCTATTGTGACGATCTGTGATGTTCGAGGTCTATCTCGGACGCAGCAAGGCGACATGATGAGCAAAAAGCTTGAATTCTTTTACGATTGCTCCAGCCCCTGGACCTATCTTGCCTTCAGCAAGATAGAAGGCGCCGCCGCGCGCCATCGCGCGGACCTGGTATGGCGGCCGTTCCTAGTCGGCGGTGTTTTCAACACGGTCAATCCTTCCGTGTATGAAACCCGATCAAATCCGGTCAAGCCAAAGGCGAAGTATTACGTCAAGGATATGCAGGGCTGGGCTCGCTTTTATGGTCTGCAGATTGGAAGTCCGACAGTGTTTCCCGTCAACTCGGTTAAAGCCATGCGCGGAGCATTCGTCGCGCTCGAGCATGGCGCGATTTCCCGCTATTCGCGCCGCGTTTTCGAAAGCTATTGGGGCGACGATAAAGACATCAGCAAGGACGAGGTGCTGCGCGATATCGTTCGCGAATGCGACCTGAACGAGAAGGAGTTCTTCGAAAAGATTGCCGCGCCAGAGTACAAGGAAAAGCTCCGCTCGAATACCGACGAGCTTATCGCGCGCGGCGGCTTCGGATCGCCTACCATATTCGTCGACGGTGTCATGTTTTTCGGCAACGACCGCCTGCAACTGGTCGAATGGGAGCTGGACAGGTAGACGCCGCGCCTGAGCGGATTCGCGCCTTTGTCGGCCTTCGGATGAGCGCCGAAATCGACGATGCGATCGCGGCCTTTATCGGCGAGATATGCTCATCTGGTGACGGCGTGCGATGGACCCCGCGCGGTAATTTGCATCTGACGCTTAAGTTTCTCGGCCCCGCGATTGATCTCGCCCGGCTGAGCGGCCTCGGCGTCCTGCTCACGCGGGTCGCTTCGGAGACGCCGCCGTTTGAGATACGAGCGCGCGGTATCGGCGCCTTCCCAAGCTTAAAGCGTCCAAACGTGATTTGGGCGGGGCTCGAAGGCGATGGCCTTGCGCAGCTTGCGGCCCAAGTCGAAATGGCCGCGTCCGAGGCGGGATTCGGGCGCGAACATCGGAAGTGGACTTCGCATCTGACCCTCGGCCGCGTGCGCGACCAATCACGCGTGCGCTCCACGATTCGTGCG
>JASHOJ010000107.1 GCA_030041155.1 Candidatus Binataceae bacterium | reverse complement strand
ATTACCGGCCAGAAACCGGTGCTGACCCGCGCGCGCAAGGCGATATCCAATTTCAAACTGCGCCAGGGCATGCCGATTGGCACGATGGTGACGCTCAGGCGCGAGCGGATGTGGGAGTTCTTCGATCGGCTGGTGAATGTCGCGCTGCCGCGAGTCCGGGATTTTCGCGGAACCAGCGATAAGGCGTTCGACGGACGCGGAAACTATTCGCTTGGACTGCGCGAACATACTATTTTCCCGGAACTGAACCTGGACAAGGTGGACAAGATAAAGGGACTCACGATCTCGATTACGACCACGGCGCGCAGCGACTTCGAGGGGCTTACGCTTCTGAAGGCGCTCGGGATGCCGTTTCGGCAGAGCGCCGATGCCGCACGGCAAGGGCAACCAGCCGCGGCGCGGGCATAAAAGGCTTAAGAATCGATGGCGAAAAAGAGCCTCAGGATCAAGGCAACGCGGCCTCCCAAATTCAAGGTGCGAGGCCATAACCGATGCCCGCTGTGCGGGCGTCCGCGCGGCTATTTCCGCCGCTTTAAGATGTGCCGGCTATGCCTGCGCAAGCTCGCGCTCAAGGGCCAGTTGCCCGGCGTGGTAAAGGCAAGCTGGTAGACAAATATGTCAAGGACGGATCCGATAGCGGAGTTGCTGACCCGAATCCGCAACGCGATGCGCGCGCGGTTCGACGAGGTGATTATCGAGCATTCGCGCCTGCGCGAGGCTATCTGCCGCGTGCTCGCGAGCGAGGGCTTTCTCGAAGGAGTGGAGGCCGGCGGCGAAGCGCCCAAGCGCAAGTTGATTGTAAAGCTCCGCTATTCAGCGGGACGCGAGCCGGTGATCAAAGGAATAGAGCGCGTCAGCCGTCCAAGTATTCGCCGCTACGCGGGAGCGGATGAAGTGGCGAAGGCGCGCGGCGCGATGGGCGTACACATAGTGTCAACCCCGCTGGGCGTGATGACCGGGCGCGAGGCGCGCCGCAAACGCGTGGGCGGCGAGATTCTGTGCCGGGTTTGGTAGGCCGATTTTCAGGTAGCAAGCGATGTCGCGCATAGGCAAATTGCCGGTAAAGCTCGAAAAGGGTGTGAAGGCGCAACTCTCCGGTTCGACGCTCAAGATCGAAGGACCAAAAGGCAAGCTGGAACAGGAGGTGCCGCGCGGCTTTACAGTTGAAATCGGCGACGGCGCTATCCTGGTGAAGCGCCCAGGAGATACGAACGCCGAGCGCGCGCTGCATGGCCTTACGCGCAAACTTATCGCCAACATGGCTGAAGGCGTGACCAAGGGATTTACCAAAGTTCTGGAAATTAACGGTGTCGGCTACCGGGCTGAAGCCAAGGCAACCCAGATCAATCTGAGTCTTGGATTCTCGCATCCGATTGTCTACCAACTGCCGCCTGGTGTGACGGCGAAAGTTGATCGCCAGACCGTCATTACGCTCGAAAGCGCCGACCGCCAGCTCCTCGGGTCGGTTGCGGCCGAGGTGCGGGAGCTCAGGCCGCCGGAGCCGTACAAAGGCAAGGGGATCAAATACGCGACCGAGACGATCCGGCGTAAGGCGGGCAAAGCTGCGGCCGGATCAACCGCGGCATAGACGGGTTTACTACGATGGCATCCATGCGGGCGGAAAAACGTGGTCTGCGCCGGGAGCGCGTGCGAAAGCGGGCGCACGGCAGCGACGCTCGGCCGAGACTTTCGATCTATCGATCGCTGCATCATATTTATGCGCAGGTGATTTCCGATCAGACCGGGCGGACGATCGCAGCCGCCTCCACCCAGAGCGAATCGCTGCGCGGCGACCTCAAGAGCAAGCGCAACATGGCGGCAGCTAAAGCGGTCGGACAGGAAATCGCGCGCAGATGCCGGGCCGCGGGAATCGACTCGGTGGTGTTCGATCGTAATGGATTCCTTTATCACGGACGAGTGAAGGCGCTGGCCGACGCGGCGCGCGAGGCCGGGCTCAAGTTCTGAAAATCGAGGCGCGACGTGGCTCAACGCATTGACCCGCAAGGGCTCGAAATCAAAGAAAAGGTTGTTCACATCAACCGGGTTGCGAAAGTCGTTAAGGGCGGACGCCGCTTCAGCTTCTCGGCGCTGGTGGTTGCGGGTGACCATAACGGATTGGTCGGCTTCGGCCTGGGTAAGGCCAACGAAGTGCCGGAAGCAATCCGCAAGGGCGTGGAGCGCGCCAAGAAGAGCCTGATTCGGGTTCCGCTGCGCGGCGGCACGATTCCGCACGAAGTCGTCGGCCATTTTGGAGCGGGCCGGGTGGTGCTGCGCCCAGCGGCGGAAGGCACCGGAGTTATCGCCGCCGGCGGTGTGCGCGCGGTGGTCGAGTTGTGCGGCATCCGCAATGTCCTGACCAAGCGGCTTGGCTCCTCGAACCCGCACAATCTGGTTAAGGCGACGCTCGAAGCGCTGCTGGAATTGCGCAGCCCCGAAGATATCACGAAACTGCGCGCTCGATCGGGAGCGGGAGAGCATACGGAGGCCGCCTGATGCGGCCTCGTAGCCGCAACATTTAACGGCAAGTACGATGAGCGATACGATCCGAGTGAAACTGGTGCACAGCCCGATTGGGACCAACAAGCGCGTGCGTGAAACGGTGCGCGGTCTTGGCCTGCGCAAGGTCGGAAGCGAACGCGAACTCAAGCGCACCGCTTCCGTGGAAGGGATGGTAAAGCGGCTTAAGCATCTAGTCGCGGTGATCGGAGAATAACCGCCCGCGATCATTTTTGCGAGACGGCGGGACCTGAGGATTTGATGAAGCTGAACGAACTCAAGCCGGCTCCCCGCTCGAAGCATCGCATCAAGCGAATCGGGCGAGGAATCGGATCGGGCCACGGCAAGACCTCGGGCCGAGGGCATAAGGGTCTCGGCTCGCGATCTCACGGCAACACTCCGCCCGGATACGAGGGCGGCCAGATGCCGTTGCAGCGCCGTCTGCCGAAACAGGGATTCCGGCGCACCCAGAAAAACGAGGCGCGGCGCCGGGAGTTCGCAGTGGTGAATTTGCACAGCCTCACCGCGTTTGGCGAGGGCGCGATTATCGATAGCGCGGCGCTGGCTGAACGTGGAATCATCGGCAAGGGACTCAAGGTGAAGATTCTTGGGTCCGGCGAATTGAAGATAAAATTGACCGTGCGCGCCGATGCGTTCTCGGCGGGCGCGCGCGAGAAAATTGCCGCCGCGGGCGGCGTCGCGGAGCTTATAGCCCCGGCTAACGCCTAATGCTTGAGGGCTTTTCAAACGCCTCGCATATACCGGAGTTGCGCCGCCGGCTGTTTTTCACAGCCCTGATGCTGGCCGTCTACCGAATCGGCGTCGCGGTGCCGACTCCGGGAATCGACGGACAGGCGCTTTCCGCATTCTTCGATCAGGCCGCCGGCACGATGTTCGGCTGGGTTAACCTGTTTTCGGGCGGCGCGCTGGAGCGCTTTTCGGTCTTCGCGCTCGGCATCATGCCGTACATCACGGTCGCGATCATTATCGATCTTCTGAAGGTCGCTTCGCCCTACATCGACGATCTGTACAAGGAAGGGGAAGCGGGCCGCCGAAAAATAAGCCAATACACGCGCTACGCGACCGTCGGCCTTTCGATTTTCCAGGGCGCGATGATCGCGGTTGGGCTCGAAAAGATCCAGGCGCCGGGCGGCGGCTCGGTGGTCTATCAGCCGGGCATTTCGTTCATCGTGATGACGGTGATCACGGTCACTGCCGGTGCGATGTTCGTGATGTGGATCGGTGAGCAGATAACCGAGCGCGGAATTGGCAACGGGATCTCGCTGGTGATCATGGCGGGAATCGTTGCCCGGCTGCCGAGCGCGCTGGGCGCGACGATGCAGTATTTGAAGTCAGGCGAAATGAGTATCTTCGCCCTGCTTTTCATTATTCTGGTCGCGGTCGGCGTGACCGCGGGAATCGTATATATCGAGACCGCGCAGCGCCGGATTCCGATCCAGTATGCGCGCCGTCATGTTGGACGGCGAGTCTATGGCGGCCAGACCTCGCACCTGCCGCTCAAGATCAATACCTCCGGCGTTATTCCGCCCATTTTCGCGTCGTCGATTCTGGTCTTTCCGGCCACTATCGCGCAGTTCGTGCCTTCGCTTAAGGATTGGGCGACTTTTCTGAGTCCCGGCGGCGTGACCTATGATGTCCTTTACGTCGCGCTGATTGTTTTCTTCTGTTACTTCTACACGGCGGTAACGTTTAATCCGGTCGACGTGGCGGACAATCTGCGCAAGTACGGCGGATTCATCCCGGGAATCCGGCCCGGCCGCTATACGTCGGAATATATCGATCGGGTTTTGTCTCGAATCACGCTTGGCGGCGCGGTCTATGTCAGCGCGGTCTGCGTGCTGCCGACTATTCTGATCGTCCGCTTTAACGTTCCGTTCTATTTCGGCGGCACCGCCCTCCTGATCGTCGTCGGAGTCGCGCTCGACACGGTAGCGCAAATCGAAACCCATCTGCTCACGCGCAACTACGAAGGCTTCATGCGGCGTGGGCGAGTGAAATCGCGCAAGGGTGCGTGACACGTGCGGATGGTCCTACTGGGCCCGCCCGGAGCGGGTAAGGGCACACAGGCGCGGATGCTTCGCGAAGTAGCCAACGTTCCACAGGTAGCCAGCGGCGATCTGTTGCGCGCTGCGGTCCGGACGAAGACCCCCTTGGGAGTGGCCGCGGCGGGTTACATGGACCGAGGAGACCTGGTGCCGGATGAGCTGGTGCTGAACCTGATCGAAGAGCGCTTGAACGCTCCCGACGCGCAGGCGGGATTCATTCTCGACGGATTCCCGCGCTCGGTTAAGCAGGCCGAAGCGCTGCGGGCAATCCTGGTAAGGTCGCGCGGCGCAGGGCTCGACCGCGTTATCGCGCTTACAGTGCCGGATGAGGAAATCGTGCGGCGTATTTCCGGACGTCGCACCTGCCGCAAATGCGGCGCAATGTATCACGTCACGTTCGAACCCCCGCGGGTTAACGGAGTGTGTGACAAGTGCGGCGGTGAACTTTATCAGCGCGAGGACGATTCGGAAGAAACCGTCCGCAATCGGCTGAAGATCTACGATTCGACCACGCGTCCGCTGCTCGATTATTACGGAAAATCGGGAATCCTCGCGCTGATCGACGGCACCGGAAAACCGGAACAGGTGGAATCGCGAGTGCAAACCGCGCTAGCTGGAATTTTGCCGCTCCCACCTCGCAAGAAGGTGCAAAAGCCTTCGGTCAGGCCGGCAGGGAAATGATGTCGTCGCACGAAACGATCAAACTCGGAATTCCGCGATGATCACGATCAAGACGGCGGAGGAAATCGCGATCATGCGGCGCGCGAGCCAGATCGTCGCGGAAGTGCTCGACGCGCTGGTAAAGGCGGTGCGTCCGGGCGTGAACACCGAGGAACTGGACCGGCTGGCTGAAAGCTTGACGCTTGAGAAAGGAGCGCGCCCGGCCTTCAAAGGCTACAAGCCTGGCAATGTCGTTTATCCAAAGTCGCTTTGCGTTTCGATCAACAACGAGATCGTGCATGGCATTCCGTCCGCCAGCAGAAAGCTCAAGGTGGGCGATATCGTCGGACTCGACTACGGGGTGATTTACCAGGGATTTTTTGGTGACGCGGCGCGCACGGTCGGCGTCGGGGAGATTCCTGAACGAATAAAGCGCCTGCTCCGCGTGACGCGCGAAGCTTTGTATGCGGGAATCGCGCAGGCGCGGCCGGGAAATCGTGTCTCGGATATATCGCGGGCGGTCCAGGCGGTGGCGGAAGGGGCCGGCTATTCGGTGGTTACCGATTTTGCGGGCCACGGAATCGGACGCCGGCTCCATGAGGATCCTCAGGTGCCGAACTATTTCCGGCCCGGAATGCCGAACCCGAGATTGCAGACCGGGATGGCGCTGGCTATCGAGCCGATGGTCAACGAGGGTGGCCCGGATCTTGAGATCCTCGATGATGGGTGGACTGCCGTGACGGCGGACGGTAAACTATCTGCCCACTTCGAGCATTCGGTTGCGATCACCTCGAGCGGACCGGTTATCCTGAGCGAGTTGCTGAGCGAGCTGGACAATGTCTAAGGGCGACTCTATCGAAGTGCAGGGAACCGTCAACGAGGCGCTGCCGAACGCGGTGTTTCGAGTAACGCTCGAAAATGGGCATAAAGTGTTGGCTCATATTTCGGGCAAGATGCGGATGCATTACATCAAAATTTTGCCGGGCGATCGGGTCACGGTGGAGCTTTCACCATACGATCTGACCCGCGGAAGGATCACGTACCGGCAGCGCTGAGTATGCGCGGGCGGCAAGTTGCACAGGAAGAGCGATGAAGGTTCGAGCGTCGGTTAAAAAGATCTGCAAGAATTGCAAGATCGTGCGCCGTCAGGGCGTGGTGCGCGTCCTGTGCTCCAATCCGCGCCATAAGCAGCGTCAGGGATAACGCGCGCGGCGACGGCATCAGGGGAAGCAAGCCTAAAGGGAATTTACGATGGCACGTGTAGCGGGAGTCGAGTTGCCCAGGAACAAGCGGATGGATATCGCGCTGACCTATATTTTTGGAATCGGTCGCGCTTCCGCGATCAGGATTCTTGACCAGGCGAGCGTCGATCGCGCGCGCAAGAGCGACGATCTTTCCGCCGAGGAGCAGTCGCGCATCCGTCAGGTAATCGACACCGACTTCGAGGTTGAAGGCGATCTGCGCCGGGAGATTCAGCAGAATATCAAGCGCCTGATGGATCTCGGATGCTACCGCGGCATCCGCCATCGCCGCAGCCTGCCGGTTCGCGGCCAGCGTACGCATACCAACGCACGCACCCGCAAAGGGCCGCGCAAGGTGGTAGCCGGAAAGAAGCAGGCGCCAACCAAAGGATGACACGCGCAGTTGCCGGACCGTCCGGCGACTTGGCGAACTTACGAGATAGAGCCTCCGAGAGAGAATAGATGGCAGACGAAACCAAAGAGACCAAACCCGCGGCTGAAGGCGAAAAAGCGGCTGCCGCGGCGCCCGCGCCCAGGCGTAGGCGCGTCAAGCGCTCAGTGCCTGAGGGCGTCGCGCACATCCATGCGACCTTCAACAACACGATCGTTACCATCACCGACCAGCAGGGGATGGTGGTCGCGTGGGCGAGCGCTGGCTCGGTCGGTTTCAAGGGTTCGCGCAAGGGTACTCCGTTTGCCGCGCAGATGGCTGCGGAGGCCTGCGCGAGAAAGTGCTCCGAAGTCGGGATGCGCGCGGTCATCGCCTATGTGAAAGGGCCTGGCGGCGGACGCGAATCAGCAGTGCGCGCGCTACAGGCCGCGGGTCTGGGTGTGATTTCAATCAAAGACGTGACTCCAATTCCGCATAACGGATGCCGTCCGCCGAAGCGGCGTAGAGTCTGATCACCTTAAGGACGAATTAACGTGGCGAGAAATCTTGGTCCGGTCTGCCGGCTATGCCGGCGCGAAGGTCTGAAGCTGTTTCTCAAGGGCGAGCGATGCTTCAGCGACAAATGCGCGATCGAGCG
>JASHOJ010000106.1 GCA_030041155.1 Candidatus Binataceae bacterium | reverse complement strand
CCGTAGATCCGGAGATTAGGGATTTTTGCGGCCAGATCCTCATTGCCACCGCTGTGGTCAGGATGCCAATGGGTTGTCAGCACGGCATCAATCCGCACTCCGTGCTCTGAAGCGGCGGCGATTACCTTGTCAGCCTCGGCGCAATCGACCACTGCGGCGCTTTTGCTCGGGTCATCAACGACCAGATATGCGAAATTGTCGGAAAGTTGAGGAACGATATGAATGGCCATCGTCGCTTCTCCTTTCGCTCGTTGCGGGTATTCTCTTCGCGCTGAACCATATCAGAACCCGACTATACTGTAGCCGACGTCGGCGTAGATTGTCTGACCGGTTACACCGCTTGCAAGATCGCTTAGAATGGCCGCCGCCATTTTGCCCGCTTCTTCGGTTTTCATGCCGCGCCGCAGCGGAGAACGCTGCTCAACCTCGTGAACCATGGTGTGAAACCCGCTGATCGCGGAAGACGAAAGGGTCCGCGCCGGTCCGGCGCTGATTGCATTGACGCGGATATTCTTCGGCCCGAGATCTATCGCAAGATATCTGACGCAGGCTTCCAGCGCTGCTTTCGCAACTCCCATCACATTGTAATTTGGCACCGCGCGGACCGCGCCTATGTAACTCAGCGCGACCACCGACCCGCCGCCGCGCACTTCCATCAATGGCTCGGCAGCGCGCGCCAGAGCGACGAGCGAGTAGGCGCTGATCTCGAGCGAGCGCGAAAAATTGACGCGGCTGACGTTGAGAAACCTGTCGCGCAGATCCTCCCGCTCCGCGAATGCGACCGCATGAGCAAGCATGTCTAGCCCGCCCCATTTCTGTTTCAAATTCGCGAACACCGCTTCGATCTGCGAATCGTTCGTGACGTCAAGCTCGCCTACCACGTCGGCTTCGATCTGGGCGGCCAGCGGCCGCACCCGTTTTTCAAGCGCCTCACCCTGATAGGTGAGTGCTATCTCTGCTCCTTGCGAGTGAAGTTCCTGCGCGATTTGCCACGCCAGGCTTTTGTCATTCGCGACGCCGACGATCAGCGCGCGCTTTCCCTTCGCGATACCCATGATGACTTCCTTTTTTCGAGACGATACGCGCGACGAGCGCGGCGTACGCGTTCAGATCCGGATTTGCATGCCGTCGGCGCCCATCTCGATCCTCACATCGCGCTTGTGGTTCAGAACCTCGCGCCCGACATGGGTTAGCACCATCCGATCAACCTTGAACAAATCGCGATTCGCCGCAAGCTCCGGATAGTTCATATGAAAGACCAGGTGCTTGCTCTCGTAATAGGTGCATTCGCAGAGAAAAAGATTCGCGCCGGCGGCAAAAGGGGGAAGCTTGTCGTTCCATCCAGTGTCGCCCGAAAACACGATCGATTTACCGCCAAGTTCGATTTTAAGCGACAACGAAATGTCGGGCCGGGTGTGCGGACTGCGGATTGCTCGAATTTTCGCCGCGCCGACTCGCGATGTGCGCTGTGGCTCGACAACCACGAAGCGCAGCTTGGCACGGACTCGTTCGACCTCAAAGTGCGGATACATCGTGGCAAGCAGCCGCCAGCATCGCTCTTCCAGGTTGCGCGGACCGGCAATCGTAAGCGGATGATCGAGCGGGCTTTCCCACATGTATTCGAGCATCAGAAATGGGATGCCGCCGAAGTGATCGCCATGCAGATGACTGATGAGAATCGAATCGATGGTGGCGGGATCGATTGAATTTCGCTTGAGCGACCCCAGGATGTCGGGACCCGCTTCCATCAGGATGCGCGTGCCTGCCAAGTCGATCAGATAGCCGGAGAAGCTGCGGCCGCCGCTGGAAAATGCGTCCCCGGTGCCAAGCAGGGTGACGGTTGCGGATTCGCGAGACGGGCGGACGCGTTTGGAATTCATTCAGGCGCGCCTCATGCTAGTATCTGGATCAAGCGCGTGCAAACCTGATCGCGAATGAACCATCAGATCAAGATTGGGGCAGGGTTTGGATTGTGGCGGCTTGGAATGCCGCCCGCCGATACTATCGCGGCGGTTGCCGAGCGTGCCGAGGATTGGGGTCTGGATTCGTTCTGGCTGTCGGACCATTTGATCGCGCCTTCACCCGAGCTCGACGTGATTGCCACGCTGGCGCTGCTCGCGTCGCGGACCTCGCGGATGAAACTAGGTCCCAGCGTTCTGCTCCTGAACCTGCGGCATCCGCTGATGGTCGCAAAATCATTCGCATCACTCGATTATCTTTCGCACGGCAGGATGGTTATGGCGGTCGGCACCGGCGCCAATCTTGCCGACTATGCGGCATGCGGCATTCCGGCTGAGTCTCGCGGCAAGCGCCTGGACGAGGGTATCGAAGTGCTGCGGACCGTATGGCGCGAATCTAAGGCGAGCTATCACGGCAGGTTCTTTAATTTTGATGGCGTATCGATCGAGCCGCGGCCAATCGCTCGTACGAACAACGACTTCGGCACGATGGACATCTGGGTGGGAGGACGCGCCGAATCGGCCCTCAAACGAACCGCCCGGATGGCCGATGGATACTTCGCGTCATTCCAGACCCCGGAAGAGTTTGCGGCAAACATGGCCAAAGTTCGTGCCTACGCAGCGGAGTATGGGCGCGCCAACGCCAGAATCGAGTCCGGATTGATCCTGCTGTGCCGGATTGCTTCGTCGCGTGAAAAGGCGCTGGAAGACATGCGACCGATGCTCGCCGCGATGGGCCGGGGCGCCGAGCAATTTCTCGGGCGCAGCGTCTATGGCAGCGCCGAGGATGTGATTGCGAGAATCGAGGAGTATGTCGAAGTGGGGCTCGACAAGTTTGTGCTGTGGCCGATCGTTGAGCCGCAGGCATGGCCGCGTCAGATCGAACTGATTGGACGGGAAATTGCCTCGCACTATGCGCGCGCGATCTGACCGGCGGCGCGCCCTCACTCTTTCATTCGCACTGATTCTCGCGGTGATGATGAGCGCCGGATGCGAGAGTGCGCCCGCCACGCCGCGGATCCATCGATCGATCTACGCGAGCGCCGAAACGGTGGAGGAGAATTTCCGCGGCAAACAGTTCATCCTGGGCGACAACACAAGCGTGGCGCTGGTGCGGCCGCTCGGATCATCGAAGAATGCGTGGCTGAAGTTGCCATTCTGGCTCGGCGTTAATGTTCTGGTTCCGGGTGTGACGCAACCGAAAGAGGGCGACTACTACGTTATAAGCGAGGCGGTCCTCGGCAAGCCCCTGAATACCAGTGAGTGGATGATCGAGGCAGGCAGCACGCTCGTAAAGCAGGAGACGGTGTTCGAGGCAACCCGAACCCATTTCCTGGTTGATAAGGGAAAGCTGCTGCCGATGATCGTTCAGTACATGGGGATGCGCCAGTTTATCCGCGGCGACGGCAAGAAGGTCGAGATCCCGGTCGTGCACGAGGTCTCCCTGCCGATGAAGTGGAACCTGGGCGGCGGAATTCCCAACAGTTACGCGCGCTTCCGAATCGAATGAATCCGGCCTGGCGCAAATCCGGCGCGGTCGCGGCCGCGCTTCTGCTCGCTCTCGCTTTGCTCTCGGGATGCAATCCGAACTCGGCGCTCGACTTCGGTCCGACGCAAGAGATCAAAACCCCGCCCACCGACGCTCTAAGCCGCGAAATTCTGCACAACTTCGATGGAAAGCCTTTCACTCTTGGCGACAATGATCGGCAGGCCGAGGTGCATCTCGACGGATGGGCGAAGGGACGCCGCGTGATTATCCCGTTCTGGCTCGGAGTGAATCCTCTCTACCCCGCGTTTTTGCGGCCCACTCTCGGTCACATTTATGTGATGAGTGAATCGATAATGGTGCGGCCGCTGGGCGACAGCGATTATCTGATTCGCGCGGGTTCGAAACTGTTCAAGACCGACACGCTGCTCGAGGGGACTCACACCCGCTATCTCGGCACGGGCAAGATGCTGCCGGTAGTGGTTCGTTTTGTCGGCACCAGAATTATCACGGTTCAGCGCGACGCGCCCGCCAAGGGCATGATCACAGAAAAGGTGCCGGTGCTGCGCGAGGTCTCGCTGCCGATGCACGTCGACGCGCCAGTTCCCGGCTATGCGAAATTTGACGTGGTTGCGCCGAAGCCCGGTTGATCGCTCGGTTGATCTTGCGCTACTCGCTCGCATCGCCTTCCTGCAGCGACGCGGTGGGCAGAATCTCCGCGGGAAGGTCATCGAGAAACCGCGATGCGCGGCCCATCGTGTATCCGTTTACCCGATCGATCATGTAAATCGGATAGCTAAGATACAGTTCGTCGCGCGCGCGCGTGCTCGCGACGTACATCAGGCGGCGTTCCTCCTCCAGAGCTTCTTCGTCCACGCTCATCGGGCCAGGAAATCTGCCGTCCGCGGCCCAGATGACAAAAACCACTCGCCACTCAAGCCCCTTGGCCGAATGAATCGTGCTGAGGGTCAGATGTTCATCCTCGCGATCTTCCGCCAGGACGCCTCCGATCGAGTCGCTCGGCGGTTCGAGCGCCATATCGGCGAGCATCGATTCGAGGCTGCGATATCGCTCCGTGATGTTCTGGAAATGTTCAAGATCGCGCTCGCGCTTGGGATAGTCGTCGGGATAAGCGTCCCGCATGATCGGAAGATAATATTCCAGAACGGCGCTGATCTGCTCCGCCGGCCGCTTGTGTTCGCCGCCAAGCTCAAGCAGCAGCGCGGCCAGGCGTGCGAACCCTGAACCGGCTCCGCCCCGTCCCGGTGACTGCGCGAGGCGCGCAACCTCGTCATGGGGCGAATCCGACGAAACCAGCGAATCAATTATCCGCTCTGCGC
>JASHOJ010000105.1 GCA_030041155.1 Candidatus Binataceae bacterium | reverse complement strand
GACGAAATTCGAGAACAATTCGCATGCGACATCATGATCGCTGGTGAGGAAGAGTCAGGACAACTACCCGCCGAAGCTCTTAATACAGTAGGCAGCCTTATCGATGCATTGGAACCGATCGTGCGGGATGGACACTGAGAATACGAATAGTGAACGCTTCCTGGCGATTATTGAGTCACCGGCCTCGCGCCGATCCGACGATCGTCTGGCGAAGCTCGCCGGTATGTGCGGAATACCAACCGAGATCGCAAGGATACCCTCTGATTCCAGTCTGAGCGGGCTCGCCGAAGCCTGGAGCAGCAGACCTCATGCGATTGCGATTCATGCGGGAATTCTCAAACGCGCGCGAGTGAGAGCGAATTCCGGTGGGAGGTGGCGCGATCTTCTCGATCAGTCGGACTACGCGCTGATCTATGGATGCGTAGGTCCGGAAACCGCGGAGATCGTGGAAGAACTCGTACCGCCCGGGCTGCAGGGGTCGCTGCGAGTCAACTCTACCGCCGCGCGATTCTCTTTTCCTTCGGGGACCGAACAGGTTTGTGAAGAGCTGTCGGGCGGCAGCTTCCGCACGTGCGCATCTGGCTCAATACCGGTGTTCGAAGCGGCGGGGAATGATTCTCTCGTGATCATGCGAGTGGAGGATCATCCATTCTTTGCCGCCAAACGATCAGCTAACGGGGGTCGCTTTTTTCTAAGTAGCGATGAGGTGGAGGATATAGATCGAGAAGCGACGCCCGATGATCCGAGTTCTGACGCGCTTGCCTGTTTGCTGCCGTTTCTAATTTTTTTTCGGCAGGCATTCGGCAATCAGTGCTGGAAGAGTGCGAAGCGGCACGCAGTCTTGACGATCGATGACCCACTCTTGCGGTCACGTTATGGATGTCTCTCGTATCGCCAATTGGTGCGGGCTATCCGCGAGCATGGATTTGCCGCCACGATCGCCTTTATACCGTGGAACTATAGGCGAACCGATCAGCGCACGGCTCTGCTGTTCAGCAGGAACAGCGACGTACTCTCTCTTTGCATCCACGGTTGCGATCACGTTAAGCGCGAGTTCGGCGTTTCCAATCTGGAAGAAACACGCAGCAAAGCTCGAACCGCGTTGGAGCGGATGCGCGCCCATGAGCGTATCACCGGCCTCGGCTACGAGCGGTTGATGGTGTTTCCGCAGGGTGTTTTCTCCAGGGCGGCGCTGGAAGCGCTGAGTAAGGAGGGTTATCTCGCGGCGGTAAATACGTCGGTATTTCCCTGTGATTATGAAGGTGAGTTGAAGCTGCGGGATCTGTTGGAACCCGCGATGACACGCTATGGCTTTCCTGTTTTCGGGCGAAGATATCCTGAAAAGTCAAGTTTCAAGTTTGCAGTCGATTCTTTCCTGGGAAAGCCATGCATTATCACGGCTCATCATGAGAACTTCCGCGGTGGCTACGAATCGATCTGTAATACAGTAGATGGCATAACCGCGCTGGATCCCAATCTGAGTTGGGTATCACTTCAACGCGCGGTTTCAAGCACTGTGCATTTGCGATGGGAAAACCCAGGCCGTTGCGCGGTTAGATGCTACACCAATCGCGTGTTGCTTCAGAATCCGCATGGCCGCGACGTGACAATCGTTCTGGAGAAAAGACTTGCGAGCGAGCCCCAGCTACCCAGATTGTCGGTGAACGGAATGCCGATCGAGTGCGAGCTTTCGGGAAGCTTACTTCGAGCGGAATTTCGCCTCGAAGCGCAACTTGGAGCTGACATAAGATTCGCCTCCCCTGAGAGTGCCGACGTTCCACGGGAGGCATTGGGGATGTGGAACGAAGGCAGAGTTGCCATTCGCCGTTACCTTTCTGAACTCCGCGATAACTGGTTGAGCAAAAGCGAAACTCTAGCCGCGCTGTCATCAAATGCCCTGCGCCTATTCTCACGATGACTGTGGGAGGGTTTATGGTATTCAAGAAAATTCGCGAGCATCCGGCAGCACGAGAACGCATTCTCCGTGAGCGTCTTACCGAACCGCTTCACTTGAATCTGGCATCGTTGTGTGTCGCCGGCTTTGGTACATTCCGGGCCAAGGTCGCTTGCGACTTGATCTACCGCCCGCACTACGCCTATGGACTCCTTTCGGCCGCGGATCAGGCGCTCGAGAGCGGAGTGAAGGAGTTTACTGCGGTCGAGTTTGGTGTGGCAGCAGGCGAGGGTCTTCTTAACCTGTGCGAACTCTCGCGGCGAATCCAGCGCGCAACCGGAGTGAGGATAAAGGTTGTTGGTTTTGACAGCGGAGCGGGAATGCCTGTTGCTCAGGACTATCGTGATCATCCCGAGGAATTTCAGTCGGGAGACTTTCCCATGGACCACGAGAAGCTCATATCGAGATTGCCCGACAATTGCGAGCTTATCCTTGGGCCAGTACGAGAAACGGTGCCGGCGTTTGTGCAAGAGTCGATGACCAGCGATACACCGCTCGGATTCGCATCATTCGATCTCGATTACTACACCTCGACGAAGGAGGCGTTCTCGCTTCTGACCAGTTCGGATGCGGCCAAATATTTGTTCCTTCCTATTTTGTATTTCGATGACATTGTTCTGCCGAATTACAACAACTGGGCCGGCGAACTTCTTGCGATAAACGAATTCAACGCCGAACATGAGTACCGCAAAATCGAGCAGTATCGGTTTCTTCGTTCGCGGCGAATCTTCAGGAATGCCAGATGGCTCGATCAGATTTTTCTTCTTCACGTGTTTGATCATCCACGTATGAAGATGTCTCACACGATGCGCAGGATGCCAAACGTATATTTCTAGCGCATTGCTTAGCTGGAGCGTGCGATCTGTGATTTGAACGGTTTCCTGCGCTGCGATTGGTTATTCAGCGCGACGGCATCTTATGTGTGTCTTGCCGCGAGATCTTTCCAATCGACGTTGCCTGAAAATCTGAAAGGTGCAAGAAAAATTTACCGCGTTCATAGAATCCTTCAGGTAATTCCTTACAAACATTGAAGTCGAGCGAGGTACTGGAATTGCTGGTAGAAGCGAGCTAACGCGAGACCGCTTTTTCGTGGCCTCAGCACGAGCCGGAACTCTGAGAAACTCGCATCTGGCACGATATTGAGCGACGCGAAACGCATCCTAGTTGCCGAGGATGATCAGGCGACAAGGGCCGCTTGGTCGGAGCTGATCTCTTCTTGGGGCTATGCCGTCGAAGCTGCCGAGGACGGCGAGCGAGCCGTGGAACTGATTGAAGGATTCGATCCTGATATTTTGCTTCTGGACCTGAAGCTTCCGCGCAAAGACGGTCTGAGGGTTCTGTCCGAGCTTCGTTCGCGCGGGATGCAGCTACCCACTGTGGTGGTGTCCGGGGAAGGTGAGATTCCGGATGCCGTGAACTCCATGAAGCTGGGGGCTTACGACTACCTTCGCAAGCCCGTCGACCTGCCCCATCTGAAGGTGCTGCTCCACAATCTGAGCGAACACCTGAATGTAACGACTGAAAATCGCCGCTTGCGTCACCGCTTGATTCAAGCGGGAGAACTCGGCCCGTTGATCGGCGAATCCGCGGCTATGCGCAAAGTGATGGCCTCGGTGGACCAGGTCGCTCCTACGCACGCGCCCGTTATCATCACCGGGGAAAGTGGCACTGGAAAGGAAGTAGTTGCGCGAACGATTCACGATCTCTCCCCGCGGCGCTCCGGTCCCTACATCGCTGTTAACTGTGCCGCGCTGCCAGAGTCGTTGATGGAAAGCGATTTGTTTGGACACGAACGAGGAGCATTCACGGGCGCAGATCGGCGCCGGGAAGGCTGCTTCGAGCTCGCGAAGGGTGGGACGCTACTGCTTGATGAGATCAGCGAAATGAAAGTGGAGCTGCAGGCGAAGCTTCTTCGCGTACTCGAAGAAAAGAAGCTTCGCCGGGTCGGAGGCATGGTTGAGGTTCCGCTCGACGTGCGCGTGATTGCGGCATCGAATCGGGATTTGATGACGGCTATCCACGACGGCAAGTTTCGGCAAGATCTCTTCTTCAGGCTTAACGTCTTTGCTATCGGTGTCCCGCCCTTACGCGAGCGATTCGAAGACCTTCAACCGCTCATTAAGCATTTCATTCATCTCTTTTCCCGATCAGACGGATGTAAGGTCAGTGGCGTTGATGGTGAAGCCCTGGAAGCGATGAAGAGATACGCGTGGCCGGGAAATGTCAGAGAACTTAGAAATGTTGTTCAGCGTGCAAGCTTTGTAGCTCGATCTTCATTGATCTCCTTGGCTGACCTGCCGCCGGAGATAGTTCGCGAACCGATCCCTAAGGGTATCGATGTTCAGGTGGGATGTTCTCTTGATGATGCGGAACGTGCCCTGATCTTTCGCACTCTCGATTCAGTACAGGGCAACAAGGTCAAAGCCTCGGAGATTCTGGGGATAAGTTTAAAAACTCTCTACAATCGCCTGGGTAGGTATCGCGCCGAACAATAGAATCGCGGAACACAATGGAGCCTCGCGAGTGGAGGCTTTGAGTCATGGGCCTGCGCTCAAAACTTGCAATTGTATTTCTGGCATTGCTCGGCGTGATGGTTGTAGCCATTAGCGCGATCCAGATTGATCGCACCATGAATCTAATGGTGACCGATCTAACAGCTTCGGGCGATCTGCTTTCCGACCAGCTTTACGAGCAGATCCGGGTCATTCTCGCCGTGCCGCGAGCGGATCCGATCGGCGCGGTGCGCACGAATGCCGCGTTACGATCCATGATCGATTCGTATCGGGCTTTCAGTAGAAATGTTGCGTACGTCGCGATTGAGAATCCCGATCAGGTAGCGATTATCACGAGCCCGATCGGTTTAAAAACGCGCTCTTCGGCTTCGACACAATCACTCGGTACGCTGCGCAAGGGGGTCTCGTCGTGGCTTGGGATTGCTCGGATATTTCTACTCTGGGGCAACACCACTTACGAAATGCGCAGAGAGATCAGGCTGAATGGCAAGCCATTCGTTGAAATTCGGGTGGGCCTTTCGACCGCGCTAAGCGCCGCCGAACTGCGGCACTCGATAAGGCAGATTGTGATCTTCGCCGCGCTTGCGATGGCGCTCGGCATCAGCTGCGCGATGTTTGTGGGCGGCGTTCTGCTGCGACCTGTCGCGGAACTGGCTAGCGGAGTCGACGAACTGGCGGCGGGACGAAATACTCAGGTTCGGATAGGCGCTCGCGACGAGTTAGGTACCCTCGCTGAGAAATTTAATCAGCTTTCGCAGCGGCTGAATCATGATCGCTCTCAGTGGGAACAGGAGCGGGGGCAGTTCTTCAGTATCTTCCGTTCCATTACCGACGCAGTGCTGCTGCTCGACGCGAACGGAGCAATCCTGTTCGCGAACGCCGAGGCAACCGGAAAGCTTGGCCTGCCTGCCGGCGGAATCACCGACGGCAAACCGCTTAGGCTTCTGCTTGGGCGCCACCATCCGCTGACCCGAATGATCGACGCGGTGTACGCAACTGGCGCTGAAGTACACGACGTCGCGGTTGAAATAGGCGAGCGCAGGCCCATGCGGCTGCTCGTCTCGATTTTCTCATTGGGCAGAGGCCGCGAACCCGCGGGTTTGCTCGCAATCGTTCGCGATTTGGAGCCCGTTAGACAATTGGAAAGCGTGGTTGACCAATCGGGCCGTCTGGCGAGAATGGGCGCGCTAGTCACGGGAATCGCGCATCAGGTTCGTAATCCTCTCAATGCGATGAATCTGCAACTAGAACTCCTAACTCAGGATGCCGAGCTCGGGCGTCCAGTCACTCCCCGCTTGGAGGCGGTGCGAAAAGAGATGAAGCGGCTTGACGAAGCGGTTTATGCCCTGACACGCTTCATCCGTCCCGAGAGTCTTCAGCTTCAGCACATTGAGCTGAATGCGCTGATAGAAGATATCGGGATGCGAGTCACTCATCCTGGCATCACGGTTCAGTACGAATTTGATACTCGAGCGACGTCGATTGACGGTGACCGCGCGCTTCTCAGCGAAGCGATTCGGAATGTCGCAAACAACGCGGTCGAGGCAATGCCGGAAGGCGGTTCGGTCCGGTTCCAAACGCGAGCGACCGCGGAGGGTTTCATTGAAATCAAGATCGCCGATCACGGACAGGGGATACCGTCTGAGCATCTAGACCACATATTCCAACTCTACTTTACAACCAAGTCCACTGGTACCGGCGTGGGACTCTCGTTGGCTACACGAGCAATCGATCTGCATCGCGGTACGTTACACGTCGAGTCTGAACTAGGTAGTGGCACAACAGTCACGATACGCCTTCCTACTGGTGACAGGAGAATCGTGTCTAATGTTGGAGATGCGGCATGACCACAATAAGCGCTCTGATAGCAGGACATAGCAGGGTACTGCCATTTGTCGCGCTGCTGATAGCAATTGAAGGATGTGGTCCCAGCGCTCAATTCCACGACAGTATGGAAACTAGAGCGGAGGCGCCCGCAACAATTAGCGATCGCGCAAATATCGCGATGTTGTCCCATAACGAGTCAATGCACAAAATGGCTTCCGCAGAGTATCACGTCCGGCATCGCCGGCGTACGCATCGCTCTGCGGCGCAGACAGCTAATTCGGATCATGCCCAAGAGATCGCGCTACCTGGGGAGACGCTAACCGTTTCCGGAGACAACGAAGTCAGAGCGGGCGCAATAAAACTGCTGGACGATTCGGTAGCTAGGCTAGGCCATATAGATCGCAATAAGTTGATACCTTCCGCGCTCGCGAATTATGACGAGGCTAGCAGCTTCGTGGCATCCGCGCGCGCCGCTATTAAACACCAGGATTTCTTGGCCGCCGACGGCTTGGCGCGAAAAGCGTCATTGCTAACCGGAGAATTGGGCGGTACCGAGAAGTAGGTAGGGTGGAGCTTATCGATCAGTTATTGATCTTTAATTTCGAGTGCGATTGCCTCCAGCGGCAAAGGCCGCAGTCGCTTTGAGGCGGCGAATTCTACTACTCTGTCGAGGGTTGGAAAGAAATACCGCGGTCTTGAGGCAAGTGGCAGTCTCTTTAGCGCCAGATCTTCAGGCTGCACGAAGGCAAGGACGGGCAGCCCGAGAATAGTCTGCGCGAGCATTGAGTCATAGGTGAGCCGATCCGTCATCTGTCGATTGAGAATCACGAAGGTTCGACTTTTCCCGGCAAACTCCGGTCGTGATAACGTTAGATACTCGGGCTGCCTTCCCGACCCAGCCGGCGCCGACTGAACAAGCGCCAGAAAATCATCCTCTTGTAAAGCCTCTAGGCACTCCGGTAAGTTATTTTTAAAAGGCAGCACCATCACAGGCTGAAATCGTACACCATATCGACGCATCAGACTCGAGACCAAACGCGCGCCAACGCTTAGCTGCGAGCGGGGACGATTGAGCGCCTTTCGGTTCGCTTGCTTCAGAAAGCCGTTCCAGACGAATCCCGCGCGATATTGCTTTAGCACTTCGACGTATCGGTAACTGACGTGACATTGACTGGGGGTCCATGCGAAATCGACATGCACCTCAGGCATAAAAGAACGTGCCCTGTCGAAAAAACGTGTGACTCTGGCGCGGCTGAAGTAGTCGAGGTTGGCTGGCCGATCGTCGACAGTAAGGTTGAAAGCAGGCCTCCGCTGGTTACAAGTTCCCGAAGCCAAGTTTGCCGCTATCAGCGCACCCAGATTTCTTGGCCGTGCGGCGGTGTCGGCTAGACGCTCAATGATCGGTGTTTCGTCAACGAGATGATCGTCGCTTAAGTCGCACAGGACAACTCCGCGATCAAAACGCATCAGGAAAATTGCGCATCTTTCCGCTCCGTCGCTGTGATGAACGAGAACCAAGGGTTCGGCGATCTCTCTGTCCAAGGCGATTCCAGCAATGCTGAACTGACCGTGGTTGACTTCGCCAGCCAACGTACGCGGGATTGTGGTGTGATTGGTATAGCGGATTGATGTTGCCGTCCGAGTCTCTGCTATTTCAATACGAGTGGCCGCGAATGGCGCGAGTGAGACAGTATCAGCCGGAGAAAATCCACCTCTTATGTAAAGAATGTCGCCGCTTGCAACACGTGCACGAAGCAACAGTATCTGCTCCTTCGACAGCCGCTCAAGACGCCGAAAGCTCATCGCGATCAACGTCCGCTCCATCGCGGCTGCCGATGCGATGAGATTCGGATCTGCGCATAACTGCGCATCGAGGTTGCGAAGCCTCGCGAACTGTGCGGCCATTAGCGGAAAATGTCCGCTCAGATCACCTATCAGGAAGCACTTTGACATCACGAGTGTCTGTGGTGCCATTCGACTTGTTTGATCGCGGCTCGTGGACTTCGCCGTGGAGTTCTAGGTTTCTGCGTTCGTTTGAATCCAAAACAGCCTCCAGGAGCGGTGAGCTAGTGAGCTTTAGCAAAAGGTTGATGTTTGGGATGACACAATGCCCCCCGATGAATCCGGGAAAGAAGCGGGTTCTTGGAAGAAAGTCGATCTCGTCAAAGAACTCGGAGGTCTCGTAGTAATCGCCGTCGACACCGTCACAGTATCGGTTCAGTTCTTGAGCAAAGGCGATCAGCACTCCAAAGTAGGTTGTCTCCGCCAATTTGGCGAGTTCGAGTGTCTCAACACGATTAATGCGGCGCGTCTTCAACCCTGCGTCTTGAAAGTGCGATTCAGCCAACTGCGCAATCTCGGCGGATGGCGCTGCAACGAATTTGGAATAGCGAACAAGGTCTTCGGTCATTCGCACGTGCTTACCGCGAACTGGGCTATATGCCACGGGAATTCCACTTGCTTCGAAAACTCGGCGCGTAGTGCCCGGCAAGACCGTGCTGTTGATTATGACAAGAGCCGGTGTAAACCGCTCTAGATACTCCAGAGTGTATGCTTCGAACTGTGACGATGATTGAAAGGGGATACAGATATGCATAACCCCGATCGGCTTGTCAAAGCGACGCGGTTCGATATCGTGTCGCAGCACCGGCTGCCTCTTTTCTAAAATCTCGGCTAGTGCACCGCCTACCTCGCCAATGCCGACCACAAGAGTCTTAGCGTCCTTCAAGATAGTCTCCTTTCCCCAGATGTGATCTGAGCTTTACTTTCCCGCTGCCGTCTGCGTGCTGTGGTTCCGAGCCGGCCCAGGTGCAAGTAGTGAATCTACGGCGGCATATAGGTTTAGCTTTTGTTGCTCCCAGCCAATTTCGTCCAGCGCGATATGCGCACGGGCCGCAAGTCTGTTGCGTCGGTCCGGTTCTAGATAAAGTTCGTGTATGGCGCGCGCCAGATCGCCCGCATCGCCCGGATTGAAGAAATGAACGGCGCCGTCACCGAAATAATGTTCAATCGTCCGCAGCCGTGCGGCTACTGTCGGGATTCCAAGCGCTGCATACTCAAGCAGTTTGACTGGAAGCATGAGATGGGTGGCCTTGCTCGGTTCATTGGGAATCAGGCCGATTGTCGCGCTCGCCAAAGCAGTCGAAAGCTGTTCGAGCGGCACTGGCGGCATGAAGCTGACGCGATCTTGAAGATTGCACCGGACCACTTGCTGTTTGGCTGCCTCAAGGCCGTCGCCCCTTCCTATCACATGCAATCGGGCGACCGGTATGATAGTCCGAAGCAACGACATCGCCTCTATTGCGGTTCCAAGTCCAAGTCTGGGTGCTATAGTTCCATGGCATACTATAGTGAATGCCTGATCCTCTC
>JASHOJ010000104.1 GCA_030041155.1 Candidatus Binataceae bacterium | reverse complement strand
TGTTTGCGGCGATGCGCTGCGAATCCGCCAGGTTCTGTTCAATGTCGTCGGCAACGCGGTCAAATTTACGCAGCGCGGAAGCATCACCGTGAACGTGAAGCCCGCCGACAACGCTGGCGCGATTCAGTTCGCGGTCACCGACACCGGGATCGGAATTCCCGAATCTAAGCTCAAGGAGATCTTCGGCGAGTTCACCCAGGTCGATTCATCCACCACCCGCAAATACGGCGGCACCGGACTCGGGCTCGCCATTTCGCATCGTCTGGTCGCCCTGATGGGCGGCGATCTGAGCGCCGAGAGCAAACTCGGCGCGGGTAGCACGTTTTCATTCGTGCTGCCGCTGCTCGCCGCTAAAGCCGCGGAGCCAGTCGCTCAGGAACGAAACGCCGTTCGCGCTCTGGTGCCGAAGACGTCTTCGCCTCCGCTGCGAATTCTGCTCGGCGAAGACGCCGAGGATAATCGCCAGTTGATTCGCGCCTATCTGCGCGGCACCAGCCATCTGCTCGATACCGCCGACGATGGGGCCGCGGTGTTCGAGAAATACACCAACCGCGAGTATGACCTGGTGCTGATGGATGTGCAGATGCCGGTGATGGACGGCTACTCGGCGACGCGCGCGATCCGCAATTTCGAGCGTGAGACCGGCCGCGCCCCTGCGCCAATCTATGCGCTGACCGCGTTCGCCTATCGCGAGGATGCCGAAAAGAGCCTCGCCGCGGGATGCGACGGTCATCTGACCAAACCCATGCGCAAGGCGGCGATGCTCGAGCTGCTGGAAACGATCGCGAACTCGCGCGCTCATCCACGCCTCGCCGCCGCAAGCTGAACCGGTCCGCTTCGGATTCCTCAATTAAACGATCGTTCAATTACGGGCAAGGCTTCCTTGTTCCGCCGCCGAATCCGGGCTATGGTCGCGATGCAGAGCATCCGCGGCGCACGCCGCTTCGTGAGGAATATGCAATGAGATTCGGAATATTCATGGCGCCCTTCCATCGAGTCGGCGAGAACCCGACCCTGTGCTTCGAACGCGACATGCAGCTAATTGAGTGGCTCGATGAACTCGGCTATGAAGAGGCTTTTATCGGCGAGCATCATTCCTCCGGATGGGAGATCATCCCTTCGCCCGAAATTTTTATGGCCGTCGCCGCCACTCGCACCAAGCGGATCATGCTCGGGTCCGGCGTCGTCAGTATCCCGTATCATCACCCATTTCACACCGCGAACCGCTTCGCCCTGCTCGACCATCTCACCCGCGGGCGTGTGATGCTCGGATGCGGCCCCGGAGCGCTCGCCGCCGATGCGCACATGCTCGGCATTGAGACCACTACCCAGCGCCGCCGGATGGTGGAAGGCGTAAAGGCAATCGTGCGCCTGTTCACGGAACAGGGCGGCATCACGATCGACGGCTCATGGTTCAAGCTCAACGACGCGCACCTGCAAGTAAAACCCTATCAGGAACCGCACATGCCGATTTTCGTCGCGAGCACCATCTCGCCATCGGGGATGGTCGCTGCGGGAGAACTGGGATGCGGCGTGCTGTCGGTCGCGTCGTACGCGCCGGGCGGCCTCGATGACCTGCCGAAGCGCTGGCAGATCGCGGAGGAAACCGCAGCCGAAAACGGCAAGACCGTGGATCGCATGAACTGGCGGTTGGTTTTCCCGGTTCATCTGGCCGACTCGCGCGAAGAGGCGCTGCGCGACGTGCAGGCCGGGGCGAATCGATGGATCCAGGAGTACTTTGTCGATACCCTTGGTGCTCGTCTCCAGTTCGAGGAATATCCAAATCAGCCGACCGCCGAGATGACGATCGACAAAATGATCGGACGCGGCGGCGTGATTATCGGGACTCCCGACGACGCGATCGCGCGGATAGGCGAACTCCAGCAGGCGACCGGAGGCTTTGGCGGCCTTTTGATGCTCGCGCATGAGTGGGCAAACCGCGAGAAGACGCTGCACTCGTACGAGCTATGGGCGCGTTATGTGGCGCCGCATTTCAAGGGTGTGGCCGCGCCGGAAATCAAGTATTCGAATGATTGGGCACGCAATAATCGCGAGTTGCTGTTCAACAAATCGATCGCCGGAATTGGCGCCGCCATACAGGACTACGCGCAGCATAAGACTGAAAAAGGCGAGGCTATCCCGGAGATCGTAACTCGCCCGGTCACGCGCGTTCGGCCTTAAGAGACCACGCCGGCCCGAAACTCAACTTTCCCTCTCACTTCACGCGTGCGCCGCTGTTAAGCTGTCGGCTTAATTGAGGCGCGGCGTCTGCGCCGCATCTCGCGGATCATCTGGATGGCGGCTCGATGAAACCGCTGAGCGAAGCCCAGATTCTGCACTTTCTCCTGCAGATCGGAGTGATGCTGCTGCTTGCCCGTGCGCTGGGCGACCTGATGAAGCGCATCGGACAGGCGTCGGTCATCGGCGAATTGGTTGCAGGCGTGCTGCTGGGCCCTTCGATCCTCGGAGCGATCTCTCCGGTTGCGTATGCGTTCGTCTTTCCATCTGATCCGGTCAGCGCCCATCTGCTTGAGTCCGTTTCGTGGCTCGGCGTGATCCTGCTGCTTTTGTGCATCGGGCTGGAAACCGACCTCGAGATTCTGCGCGGGATGGGAAGGACCGCGGGCGTGATTTCCGCCTGCGGCGTGGTCATTCCATTCCTCTGCGGTCTCGCTCTCGGCTATCTGCTGCCGGCGAAGTACCTGGTTAATCCCGACCATCGTTTAATCTTCACCCTGTTCATGGCGGTGGCGATCGCGATCTCGGCGGTGCCGGTGATTGCAAAGATTCTGATCGATCTTGGACTGATGCATCGCGATCTCGGACTGCTGATTCTCGCCGCCGGAATTATCGACGACACCACCGGATGGCTCCTGCTCTCGCTGATCGCGGGCCTGGCGCAAAGCGGCAAGGTGGACCTTATGCGGGTCGGAATAGTGGTGTTCGACGCCGCGCTGTTTATCGCCTTCTGCTACTTCGCCGGATGGCGGATTATCGGGCGAATCTTCCGTTGGGTGGACGATCGCACCTACGTCGAGCATGGCAAATTCACCACCATGATCGTGATCGCGATAGCATGCGCGATCATCACCCAGGCGATCGGAATCCACGCGGTGTTCGGCGCGTTTATAGCCGGCGTGATGCTCAATGTCACGCCGCGAGTTCGCAAGCGCGAGCGAGAGGAAGTCGAGGCGGTCGCGCTGGGCTTTATGGCGCCGATTTTCTTCGCCTACTCGGGTCTGAAGGTTGATCTCTCAACCCTGCGTGAGCCGCAGATTGCCCTGATGATCCTTGCGATTGCATGTGCCGCAAAGTTCATCGGCGCCGGCCTCGGCGGTTTGGCCGGACGCCTCAAGTGGCGCGAGGCGCTGGCGGTCGCGATCGGGATGAATGCGCGCGGCGGTATGGAAATCCTGGTCGCGCTGATCGGACTTAGCCTGGGCGTGCTCACCCCGCAGATCTACACGGTGATCATTTTCGTCGCGGTGGTAACTTCGGTGATGACGCCGCCGCTGCTCAGTTGGGCGATCAAAGAAACCGGAACCCGTCCCAGCGAAGCGGAGCGCGAGGGTCGCGAAAAACTGCTCGCGCGGCTTCCGATCTCGCACGAAGGCGCCAAGCTGCTGGTGCTTACCGGAGGCGGGCCGCACGCCGACCTGGCGGCTCATCTTGCCGCGGGCATCGGCAATCATGAGGATGCGAGTATCACGATTTTCCGCGCTATCACCAAGGGCGAAAGCGCGAAATCCGAGGAATTTAACGCGCAGTTCGCCCGGCTCAAGGCTCTTGCTGAGCAGGCGGGCGCCAAAAATGTCCACCAGCGTACCGGCAGCGGCGATTCGATTCACGAAGCGATTACCGCCGAAACCGAGCGCGGCTATGACGCCATTTTCGCGGGCGCGTCGCATCTCTCCGGCCACGACGATCTGGGCGGCGAGATCCTGCGCAACCTGGTCGCTAATGCTCACGCGCCGGTGGTGATTGTGCGCAGTGCAAATACCGCGGTTCCCTTTACTCGCCTTCTCACCCCCGTTACCGGCGCGGCTTTTGCCCGGCTGGGCGCGACCGTCGCGATCCAGTATGCGCGCGCGTTCGGCTCTCGCGTAACCGCGCTGTACGTCCGGGAGAATCCACACCGGATTTCAATTCCGATGCTTGGCGCCAATGTCGCGGTTGATGGCAACGAAGGCTCGGAGTTCGTCGATGAGATCAGCCGGCTTGGCCGAGAGCTTGGGGTAACCGTCGAGGCGCAACTGGGCACCGGCCGCAATCCCGAGAATGTCATCCTCTCGACCGCGATGCAGGACGGTTACGATCTGCTCGTGATGGGGGTGCTGTTCCGCTCTTCCGATGAGCGGCTGTTCTTTGGACCCAAGGTGCGCGAGATTATAGGCAAAGCTCGCTGCGCCGTGGCGGTGGTAGTTCCGCCGCAGCGCTCAGACTTTCGAGCATAGTGCGATTGGACGGATCAGCGCGATCGTCTCAGGCGAAGACCGGGGCACGCAGCCGCAAGTATCGGAGGCAAAAAAATGGATACGCGTCAGCGGATATGCCGCGCGATTGATGATTACCGCTCGCGGGCGATAACGGTCAGTCACGCGATACATGAGCATCCTGAGAACCGATTCGAGGAAGTTTTCGCCGCCGAGCAGCTATGCGCCGCCGCCGAGGCGTTAGGCCTCAAAGTCGATCGGCCGATCGCCGATCTCAAGACCGCGTTTCGCGCCGAATTCGGGTCAAGCGGCCCAACGGTCGCGATATTCGCCGAATACGACGCGCTGCCCAATGGGCACTCCTGCGGCCATAACCTGATTTCGGGCGCCGCGCTCAGCGCGGTCGCAGGACTGCATGCGGTTGCTTCCGATCTCAAGGGACGAATCGTTTTCATGGGCACCCCCGCAGAAGAAGGCGGCGGCGGAAAGATTCTTCTGCTCAATCGCGGCGCTCTGAAAGATGTTGACGCCGCGATGATGGCGCATCCGATGGACGGCGATTGGGCGACGATGCCCGCGCTGGCGACCTGCCACATTCAAATCAGGTTTCGCGGCAAAGCCGCGCACGCGGCGATTGCGCCGTGGGCGGGATCGAGCGCTCTGGCAGCGGTTCTGCAGACCTTTCATTCCGTGGACATGGCGCGGCTGCACTTTCGCGACGGCCATCGAATCCACGGGATCATCACCAATGGCGGACAGGCAACCAATATCATTCCCGAATTGACCGAATGCCGCTTCGTGACTCGCGCGTACACCGCGAGTTACGCCGCCGAGATGGCGAAGCGGGTGGTCCTATGCGCCGAAGCCGCCGCTATGGCGACCGGAACGCGCGCCGAAACCAGCACCATCGCCGGCTACAAGAACATGATCAACAACATGACCGCAGCGCATCGCTATGCGGCACACTCCGAGACGCTTGGCGTTCCCGCTCCCGACGCGCCGCGCGATCTTCCGACCGGCAGCACCGATATGGGCGACATAAGTCACGCGATAGTCGCGATTCATCCAGTCTTCGCCATCTCGAGTCCCGGTGAAGGCACCTGCCACGAAGATGCTTTCGTGAAGCACGCCGACTCCGAGCGCGGCTACAACGCGATGATCCGCGTCGCAAAGGCGCTCGCGATGACGGCGTACGATCTGCTTGCCGAACCGGAATTGCTGAGTCAGGCCAAGGCCGAATTTGCCGCCAACCGCGATAGCTAAGCGTCGCGATCGAGCGCCGGGGGAAGAACGAAAGATCCATCGAACCGGCAGTCGAGCGGTAGCGCGCTGACGACCGCATCGAGATTGAGCGCGCCGTACAGATGCGGAAATTCCTCATCTGCCCGGCGGTCGCCGGCTGCCGCAGGCTTTTCGTACCTGAGCGGTGCCGCGAGCTTCTTCTCATCGATACAGATCACCACAAGATCGCGGCGGCTAGGATAAAACGTGTTCGCAGTCTCGAGAAGCTGCGCGCGTGTCGAGCAGTGGATAAATCCTTCGGTCGCAAGCGACGCAGGGCTGTATTGGCCCCGTGCACTCGCCGCCTCCCACTCCTCCCTACCGGTTATGTGAAAGATCATACTGAGCGCCTCCCTTTCCGCGCGCGGTCGTGGGGGAATCAGCAGGCTCCCTCCTTAGTCCGCCCGCCACAAACCGCGAGAGAGGTTTTTTTTGAGCGTTCTGCGCCGCCTTGTTTGTCATTCTCACGCGTATGAGTTGCCCGGCGCGCAGCGATTCCGCGCATTTCGTTCACCTCCGCGGGCACTTCAGCACTCACGGCTTTACCTCTTTCGGAAGACGCGCGAGCACTTCCTCGTACATGTTCCGAGCCAGCTTAATCGCCTCTTGTGCTTCCTTAAGCGTCGGCTCGTCCCATGGTCCCGGATATCGCGGTTCAACCGCGTATCCGCTCACGGGAGCGACCGAACTCGAAACATCATTCAAGGTTGGGTCAATAGCAGCACATTCCGCTCCAAGGACGCCGAGATCATGGGTCTTTGTGAACGGGTGCTTGTGCCAAGTAAGAAACGCCTTTTGAGCCTTCTCGGCTGCCTGCTGAGAGTGAAAGGCGGCCGGCGATAGCAAGGGCGGGCTACCCGCCAACAGGCGTTCGGCCGCTTCAAGGTCTTCACTCGCCTTTGCAAGCCAGTCGTGCGTTTCCGTTACTAGCGCGGGATCATGCGGCATACAGCAGCTTGCCCTCGCGGTTCACGATCGCGGGGAGCGTGGTAGGCAATTTCTCTCGGGACCGAAACCATCTATCCGTACAGACCAGCACGTCCTTCGGTTTCGAGATTCCCCAGAGTGTCCGATAGGCAAGCTTGCTTTTCTTCTGATCCGCCGGTGCGTCGTCGCGAACGACGACGAGAAGGTCATAGTCGCTCTCGGGTCCGGCGTTGCCTCGCGCCTTGGAACCAAACAGATAAATCCGAAGCGGATGGTAAGCATCCACCAAGCGGCGCATGATCTCTTTAAGAGTCGGATCTTCCTCCAGCAATTGGCCTTGAACGTCAGGATGCATCCTATTCGCCCACTATCTTATCGCTACCGAGCAGGTTGAACGAAATAGATGACGATTTGTAATAGCTGTATTGGCCCCGCGCACTCCCTGCTTGCCACTCCACCCTTCCGGTAATCTGAACAGCATGCGCAGGCGACTCTTTCGCGCTCCTTCGGGTTCCCTCAGGCACCCCTCCTCAATCCTCCACCGCAACAAACCGCGGGACACGAATTTCAGCTTCTTTCGTAAACAGTGGCCGACAGACCTAATCCGCGGGTTGGGCGTACTCGACCAGCACGCCGCGGGTGGCCTTCGGATGCAGGAAGCAGATCATCCCGGCCAGGCCATGGCGCGGCTTCTGATCGATTAGTTGGATGCCGCGCGCTCGCGCCGCTTCCAGCTCCCGCTCCACGTCGTCGGTCTGGAAACAGACGTGATGTAATCCGCCGCCGCGCCGCGCCAGGAATTTCGCGACCCCGCTTTCCGCATTTATCGGTTCGAGCAACTCGATCTCGCTCTCGCCGATCTTGAGCAGCGCGGCGCGCACGCCCTGCTCTTGGATAGTCGCGCTCTTGGTAAAGTGCAGACCGAGCGTGTCGCGCCAGAACCTGAGCCCCGCGTCCAAGTCCGGCACGACTACGCCCACATGATGTATCCGCGAGAGCATCGTGACGCGCGCCCTACTTTCTGAGACAGATGTTCTTCTGCAGCTTGTCCCATCGCGCGAGCATCTCGGGCGAGCCGAGCGTCGGATGCTCAGCGCGGGTCGATGCCAGCTTAGTGCACGCTCCCGCGATATTGCCCTGCTTCGAGTAGATCACGGCAGTCTGGTACTTCGCCTCGTACCACAGCGGATCGGACTCGGCCGCAGTGCCCTCAACGTTGGCCCACAGTGTAACCGCGTCCTTGTAGTCGCCCTTTGCCTGGGCGATTCGGGCCAGTCCGGCATTGGCGTCAGGCGATGCGGGATCCGCCTTCACGACCTGCTGGAATATCTTTTCCGCTTCAGGCTGATTGTTTTCCGCCTGGTAGGCCTGGCCGAGAATCGAAAGCGTACCGGTCAGATTCTTGGCCGGCGTTTTTCCCTGCTGAACCAGATCTTCGAAATACGAGTATGCGATTCGGGTCAGTTTGGCATTGGCCTGGTACGCCTTCTGATCGTTGTTCGACTGCGCGTCCTGCGCGGCGTGCCAGAAATCCAGACCCAGTTCCTTGATAAAGTCGCTGTTGGTGGTGTTTCCCTTGTTGCGTTCGACGATGAGCTGCAAATCCCGCTGTACGTCGTCGTAGCGCCCAAGTTTGTCGCCGGCGGTCATCCGCCATTCCTCGACATCGCGAAATTTGTCGCTCATCGAAGGATATTGCTGCTCGAAATTCTGCAGTATATCGGCGATCTGCGCGGGATCTGATTTCTTCTCGCTCTGCAGGAGCCCCGCCAGCATATAGATCGCCCGGCCCTTGGTATCGTGCACAAACTTGCGTTGCGCGGCGCCGGCGGCGGTCCGTTCCGCCTGCGGCTCCATCTTAATTGTGTCCTGCAAATCCTTGATCGTCTGCGCGCGCAACTGGTCCATGTCAACCGGCGGCGCGTTCTTGGAATTTCCCGCGGCGGCCAGCGCCTGATAATTGCACTCTGCGGAATTGTATTTGGCGGTGAAACTGTAGTCGTTGTTGCCGGTCACCCCTTCGTACATCTTGGCCGCGTCCAGGAACTTGCCCTGGCGCTGGAGCTGCTCGGCGAGACGGAACCGCATTTCGGGCGCGTAGGGTCCGTTGCTGTAGCGGGAAAGATAATCGTTGGCGGCCTTGCTCCATTGATCCTGGAGCTGGGTATTTTTCATCCCGGTCTGTTCCCACTGATTGCGCGGGATCTTGTACTTCATGTATGCCGCCCACTGCGCATCGGCCCCGCCAGTTCGCTCGACATCGTTCAGCAGTTGCTCGACCTGATCGAAGCGCTTCTCGTTGTAATAAATATCGGCGGCGTATCGATAACCTTTGGCGTACTTGGCGCTGCCGCGGGCCGCATCGACGTAGTACTTCGCGGCGCCGGCCTGATTTTTGCGCGCGAGCAGCACGTTTGCGGTCAGCCATTTTTCAAACGGATCGGAAGAACTGCCGAACTCGCGTTCCACGTTCTGCGAGTATTTTGCCACCGAGGCGACCGCGATTGCCCATCGCTGCTTGTCGCCTTCGGTCGCTTTCAGCTTCTGGACGATCTCCTGATGGTACTGCGCCTTCTTGGCGGGATCGCGGGTGGCGTTCTCGGCGGTAAACAACGCCTGCAACTGAAGCATCTCGCCGCCGCCGCTGTTTGACGCCTGGGCGCCCATGCACCTCGCGCCCGCATCGCTGTTGCCCATCTGCATATAAGTCGTGCAGAGCCCCTGATGGGCGGCGCTGTATTGCGCGGTCTGGGTGCCGGCTTCCATGATCTGTTTGAAGTCGGCGATCGCCTTGTCATATTCGGGCTTGTCGAACTTGCCGAGTTCGCGTTCGGCAAATGCGCGCCCGAGCAGGTTCTCGCGCACCAGGCCCGGCTCGACGATCACCAGCGTGCTTTCGGTAAATCCGTCGATTGCCTGGTTCAAAAGCTTTTTCGACATCGTGGAGTCGCCGGAGTAAACGGTGGTCGCACCCTGGAAACGCAGCCATGAAAGCGGATAGAGCGCCTGTAACGACAGCTTCTCGGGTTCGGTGTAATCGCACGAGCCGCCGTTGTCGATCGAGTTGATGCAATCGTCCTTCTTCTGCTTCCAAGTGTTGTACATCGTGCTCAGCGCGTTATCGAGCTGGTCGTACGTGGGCCCGAGCGCCGTTCTATCAACCTTGCCGCTTGATGAGACTTTCGCGAACAGCGCCTCCAGCCGATCGAGCTCGCTTATCACCTCGCCGGCGGTAGTCGGATCGTTGCGCGCGGAGGGAATCTTGGCCTGGACGCTGGAGAGCTGATCATTGATTTCGCCGAGGCTCTGGGCGAATACGGAGGTGGCCGCGAAAACCAGCGCGCCAACCACGACGACTATTAGAGGCGCGCGGTGAAAAGACGGAATCGGGTTTATTTTCATATCTGCACGTGATCCTGGCCGGAAAAGGCTCGCACTAAATAAGGATAATCTCTGCGGATCGTCAAGCGAACGCCAATCTTCGCGTAGTTTCGGCCAAGTACGCAAGCGAGCGTATCCGCGCCTCGCGCGCACCGGCCATCATGGCGCAAGTCATTTGCGGATCGATCAGAACCGCCGCAAAACCAAGCGCGCGCGCCGGTTCGAAGTCGAGCTTGATCGAATCTCCAACATGAATTGCTTCTCGAGCGTCGAGCCGATAACGCGAGAGCGCCGCATCAAAAATCTCGCGGCGCGGCTTCGCATAACCGGCCTCGCTCGAGATGGTTATCGAATCAAAGTACGGCGACAGGCCAAGTCCGTCGAGAATGGCGTAGAGGCGGTAATCGAAATTTGAAATCACGCCGAGCGCAAGTCCGTGCTGTTTAAGACGATCAAGCGCCCGTGGCGCTTCAGGATCGATCCGCCAGTGAGCGGGATTAGCAAAATGCGCGAACAGGTCGCTGAAGCATTCGTCGATTTGCGCAAATGGGCCAAGCCCGGCAAAGGTGTGCCCCACCACCTCCCGCCACCATCTCCGCTCCAACTCGCGCAAGTCCGACGCTGAATGACCCGGCCCAAACGCAATCACGCTGGCGTCCGCGAATGCGCGCCGGAACCCGTCGGTCACCTGCTCTTCCGACGCTTTAAGCCCATGCGCGCGCGCAATTCGGGTGTAAGTGCGGCCGACCGGCTCGCAAGCGTCGAACAGGGTGCCCGCCGCGTCGAAGAAGACCGCCCTAAGCATCGGCTACTCGAGTTCCGGGGTGCTCCACAACTGAATCAGCACGCCAAACGCATCACGCGGAGAGATGAACGCCTCTTTCTCGCCGCGCCAGTTCGTCTCTCCATCCAGCACCCGAATTCCGCCTGACTTCAGCCTGTCGACAACTTCGTCGAAGTTCTTGATCACCAGGGTGAAGTGATGCATCCCTTCGCCGTAGCGGCGGATAAATTTGCCGACAAAGTCGTTTGCCGTTGGCCGGGGCGGGCTCTGAATAAACTCGAGCTTGAAGCCCGACACGTGGATGTGGCCGAGCTGGAAACTGACATCATGGTTCACGTGCGGCTCGTGATCGATCACGACGTCCTTGAAGTACTTCCTGAAGAATTCGTAGCCGGCGGGAATGTCGCGGACCGCGAGCGACACATGATCAAAGGTCGTCAGCCCATCCAAGGGCGGGTTTTGCTTGTGATCGGCATCGAAATCCGGCGTTTGCCAGAACTGGATTAGCGCGCCAAACGCGGAGCGGGGCGAAATAAAAGCGGTTGCCGAGCCGGAGGGACTTCGCTGCTCATCGACCACCCGGACCCCGCCCGCGCGCAGCCCCGAGAGGATCGGATCCAGATCATTGATCTCGATAGACAGATGATGCAGCCCCTCGCCGCGCTTTTCGATAAATTTGGTCACAAAGCCGGATTTGCCGGGCAAATCCTCGATCATTTCGACCGCGAAACCGCCCAGATGGAAATCCTGCCAATTGAAAGCGCCGCTCACCTGATCGTCGCGGGTCTTGGGATTGCGTAGCTGGACCGGAAAATAGCGAGTGAAAAATTCGGCTGCACGATCGATGGATTTGACCGCGATCGAAACATGGTCGAACCGCATCCTGACGTTCGATAGAGATCCTGACATTTGGAACCGATTTCCTTTCCGGATGTCGAACTCCGCGCTGCAAGTGGCGCGATTATCCGCATCCTGTGCCACCGCCGAATCGGAGACTCGAGGCGGAATTGTTCTTTATTGGCAAGGGCTCTTCCGTGTTGGAAAAGCCGAAAAATGCCTGCTCTGATGCGCCCACGATCATCTATCACAATCGGCGGCGCGATGGCGACGGGTCACGCGCCCTGCGCCCGCCGAGTGCGGGACGGAATCGATACATTAGGCGAAACGTGTTGCGCCAAACCAGCGGCCATCCGTTGCGGAGCTTGCTCGCGTAAACCCGAAGCGATTGACGGGCGCGCGAAAGACTCGGCACGTCAAAGAAATTCGAGCCGGGCCGCAAGCCCGTGCTCGCCGCCCGCGACGATTATATAGCCGCCGTCCTTGAACGGTCCCGCATTGAAGATCCGGGTCGATCCGATCGCGTCCTCACCAGCGGATTCATGAATATGGCCCGAGATACAGACATCGGGCTGGTATTCCTCGATAAATCGGCGCGCGGCTGTACTTCCGACCGCCTTCCCCGACAAAAGACGATCGCATCGCGTCTCGAACGGCGGCGGATGACAGATCATCAGGAGCGGGCGGACGTCCCGTACCTGCTCATATCCCGCCAACAGTGTGGCGTAGATTTCATCCTCGTCGAATTCGGTCGGGGTGTTGAACGGCGAGCGGTTCGAGCCGCCGCATCCGAAAATGCCAACGCCATTGACGATCCGGCCAGTTCCGTGAAGCCCGATGTGCCGTTCGCGGAGATATTCGATCGTCTCCGGCCGGTCCAGGTTTCCCGGAAGCGCAAGGATATTGGGGCATAGTCGGCCAACGTCACTCAGCACCTGGCTCATCTCGGTTGCTCCGCCGAAATTAGTCAGGTCGCCCGACAGTACGACGAGATCGCAGTCGCGCATAATTTCGTGCATCCGGTCGAGATTGCGGGTGGCCATGTGAACGTCGCCAAATGAAACGATTTTCATAAGATTCGGCGGTATCAGCCAGCAGCATGCACGCCTCAAATCGAGCTTATTCGAGCCCGAATACGATGGGTAGTGGAAATTCGGCCGGATGCGGGATGCTAAGGTGCGGTGCAAGCAAGTGTTCGGCTTGCGCGGCCGCCATAGGGCGAAATCGAGGCGAACATACAACGCCGGGCGATGTGCGCTTCGCATCAGTGGCAAAATCGTGGCGCTCGCAAGCCTAGGCTCATTAGCGCAACTAATTCGATATCGATCAAAGGCCGATTTCCTAGGCATTTTTTCTTAGATTTTTAAGTCTTTTTTCCCCGATGACTAGGAGGATTTTTGATTGGACGGCTCCGCAGGTTCACTTAGTTTGACCTGCGGGATCAGTGATTCAGCGCGCGAATTGATGCGATTACCTGTTGCGCGCTGTTTTGAGGGGCAGTGGCTGTTTTCTCGCATATCGGACCCGCGACATCGCGACGACGCAATAATGGCGGTAGAACATCGGCAATTTCTCGCCGCTGGCGAGGGGGCGTTCGCCTGGAGTCACTTGCAAATCTATCCCACGAGCTAAGAACCCCGGTTCAGGCGCTGCTCGGATACGTCGAGATCCTGCGCGAAGACATGCCGGAGGAGCTCGGCCCCGATGCACGCGAGATCGTAGCTAGAATAAACGCTAATTCGCATGATTTAGCGCAGACTATCGAGAATGTGCTCGATTTCGCGGTCTTTAGCGCGAAGGCTGAGTCTGTTTTCGAAGAGGAGATCGAACTCGCGGAGTTGGTCGCTCAGGTCATTCCCGGCCTGGATGCCGCCAATGCGGAAAAGCACTTGGCTATCAGCGTGGATATGGGCGGCGCACCTACTCTGGTCCGATCTCGACGCCGAGCGCTGCGCGCGATCCTGAGCAACCTTGCGTCCAACGCGGTGAAATTCACCGAGCGAGG
>JASHOJ010000103.1 GCA_030041155.1 Candidatus Binataceae bacterium | reverse complement strand
GTCGCTGCGGCGGGAGCTTTGTCGCGTTCGCTGGATCGAATCGCCGATACGGAACCCTCAGCACCGACCGGCGCAGACGCAATCATCGCGATTCGAGGTGCGCTAACCGCGGCCGGCTGGACCGGCCTTGAACTCGATGGCGCGATACATCTGATCGCGCCCGATGCGGTCGTCACCGGCTTCGATGGGCGCGGGATCTCCACAACTTCCGGCTTTCTATCGCGTGTGGCAATTCGAGAGAGAGAACGGCCTGCGACCTTCACGAATATCATCAGTTGGATGTCACAATTCCCAGCGCTGCCGGCCGAGAGCAGACCAGCCGATTCACGCCCGAAAACGCAAGCGATTTCGGAGCGTGATGAAGATAACCGGGGTTGACTTCGCGAGGGAATCAGCGCACGCGGCGTTCGGAAATCAAGGCGGCGCTCCGAGATGGATCGAGCTCCTGCCAGCCGGCAAATTCACCTGCCGCGATGGCCGCGGCCCGTTTTATAACGCCAATCCAAACGAAGTGATCGCGGCGACTCGCGCGCTTCACATGGAAGCCGGATTGCCGATCGACTATGACCACGCGTCGGATTTTGCCGCGCCTGACGGGCGTCCCGCACCGGCGGCCGGATGGATTAAGGAGCTTGCGGTGCGAAGCGGCGCGATCTGGGGCCGCGTCGAATGGACCGAACGCGCAGCCAAGATGATCGCCGCGCGAGAATATCGCTACATTTCACCGGTTTTCCAGTTCGATCCCGCACCGGGCGCCAGGGTCGGCGAACAGCGCGGAACCGTGACTCGGCTTCTGCGCGCGGGCCTCACCAACAATCCAAATCTATACGATATGGCGATTATGGCCGCGTCGGTTCCGCGGCCAAGGAGTAGTCACATGCTCAGCGACTTCGAGCGCAAGCTTTGTATTTCATTTGGCATTTCCGAGGCGGATTTCGCGGCGCATCGGTCAAAGTTGAATGGTCCCGCGCGCGCTCCAGCGGGCGCGCTAATTACTCCGGCGCAGATGGCGCAGCAAATGAATCTTGATCCGATCGCCTTCGGAATCGCACACCAGCGCCGCCTCAGCCGCAATGCGAGCACGAGCGACATCGATCTACTCCGGGCGCCGGGGAGGACCAGTAGAGAGCTTGAACGAATGCGCGAGCTCGGGCAAATCAGCGATTCCGGACCCGAAGCCCACGCGGTGATGGCGCTCAAGGAACTGAAAACCTTTCTTGCCGATCCCGAAGGCGACGATGCAATCGAGACCCTAAGCCGTGCGTCGGTGTTCGTGATGCTGGCCTTGAATGCGGTCACCAGTCCTCTCCGCGACAACCCGAGTTCCAGCCAGGCAAGATAGCCTAAATGGAGCCGGGAAAATGATCGAGATCGAGCGCAAAGGTGCGGTGATAAATGGCGGTCAGATAGCCGCGGCCTGTGATCAAGGAATCAAGTCGCTTTCGCGATTCATCGAGCGCGCGCAGCGAATGGTGCAAGTGTTCCGAGCACTTGGGGCGTTGCCCTTCGATGCGCAGATCGACGCGGAGTGCGGGCCCGGCATGCGGCAAATCGCGGCGGCTCTTGAATGGCCGGGCGCGGTGGCCGAGCTTGAACACATGGTCTACGCGGCTGAGCTTCTTGAATTGCGAATCCGCGAGCGCATTCAGGCGAGAGCATAATGGCGCTCAAGCAATTCGATTTCGGATTTGTTCTGAATGTTGTGAATCACCTTTCTCCTGTCATCAAGCAGGTCGAAGGGCAGATCGAGCATCTGAACGAGAGCGTCAAGAACACTGCGCGATTGCGTGAGTTCGGCGCCAACGCGGCACTGATCGGCGGCGGAATCGCCGCGGTCGGGGGCGCTGGTCTGCTCGTCCTGTCGTCGTTCGTCAAAGCGTCCGGCGCGATGCAATCGGAGATGACACACGTTCAAACGTCCATGAACGATGGCGCGGCGACCGTAGCTCATCTTACCCAGGCTAAAGAAGCAGCCGAAAAAGCTTCCACCGCGAGCGGGATCTCGGCAATCCAGGAAGCCGCCGCCTACTACATGGCGCGGTCCGAAATGTTGAACCACACACAGGCGCTGGCCGCGATGAATGTGGCAAGCAAACTGGCAATCGCAACCACCGCTAATTTAGCCGACGCGCAGGCCGCGGCGGAACCGGTTGCCACTACTTTGGTAACAATCTACCAAAACTTCGGCGATAAGACGCGCGACGCGAATAGCCAGATTGCCGGCTTTGGCAACACGCTGGCAAAATTGCAGACGCAGTATGCTTTCCGGGACATCAGCCAGTTAACATATGCCATGCAGTACGCGTCGCCAGCGGCAAAATCCATGGGCGTCAGTTTCAACGATGCATCGGCTGCGTTGGTGCTCCTTTCGCGCAATGGATTGCACGGCGCTGAAGCCGGGACCGCGTTCGAAGAGCTAATCAATAAATTTGCCGAAGGTGGAAAAATTGCCCAGTTTGCGGTTAAAAACGCCGCAGGCGGTCTGGATGTCGGCGCCAGCCTCGCAAAAGTGGCGCAGTATACTAAAGGCCTAGACGCCTACAACACAGGCCTCGCGCTGCATGGCCTTGGATTCAGCCAGCGCTCGATCCAGGGCGTGGCGTTGATGCTCGGAAACATCAAGGAGTATCGGGGCATCGTCGCCGATCTCAATAATTCCAAGGGCGCACTCGATCAGGCCTTCAACACGCGCCAGGCCGGCTGGGATGTTCAGGTCGGCCGCCTCACCGCGTCCTGGGAGGTTTTCAAGGAAACGATCGGCGATGCGCTGCTCGGCCCGCTCGGCAATATCGCGAACGCGCTGCGAATAGTCGTCGATCAAGCAACCGAAATTGCGAAGGCTCATCCGGAGTTCGTCAAGTTCGCCGTGATAAGCACCGCGATCGGCGCGGCGCTGATGACCGCCGCGGGAAGCACGCTGGTGTTTCTCGGCGCGGTCAGCATGGTCGCCTCTTTCGTGCCCGCTGCGATCGCGATGGTCACAGGCGCGGTCGGCGTGCTGACCGCCGCATTTGGCGCTTTGAGCATCGCGACTATCGCGTTTAATCCAATCGCGTGGGTCGCGGGCGCGGCTGCCGCCGCGGCGCTGATTTACGAATATTGGGGCTCGATCAAGTCGTTTTTCACTAACCTGGTGCCGGAGTTTTTCGAGGCCGGCGCGAACCTGATCGAGGCGATCGCCAAAGGAATCTTGAGTAAGCTCGCCAGCGCCGGCCACGCGATCGCGCATGTGGCGGAAGTAATCGCGAGCTATATTCCGCATTCGCCGGCTAAAGAGGGACCGCTGCGAAATCTGCACCGGGTCCGGATCGTCGAGACTATTGCCGAGACGATGCGCCCTGGCCCGGCGCTCGCGGCGATAAAAAACGTCGCGCGCGCGGTCGCCGTCGCGGCGCCAATCGCGCTTGCGCCGATGGCGCTGGCCGCGCCGGCGATCGCCGCGTCCGCCGCGTCGCGTGCGATTCCCGCTGCGCCAGCTGCGCGCTACGCTGCGGCCTCGCGCCAGATCGTCATCAACTATTCGCCGACGATTCACCTTCCGCCCGGCACCTCGGCAGATGAGTTTAGCGCCGAGCTCCGGAAGCATGCGCGCGAACTGGTCAAACTGATTCGCGACGAAACGACCGACCGGTCCCGAACCGGCTTCTGATGTCCCCGTCAAGCCGAGATACCCGAGTTCCCGTGAGCTTGCGAGATGAATTGCGCGAGACGATAGGAGAGCAGGCGGCGGCGCGTCTGTTCGAGCGGTTCGGCGGCCGCCAGATTTACGTGCCGGTCAGGTCCAGCGACGATCATCCGATCGCGCGCGAGATCGGCTTGAGAGCCGCGCAGGCGCTTTCGGCCCGCTTCGGCGGCGAGATTATCGACGTGCCGAATCGTAAACGGCGCGAGCTGATCCTCGAGCTGCACGAGACTGGGATGAGCGCGCAACAGATCGCGCATCGATTGCAGATCACCCGGCAGTGGGTGCATAAAGTCATCGCCCGCACCCGACAGGGCACTGAATATTAGGGCATCTAATGTGGCTGCGATCCCATTTAGCCCTTCAGTTGGTCGATTGTCACTTTCTGCTGATAGAATTGTCACTTTCTGCTGAGCAGCTACAAAGTGCCAATCGCAAGCTATTATCGGAGTAGATCAAACACCCAGCGGCTTGAAATCGTTCGGATGCCGCCGTAATTGAGTCGGATGAAACGCGAAGAACGCGAAGACCTCACCTTCCCCGGCGCTGACGGTATCGAAATCGCGGCTTATCGATGGCCCGCATCGGTTCCTCCCATCGGAGTTCTCCAAATCGCGCACGGAGCAGCCGAACACGCGATACGTTATGCTCCGGCCGCCGAGTTCTTCTCAAAAGCCGGGTTCCACACTTACGCAAACGACCATCGTGGGCACGGCCGAACCGCAAAGCGCAAGGAGCAACTGGGCGATTTTGGGACCGGCGGATGGAATGCGCTCGTAGAGGACATGGCAGCGCTTACCAGGCTCGCACAGCGGCGCGAGGGCGGGCTGCCGGTTGTCGCTCTGGGGCACAGTATGGGCTCCTTCGCGTTGCAACAGTACCTTCTCGACTACAGCACGCTCCTCGCGGGCGCGATCATTTCGGGCTCCGCTTCATTCCGGAAGCTTGAGCTGCCCGATTCCGCGAAGCCGGTTGCGCTCTCTTCCTTCAACCAGGCGTTCGAACCCGCGCGGACCCCTTTCGATTGGCTGAGCCGCGACCCGGCCGAGGTCGACAAGTATGTCGCAGATCCACTGTGCGGCTTTGACATGCCCGCGCAGTCGATGCAGGAGATGAGGGCCGCGAGAATGCAATTGACTGATCCAAAACAGCTTGCACGAATTCGAAAAGACTTGCCGATCTACATCGTGGCCGGAGATGCCGACCCGCTGAATAACAAACTGGAATCGCTAAGGCCGTTGGCCGACGCGTACCGCGCCGCGGGAATACGAAGCGTTACCGAGAAGTATTATGCGGGTGGGCGGCACGAGATGCTGAACGAAACCAATCGCGATGAGGTTATGTCAGACCTGCTGAACTGGCTGAAGAGTGTGCGCTTGGCGTGACATCCAGGATCGATCCCGTGCGGGGCGGTTCTGGGATACCCTCGCCCGCCGGGAGAGGGAGAGCGGCGCGATTCCTGCGTTCCTTTTTCGCAGGAATCGTGAGGCGAGGGTAAGGGCGCTGAACCGTTGCTCCTATTTTGTCATTCCCGCGCGTCTTAATTGGTGGCGCGCGAGGAATCCCGGTCTCTTTCTCGTCATGCGCCACTCACAAACGAAGAATCGGAACCCTCACTCGCGGGGAAGGCGAATCCAAATCGCGGAGCCCTCGAACAGGCGCTCGGCGAGCGCGTCCTGCGTTTTGATCCGGGCGCGAAGCTCTATTCCGGCGCTGATTCGTAGCGAAACCTGGCCCTCCTCGCTTTCGATCGCGACCACTCGCGCCGCGATCGCGTCCGCATCGGAAGGCGAGGGCGCGCTAAGCTCCGCCTCGGAGGCGACGATTACCGGCGCACCGCCAAAGTCGTCGCCTGCGGCCAGCGACATCCCGCGCACGCAAAGCATCATCGTTCTTTCGCCGACCGATTCCGCGGCTGCATTCCCGTCGATACTCGCGGTGCGCAGAAAATGCGCCACCAGCGGCGATCCGGGACGCGCGAAAACC
>JASHOJ010000102.1 GCA_030041155.1 Candidatus Binataceae bacterium | reverse complement strand
CTTGCCGGTCTTGGCCGCGCTTTTCAGGAGGCTGGCACTCAGGCAGGCGGAGCAGCGGCGAGCGCCGCGGAAGATTACGGCCGCAAGCTCGGCGATCAGATTCGCCGCGCCGCCGAACAGGGCTATGGACGCACTCGCGAGGAGCGGCGCGAGATGCGCGAGTCGATTCGCAGGGCCGCGGAAGATCTGCGCGAGGCCCTTCTTGCCGCCAAACGCGCCGCGCGCAAAGCGGCATGGGAATTCGGGGATGGATCCTACAGAAACCCGCGATCTGCCGATCAAGCGAGCAAAGGCGCGAGCAATCCCTGCGATGCCAAGTCCGATATTCCCCGAGAAGAAAGCACAGAATCGTCAGGAGTGGCGCCCAATCCTGCGACTGCCGCTACAACGAGGCCATTTAGCCCTGAGTCACACGAGCGCGACATGATGCAGGTGCTGAACCAGCTTAGCTCCGGAGAAATCGAGATCGATGAGGCTGATGCGATACTCGCGGCTTTGATGGAGGTCGAGCAGACCGCTCGCGACGCGTAGAGCTGATCCGGCGCTCGGGCCCTTCATGCAGATGCGGCCGCAGATGTTCAATTACCCGATGCTTGCGGGCATCCTATGGATGCTTACGCTTGGCGGCGCGGCGATTGCTCATTCCTGGCAATCGACCGGCGGCGCCAGGTGAGGTCCGAGACGAAAAAATCCGGAGCCCACATCACCACCGGTAGCGGGAGGTGTGAGCAGGTTCAGGATTCGTTGCGGCTGCTCAACCCGAATCAGCGTGGGTCTACGGCAAACATCGATTAAGAGGGGGAACGCTGCCGTTTAGCGCCTGGGTTAAAAGCCGCGCCGTGCCAGTCGGTGAGCCAACATGAATCTGCGACCCGATGTGCTGATTGGCAGCGGCTCGCTTGCAGTTTTTGAAAAAGGACTTTTGGCAAGGATAGGGACCCACGATTTGATAGCCCACTTGCGCCGTTGCCGGGTCGGCCAACGTAATCGGGCAAGAGCAGATAATCTGATCGTCGGTCAGAGGGAGGTCGAACCCGGGCGATGCTTTTCCTTCGGTACTGGTGAAGCACAAGCCCCCATCGCACTGCGCATAAGAACCGTCGGAAGTGTTGGCGGGGCAGGTATAAAGTGCCTGGTTGCCATCCGGCGCAATGACGGAATCTGGCACACTAAACGTGCTCACCATATAGCCGTTTTCGACACCACTGGCATTTACTGAACAGACATTTTGGTCATCACCATAGTTGTAGGACAGGCTGATGCTGTCGCCCGACTGCACCTGGCACTGGCAATAGGCGACCTTGTCCATCACGAAACAACTCGCGGTGGCGCAAAGCGCATAGGTTTGACCCGAACAAATTGTGAACTTCTGGGCATAAACGTTTCTCGCCATAAGAACTAACATCACACCCAAAATCGCACTCGCTCTGTAAGCCCTTCTTATCCGCATCTGAATTTTATTCAACCCCTTTCTAAAGCTTTCAGGTCGCCTTAGCTCCAGCATGATAGGGATTTTGAGATGTGACACAATGGCCTTGCCATGTGTGAAGATAAAAAGAGACATTTTTTCTTCCTAACTCTGATAGTTCCCGCTCAAACACGCGTGTGCGGCGTCAGGAACGCGGATTCTTCCTAGCCACCTCGATCACCCGCGCGGGCTCATCGTAAGCACTGCTGCGGAAGATCTCATGAAATTGATCGGTTAGAAGAAAGGAGCCCGTCTTCAGTTCCCAACTACGGCAACGGACGCTAGATGAGGGCCCATCCGCGCCGATGCGCCATCGTGGCGAAGGGTGCAGGTCATCGCGATTGCAACTCGTCGAGCAGCGCCTTGGCATCCTTCATATCGGCGGTATCGAAGCCTTCGGTGAACCAATGATAACTGCCCGAGAGCATCGCACGCGCTTCCTTGCGGCGATTGGTGTCGCGCAGCATCCGCGCGAGGCTGGTGGTCGCGCGCAGCTCCCAGGATTTGGCGCCCTGTTGGACTGAGATTTCAATCGCTCTGCGAAATGATTCTGCGGCGCGTGCAGCGTTCGATCTATCCTGTGAAAGCAGCAATTCTCCCTTCAGTCGATAAACCTCAGCCTCGTAATGGCGCTGACCCGTGCGCTCGATTATTTCGAATGCCTCATCGATTGTATGCAGCGCTTCGTAGAACCGCGTCATCCGGCCAAGCACGATCGCGATCAATGCGAGAGAGTAACTCGCGCCGGCTTCGAATCCTACACCCCTGAGCTCGTTCACATTTTGTTTCATGCGCTCAAGACCGCGATCGAGATCTTCCGCGAGCGCGTAGCTATAACCCAGGTAGATTTCTGCAAGCGCGCGTCCCGCAATATATCCGGCCTCATTACACAGCACTCGCCTCGCTTCCGCCCTGGCGGTCATCTGTTCGCGGTCGCGAAGAAGTTCAAAGACGTACGTGGCGAAGCCGTGAACGTCGGCCAGCATGGATTTTGTGCCGGAATTCGCGATGCTGGTCGCAATACTGATGAGCTGCCGTGCACGATCCGGGTAGCCCAGAAACCACTGGTTCCATGCTGAAAGGCTGCGATTGTTTTGCGGAGTCCCTTCCTGTCGCAAAAGCCTGCGGCTTTGAAGCAGTTGGCCGATGTTTTCCTGCGAAAGATTCGTAGCCGGCATAGCGAGGGATTCCAGCATCGACCACGCCCGATCGAGGCCTTGTCCCGCTCTCTCAAAATCGCCTGAGTACATCCTCGCGCACGCCAACCAGGTTTCTGAGTCCGCAAGATAATCGATGCTGTTCTGCTTCTCAGAAAGCGCGACTAGGCTCGACGCGAATTCGCATGCTTTGGGAACGTTGGGACGGGTCAGATAAACAAACAGGACGCCGTCGAGCGCCAGCCAGGTTTTTTCCCAGTGAGTTCCCTGCCGCTGGCTAAGCTCCGCGGCGCGCACCAAACATTGTTCGGTTTCCGGCGACGCAAAGCCCTTGGTGTCCCCCAGAGCGCCGCTAACCGCATTCCTGAGATCCAACTCCAGCGCCGCGCGCCGGTCGTTATCTGGAAGCGATTGCAACAGTTCCAGTGCTCTCTCGAACTGCGCGACCGCCTCGGCGCTAGACCCGAGGTCCGCAAAACGCACTATGGCAGCCAAGCTGTATTCGGCGGCTTTGGCGGGATTTCCGGCGCGCGAGTAATGATGCACCAGCTCTGCGGCACGAGCCTCTAGTGCCCCCGCGATGCCGTCTTCGCGATCAGCACGACTGGTCCGTTCAATCGCTTCGGCTACTTCCAGATGAAGTCGTAGGCGTCGCGCCGCCGATTGGCTAGCAATGACAGCCTGGCGAATAAGCTCATGCGTGAATTCATATTGAAGGTTGAAAGCCTCAGCGGGCGGCTGGATCAGGCCCGCATGCTCGGCTTCCTCGACACAATTCAGGATTGAATCAGCGTTCACACCTGAGGCGGCCCGAAGCAGGTCTAGATTAAACATGCGTCCGATCGTCGCCGCGGTCGAAAGCATCTTTTGGGTGGAATCGCTAAGCCGCTTTAGCCTTTGTCCGACGACCAGCCGTACGCTCGGGGGCGCTTCAAATTCAGCAATCCTAATTTCGGCAAGAAACTCTCCCTGCGAGTCGTACAGCCGATTTTCTTCTTCGAGGTATCGGAACAGCTCTTCGACGAAGAACGGATTGCCTTCCGTCTCGGCAAGTATTTTGCGCACGATCGCGTCTGGAGGGGGCTTTCCGCTTAGGCCATAAAGCATCGCCGCCAAGTCTTCGCGCCCCAGACGTTTGAGCGTGATGCGAGTCACTATTTTCTGCCGGGTCAGATCCTCCAGCGTCTTTGCGAATTCTCGCCCGAAACCGAATCCCGGATCGCGGTAAGTGCCGATAAGCATCACCGGCAGACCAGGCAGCCGGCGCGCCAGATGATCGAGCAGTGACAAAGTAGAGTCGTCGGCCCAGTGAAGGTCCTCCAAGATCATCAGCAGACCGCGCTCTGAGGCGGCCTGAGCGGCGAAGCCGAAGAAGCAGTTAAACAGATGGCGCCGAGCATGAGCCGGCGGCAGAGTCAGCGGCGGCGGTAGATCCGGCAATCGATTTCTGAGGGTCGGCGCCAGGCGCGCCAACTCCGACACCTGGTCTCCAAGCGCCGCACGAAGCGACTGCGCGTCCGGCGCGCGATCGATAAAGTTCTCCAGGATTTCGACGAACGGCAGGTAGGGGACCGCCCCTTCGCGCTGAGAGCAATGGCCGATCATCGACGCCATTCCCCGCCCACTAGCCACCGTCAGCACCTCATCCGCGAGCCGCGTCTTGCCGACTCCCGGCTCGCCTGAAATCAGGAACAATCGTCCGGACGCTCGCGCGACATCGTCGAGACCACTCAGAAGCGTAGCCATCTCGCGGTCGCGACCCACCATCGGACGCGCGGGACGTGCGCTATGTTGCCCGCTCTGGAGTATTTTCTGCTCGTGAACTTCGGCGACAAATCGATAGCCGCGGGCGGGCACGGTAGCCACGAATCGAGGTTGATCCGGATTGTCGCCCAAAGCCCGCCGGATTTTTCGAACCGCTGTGTTGATGCTGCTCTCGATGTCGACGAAGAAGCCTTTACCCCAGACCCGCTCCAGTATCTCCTCGCGCGTGACGAGCTGTCCCCGGCGCTCCACTAGCAGGAACAGTAGCTCGAGCGGAATTCGCTGGAGCGGAACGGTAACATCGCCGCGGCTCAACTGATAAGCGCCGCGATCCAGCACAAAAGCCTCGAACCGGAAGAGACCTTCTCCCATATCCGCCCGGGCGAATTTTACTTCCGCGGGCGACGAGTGGACAGGCTCAAAACTACGCCGGCTTTAGGCAGAGTTCAGGAAGAGTTCAGCCCCGGTCCATTGGTCGCGCGATCATCAGGAGCGAACATGCTCGCCAGCAGGGAAGCCTGCACTGGATATCGGACTGAACGACTGAAACGAAGCGAATGGGAGGTACATATGAAAACTCTGTTGTCGAGACTGTTTCCATGCGCTCTGATCGCGCTCGCGATGAGCATAGGGCAGGCAAGCGTAGCCGCTGCCTTCGGCAATGGCGGGGGCAGTGTACGGGTCGTTTCGACCGCCACCTTCATCACTTTCACCGCGGACGATCCGGGCACTTGCAATTCAACGACTTTCCTTCCGAATAGCGGAGACCCGGCATGCGTCGAATTTTTCGGCGAATCATACGATGCAACCGGTAATTTTGTCGGAACGCTGCTTCTGGAGTCGACGCTTACCGCATTCGCCAACGGCAGCTACCGATATGCGGATTTCCAAAGCTGGAACGGAGCTATAAGCGGGCATGGCTCAGGCTCGTTCATAGTCCTGGAGTACAAGGGTTTCGTTCAATCGGACGGGAACTATACCAGTAAACTAGTGGTTATCGACGGAACCGGCACCGGAGATTTCGCTGGAGTAACCGGATCCGGAACCTCCAAGGGCAACTTGTCCAGCGGCGTCAACACTCTGACGCTGACGTTCCCACGGCATTGAAGTTGCCGTATCGGATAGAGAGCAAACTCGCTCGGCAGGCTGCTCTGACCCTGTGGAGCAGCCTGCCAAAGCACCCGCCAACAGTCCGTCCTGTAATCGCCAGCGCGGGCGGGCGCTGGCGTTCCCCGAGGGCCGAAAGCTGGAACGAGAAAAGCGTCGAATTCGCTCTCCTTGACGGGGCGGACACCTCGTATTAAGCAGGCTCCAGAATCGAGAAGGCAGGAGCCAGGCTTCCTCGACGCCGTGGGGGTTCGATGCACAAGCGCCTTGCGATTGCCGCATCCGCAATTCTCTTCCTTTTTGTCGCGTCTGGCGTAGCACGCGCGCAGCTACGGCCCGACCAGATGACGAGCTTAAGGCTCGCCGCGCCGCAGCCGCATTGGGCGTATGTGCTCGATATGCCCAACGCGGTGCCACAGGTGACGAAGATCTACATCGTCGATACCGATAGGCAGAAGATGCTCGGGCAACTGAACGGCGGTTATCTCGCGAGCTTTGTGATGTCGCCCGACCATCGTGAGTACTACATGGTCGGAACATTCTATTCGCGAGTGTGGCACGGCACCCGAACCGACGCGGTCGAAATCCTGGACGCGAGCACGCTGAATTTCAAGGGCGAGGTAGTGATTCCGCCTAAGCGGCTCTTAATAGTGCCCAAGAACAACTCGGCCGGCATCACTCCCGACGGGCGATTCATGCTGGTCGAAAACCTGACACCCGCGACCTCGGTTAGCGTGATCGATTTGAAGGCGCGCAGGTTTGTGGGCGAGATCGAGACGCCGGGATGCGTTCAGGTTCTGGTTTCAGGTCCGCGCAGGTTCTCCTCGATGTGCGCGGACGGATCGATCCTGACTGTCCATCTCGACGACTCGGGCAAGGCAAAGACTCGCAAACAATCCAAGCCCTTTTTCGATCCCTCAAAGGATCCGGTCTTCGACCAGCCGGTGATCGCCGGAACCGACGCCTACTTCGATTCGTATCACGGGATGATCTACAAGGTCGATCTGTCCGGCGATGTCGCCAAGGCCGAACCCGGATGGTCCGCGTTGGATGACGCCGACCGAAAGGCAAGTTGGCGTCCGGGCGGATGGCAAACGATAGCGGAGAGCGCCGGCGGCGCAAAAATTTATCTGCTGATGCATCAGGGCGGCGAGTGGACTCACAAGCAGGATGGGAAAGAGGTGTGGGTTCTGGACACCGCGAAGAAGACTCGAATCTCGCGTATTCCGCTTAAGACCGACGCCTACTCAATCCGCGTAAGCAGCGGCGCAAATCCGATTCTGGAAAGCCTGTCGCTAGTCCAGAGTCAACTCGAGACTTACAGCCTACCGGATGGAAAGTATCTGGGAGTTTATCACGGCTTGGGAGCGCCGTTTCTGATTTATGGTCTATAGGCAGAAGCCGTATCGCCAGACTTGGCGGAGGCGAAGACCGCGATGGATAAAATAGTCGAGCAGATGACGCGGATGGTCGCGCAGCGGACCTCGCGCCGCGGCTTTCTTGCCCGGCTCGGCCGCCTGGTCGCCGGCGGCCTGATCATCCCGCTTCTGCCGGTGAATCGAGTCCTGTCTCAAGCTGTCGCGCAGGCGGCGGAGAGCGCGCCCGGCGCCACTCCGGTGCCGGAAGGACTGGAGGCGATGGTGAAGCACGGAAATCCTAATGACGACACCGCCTGCGATTATTGGAAGTACTGCGCGATCGATGGCTATCTCTGCTCCTGCTGCGGCGGAGGATCGCACGATTGCCCGCCCGGCGCCTCGCCGTCTCCGACGTCGTGGGTCGGTACCTGCCGGCATCCGGGCGACGGCAAGGACTACATCATCAGCTACCGGGATTGCTGTGGGAAAACGCCATGCGGCCGATGCCTGTGCACGAATACGAAAGGTGAGATGCCGCTTTATCGGACGCAACTCGACAGCGATCTTATCTGGTGCTTCGGCGCGCCCACGATGGTTTATCACTGCTCGACTGCCGAGATCGTCGGCGTGAAGTAGCTTGCTCACGGATGCGGTCGCTTTTGTGCGCGCCCTGATTTTCGGCTGCGGCCTTATCGGCGCGCTTGCGATCATTGCTCCCGGGGCCCGAGCCGAATCGCCGCAAAACTTGTATCTGCTGAATTGCTGGGGATGCCATCGCGCCAATGGGGAAGGGATCGCAGGCACTGCGCCACCGCTTCGCGACGCGGCCGATTTTCTGCGCGTGAAGGGCGGTCGCGAGTACCTGATCGAGGTGCCGGGAGTTGCCGAATCCGCCTTGACTGATGCCCAGGTCGCCGAGGTGATGAACTGGGTGATCCAGAACTTCAGTCGCGACCGCGTTCCGGCGGATTTCACGCCGTATACGGCGGAGGAAGTGCATCGATCGCGCGAGACCAGGGTTCTCGATATCGCCCAGCGGAGAGAGTCGCTGGTTCGGGCGATGGCGGCGCACGGAATCAGGGAATAAGGCGCTCAGACCGCCATTACGGCTTTCCGATTTGCGAAAAGAATGCACTTGCCTTTATGCTGCGCACCATCTTGATTACGGTTACTTTTTGTAGCTAAATGGCTGAAGAATTTCGCTGCGCGTCCGACGGATGCGGCTAAGTGCCCGCGATCGCCAACTCGGGAGCGGGCGTTTGAGTTAATGGTTCGGGGTGGGAGGACATCGCACGTACTTGGCTACGCTATCCGTCGCCACGGCGCGCATCTTTCCAGCAAAGGCTATCGTTGACTGACGTTGCCCATGCGCAGTGATTGTGTCGGCGCATTGGTCCGCACTGGTTGAATGATCAGAGACGGGAGGGATGCGGGATTGATGAGCACAGATCGATTGCCTGGTGGTGGCACCGCAGGTGGGATGTCGTGGCATCGCGGTGGCATCCGGATACTGGTTGCGGGTATAGCGGTTAGCCTATTTCTCCTCCAGTTGACAGCTTGTGGTAGCGGGGGCGGTTCGTCGAGCAATCCGAAGCCAACTGCAACCCCCACTCCGGTAGTGACAAATTCGAGTGTCTTCGCGGTGGATGACGCCGCCCAGCGCGCCTACATCCCGATGCCGTTCCTCAACGCAAACCTTCACGGGCAACTGGCAGTGCTCGATCTCGCCGTCAACCCGGACGAGAAGAACCCTGTTGTCGGCACGATCGATTTGGGTCAACCTGCACGGCCGGTCTCACTGGCGGTCGCGGCGCAGGATAACGAGATCCTGGTGCTGTCCGATCCCGGAACCGGAACCGGGCTCCTGCAGATCGTCGATCAGAATACTGATGCGGTCACAAACTTGTCTCTTCCGACCGGCAGCTATCCTTCCACTGAGGACGGAATCATCTACGATCCCGATCACGACACCGCGCTCCTCTCGCTGACCGGATCATCCGCGTGCACCGGAAGTTGCACCGGGATGGCGGAGCTGGACGTCGCGGATGAAACCCTTGGTCCGCTGATCACGCTCGATAATCCGATAAATAATTTTGGCTACGATACGGTGTCGGACATTCCTCTGGCCTCTTCGGATCCGATCACCCCGGAACTCTATGCTCCCGATGTTGTAGCCAATTCGGGCTGCACCTTCAGTGACGAGAATCTCGCCGCACTGAACTCCGACCCCGAAGGAATGGCCGTCGATCCGAGCACGCACATCTGGGTCGCTGGTAATTTTCTTTCATCCACCGCGACCGTATTGAACTTGAACGGAGCGACCTACACCTCGGGCGCGGGCTGCACGCTCAATGAAGCCGGCACCCCGCCTAACTCGGTGAATCAAGACACCGGCTCGAGCGACCAAATGCCGGGGGTTGCGATCAACCCGACGACCCATGAGGCGCTGCTCACGGCAAACGATTCCAATTCTGTAGCTCTCATTAAATTGCCGTCGAAACCCGAGACGCAATTGACGGCAACCGATCTATCCAGCATCAGCAGCTTTATCCCTAACAACCCCGATGGAGTTGAGTTCAGTGCCTCCGCAATCCCGTATGCAATCGTGATCGATAACGTCCACAACTACGGCTATGTCCTGGAGTCGGACCGGCAGTTTATCGTTCGGATTGATCTCGACCGGCTTGAGCACTTTCCCACTCGGATTAAGCATCCACTAAGCAAGGGTCAGTGCGCCGGCACGAGTACATCTTACTCCTGCAGCAATGGCACGGGCATTACGTATTTCCCGCTGCCAAGCAGTTAAAGGCCGGATTCAACTAATTGTTTCTTTAGATAACTTTCTGTATAATCAATTACTTTCGAGCAAACATTCAGGAATACGATGGGCAATAATTCGGTGAATCGACGGCATCTTCTAGGTTGGGTGAGCGGACTCAGCGCGTGGCGGACTCTTAGGCTTTTGATGCTGCTCCTTGTCGTGATTTTCGCGGTCCAGGTCGCTGGCAATGATTCCGCCGTGCGAGCCGCGTCGAAACCCGGCACTGCTCTGGTGCCCGTGGTTTACACGAACAAGGATCAGCCCTTCATCAACGACGAGGTTATGAGCAGAAGGGAGGAAAAGCGGCTGCTGAAGGACGCGCCTGACGCGTGTAAAAATCCGCCGGCCGATAAGATGCATACGCTCAAGGAGTGCGTCGGGAAGGACAAGGACAAGACAGTCATCATTGGCAGCGGCGCCGACAAAAAGGAATGCCAGGGGACGGTCTACGTAAACAAGGACTCGGCTGATCTTTCGGTCGGAAACATCACGATCAATACGGGCGGCACGCTCGCTATCACCGACGAGACCGCGTCGGAGAAAAACGTAACCCTGGTCACTACCGGAATCGACGTAAATGGAGGAAGCTTTCTCGTCGGATCGGCCGACTGTCCGATCGGCACCATCAAACCGACCGATACGGTTACGATCCGCTTCACCGGCAACAAGCCCACGACCTGCGGACAACTTAGTCAGCCTGGCAATAACTGTCCCGGATATCAAAAGGGCATCCAGCTTGAGGCTAGTGGGACGCTTCGGATGTATGGGCTTAAAGGCGTGCCGCCCAATGGCGTTGACTGGACGGAGCTGAGTCAGCCCGCGGGCGATCCGCTCAAATTTTCGACGGCCAACGGCATTCTCGCACCGCCTCCGAAAGACAAAAACATAATTTATACCGCCGCACGGGTGGACACCGGGACCGGAGCTTGGCGCGCCGGAGATTGGATAGCGGTCGCGACCACGAGCTTCAGTCCGTGGGAGACCGAGTTCGTGCAGATCGCCAGCGTCGGGCAGGATACGGATAATGCCGGTGCGACCGGCTCGAAGATCACGCTGAGGCAGGGTCTTCAATATTATCATTTTGGTGGAGCTAACCCCGGCCTTCCTTCCGCCGCCAACTACAATGCTGGAGCGGCGACTAACTTTGGCATCGACGAGCGCGCCGAGGTGGGACTCATCAGCCGCAATATCTTGCTCACTTCAGACAGCGATGAGGGCGCCAACACTCCGTATTGGGGCGGTGAAATAAAGATCCTGCAGGGATTTACGGCGGTCTCGCTGCAGGGAGTGGAACTGCAGAAGTTCGGAAAGCAGCAGCTTGGCAGCTATCCGATCCATTTCCACATGGATGGCGACCTTTCAAGCTATGCGCCGGCAAACCTGCTGGTCGACTCCAACAGTATCGACCACAGCTACAACAAGTGCATCACGGTTCATTCGACTCAGAATCTTTCGATTACCAACAACGTGTGCGCGCGTATCACCGGGCACATCTTCTATGAAGAAGTTGGCAACGAGACCAACATCACCTTCCAGGGCAATCTTGGAATGGGCGCCATGAGCAACTCGTTCGATGTCAACGCGACCGGAACCGGTGGCGAGAGCCGGGATAAGCTGATCCAGAGCTACTACTGGACGGGCGACAATATGTTCTCGCCGCCTACGGTATCGTCGACCAACGTGTTCAACCAATTCAACATCTTCGATACCGACAACCAGAACAATCCTCAGGGTGGAGCAGCACCCTCTCCCATCGCTTACATCACCACCCGGGGTGATTGCGGTTTCTTTAACAATCTAGGCATGTTCGTAAATACCGGCCCGCCGGGCAACACGACGCCGATCACCTGTTATCCAGGAAATAGCGTTACCGACAAAACAGTATACTTCGAACCACCATCCGGATTCTGGATACTAAATCCCAGTGCCAAGCTGATAGGCAACTCAATCGCGGGATGCCAGGATACCGGTTCCGCGTACTGGTATGCGTCGCCGCCCGATCCAAATCTCAACGCGGTAAAGTTCATCGCGATCGGGCCCAACTACACCGGCACCCACGGCGTATTTCAGAATAACCGGGGGCATGGATGCTACCGCGGCCTGATCGATGATCAGCTCGAGCTCAGCACGGCGGACTCTCTGTTCCCATTCCAAAATGGCGTAAAGAGCGCGACCAATCATCCGATGGTCGACGAGTTCGACGGCTTCACTGTAACGCGCATCCGCGATCGCGCGATCTGGTTGCGCCCGGTGTTCTTTTTCGTCGATAACGCGCGCATGGCGACGAACCGCCGCGGCATCTCATTCGTCACTTCCGGCGGCGCCGACGGCAATTATCCAGGCGTATGGTCGTTGCTCTCCGGCTCCACTATGGCGGGGATGACCCAGAACAATGTCGATCGGTTTGGTCCCTGCGGCTCGAAGGTTCCCCTAACCGGCAAGCAGCTGCGCGGCGGGTCAATGGGATGCATCGATCAGACGGTGCCAATAAGCGGTGTCGCCACCGGCGGCGAATTTGTGGAGCGCGGCTACGACACTCCGGACTGGAACATGTTCGGCTTCATGAGCTACGACGGTCCGCCGCTTATCGTTGGCGATCGGTTCGTGAATTTTCTTGTAAATCCCAGCACTATGTGGACCACGACAGATAAAAGCGTGATCAGTAGCTGGAATTTCTTGAACGGTTATACCCACTACGAGGGCGACGCCGCGATCGGATGGCTGGACAGCAATCAGAGCGCCTATCCGACCGCCGCGAGCGCCGAGAAACTAAGCTTCACTAACGTAGATTTCCGCCACCAGGTTTTCACTCAGCAGGTAAACTTAGACGGCTTTAATGACGGTGATCAGAACACCGCGATCCTGGACCTCGACGGTACCCTGAGCGGCTATACGGCTGGCAATTCGACTGGAGCCGCAAACGGTTCTTTCCCGATCTCTCTCAACAATCTGCCGTTCAACCAGTCCTCAAATTCCGTCGATGAGTGCAGAGCTACCGGCCAGCAGAATACCGACCTGGAAGGCCGCCCCACGGCCCTGATGACGGCCAGCAGCATAGGGCAACTCGAGTTCGAGTCGCAATATCCGATCAATCCGACTCCGCCATGGCCGGCGAATGATCACAGTCAGCTACTGAGTTTTTATAAGGACAGTCTCGACTTCGGCCAGCATGGCTCGATGAGCCTGCATAGCCGCAACGGACTGGGAGTGTGGGAGCCTAAGGTTACAAGTGGCTATGGCTACGTAGTCCGGGCCGACCCATATACACGTACAGGGGTCGGGACGTCCGGTGCCGGAATTCCAGCCCTGATCGATATCAGTCTGGTAGACACGGTTGATCCAGACATTACCGCGACCAATCCGTTCTATATCCAACTGGGTATCTGCTACACCAACTCAAGCGGCGGCCATCCCGCGAGTTCGAGTCTATTCACGATCACGCACGGCTATCGATCGTGGGGCAGTGGCAATCTTGAGCCGACCGACCAGGCTCTAAGGAAGTATTACAATGAGTTGGTACGTCTATCCAGCCTTACCCAATGGTGCAACAATCTTGATTATCAGCAGGCGAACAATCTTCCCAACCCAACCTATACTGGATGCCCCGCCGACGGCGTGGCGCTGATGAATGGATCATGCCCCGCCGGGACGACTCCAATTACCGATCTGCAAGGGCAGACCTCCTGTCTGTATCCGAAGAATACTCCGGCACTGACGTCGGTGACCTCGCTTGCCGCCATGACCACCAATGGCGCTCTCAATGGACCGCCGAATCCAAATAACTATTTCTATGATTCCACCACCGGGATGCTCTATCTCTGGATTCAGCAGACCGACGCCAACGCCTTCGGCCCATCGCCTCTCGGTGTTTGCACCGGCTCCTCGAGCGATCCGCCCTACTGCCCTCAGGCTACCAATGGACTGAGTACCGGCGAGTCTTACTACAATTGCCCGGCTGAAGGATGCCCGACTTATCGGGTTGTATTGAGCGATTCCACATACACGCCCGGAGTCTCGACCTGCCCGGTGTATGGCACCGCGACCGGCACCGCAAACGACTGGCTGACCGGTACTGGCGGCGCGACCTGGCCAGGACCACCCGCCGACGAGCCGGTATTGGTGATGGGCGGCTCGATAGTTGCCCGAACTACCCCGGTACCAAGCCCGCTGCCGCATTACGCGCCGTCGAGCGCGCCGACGTGCGCGATCAATCAGTAGCGCGACGCTAGTCGCGACTGTGTCGGAGGGAACCCGCGAATCGCGGGTTCCCTCTTGTGTTCAACCCGCCTCAGACGGGAAAAGCGGCACCTAGGCCTCACGAATTTGCGCATCGCAACTTGTTCGGTGTAGATTTTTGCCGACTCGTCGATTCTCGTTCTTATTCGCGCATCCCTCCGTCTGGCGCGTTGTCTTCATACAATCGATATAGAGCGAGGATCGGGAATCGGCTTAGAATATTTTGGTAGTCGGTGATCGCGATTTTGATTGGAGCGGCGAATGAACGAAGATAGTCGGTCAGATGGAGACGCATCCGCCATACAGCGAGATAGGTACGTTCTCTCCGCGTTCCTTGCGCTAAAGCCCGGCGAGAGCTTTGTTCTAATCGCCGACCATCCGCCGTGTCTCCCCGCGTGAATTGGATCCGGAAATGATCGCCATCAAGCGTGTCTACGATCCACCGGCTCGTGCTGACGGCGTCCGAATCCTGGTGGACCGACTCTGGCCGCGAGGGCTCGCAAAGCGGGATGCGAAGCTCGATCGATGGATGCGCGAGATCGCTCCGAGCACGGAGCTGCGGAAATTCTTTGGTCATGATCCCGCGCACTGGAAGGAATTTCGTACCCGCTACCTGGCTGAGTTGAAACGCGAGGAGGCGCGGAGGCTTCTCGACGAAATTGCGGGGCTCGCCAAAAAAGGCGCCGTCACTCTCATCTACGGAGCGAGCGATCGCGAGCATAATCAGGCCGTTGTTCTGAAGGAGTTGCTCGACCGGAAGTTCCGCTGATAATCATTTCGGCGGGTTGCTCTCACTCTCCCTCATCACCTGACTCGATTGCGGCCGGGACCGCGCGGACAAAGCGCGGCTGCAATTGCGCCCCCGCCGGGCCTTGCCCGCTTGCCGCATAGGGCGCCGCTCCCTCGCTCGTATGCGTGAACGAGCAACTTTTGTGGTGCTAATGTCGTCTGCCGACACTGATTGCTCTATGGAGGAATCGCGTTGTTTCAACGCGAGATGACGAATGATGAGAACGATGCATGCTCTCATAATCGCACTCGGCCGCTTTGCGCGAAGTGGTGCGAGACTGCGCCTGTTCATGCTTGCGCTGATCGTGATGTTGCTCGCGGTTGCGCCGCGAGCACGTGCTCAGTCCGCGTCCAGCGCGGGCGGCTCAGCGCAAACTCAGTCGCCAACGATGGTCGGGCAGAATTCGCAGCCGAACATCTCCGCTAGCGTCACCTCGCAAGCCGGCGCGCCGTACGAAAGCAACCCAATCCTGTCGCTGCCTAAGATGTTCGCGCGCCAATGGACCTTCAGACCCGAAACGGTTCCGATCGAGCGGTTCAACGCGTCCGAAGATAACCTGGCGCGCAAGCTAAGTCTGAAGGAGACGATCTTTCTTGCGCTCAGGAATAATCCTGGTCTGGGCTCCGTCGCTCTGGATCCGGTCGCCGCGACCGAAAGCGTGAAGGCGTCGAACGCGGTGTTCGATCCGGAACTCAGTTCTCAGATCGACACCGAGAAGGAAACCACGCCGGTCTCGTCGCCGTTTCAAAATCCAGGCAGCGTGGCCGACGTGGTGAAGATGTACGACTGGAACTTCGGGGTGAGCAAGGTCCTGGCGCTCAGCAACGGGACGCTGGGCATCACCTTCAACAACAACCGGGAATACACCAACTCCGCGTTCAGCCCGGTCAATCCCGTCTATACTCCGACGATGGTGATGTCGCTCTCGCAGCCGCTCCTGCAGAACTTCGGATGGCAATTCGCCACGATTAACGTGCGGCTGGCCGAGTCGGCGCAGGTGTCATCGCAATGGAACTACGCCTCCTCTATCAACGATTTCGTTCAGCGAATCGGAAATGATTATTGGGGCGTGGTCCAGGCCAAAGAGAATCTCAAAGTCCAGCAGTCGGCTCTGAAATTCAACGATGACCTGGTGCGAGTCAACGGCGACAACGTGCGACTCGGCATGATGGCCGCTGTGAACCTGACCGAGGCGCAATCCGCCGCCGCCACCGCAAGGGCGAACGTTCAGGCAGGACAGGCCGGGGTCGATGTCGCCGAGACCACGCTTCGGCAGGATGTCGCGTCCAATCCCGGAAGCTCTTTCCTCGCTCAGGCTATCGAGCCGGTCCAGGAGCCGGATGTTCATACCTCGTCGGTTGAGAGCGACGAGACCGCGTTCGAGGCAATGCTTCGCTACAGCCCCGCGCTGGCCGGGATGCGCGAGGCGATTCACAGCGCTCTGCTTCAGGTGAAGTACGCCGAGAATCAGATGCTGCCGCAGCTCAACATCGGCGCGCAGATCGGTGTCACCTCCGAGGCTGGTAACTCCAAGTGTACAGCCAGTATCACGGTTCCTTCTTATGCGAACTGCTTCGATCCGGGCGGACCAGCCGTGCCGCCCGGCAAGGACAACGCCGCGGAACTGCCTTTCAGCGGCGGTTATGGATCCGCGCTTAACCGGATGTTCAATTTCTCCTTCTATGATTATGCGGCGGTCCTCGGCTTCTCGATGCCGCTGGATAATGCCGCTGCCAAGGCGGCGCTCGCCCAGGCGCGCATCGCGATGGATCAGAGCAGACTTCAGTACCGGCAGGCGGTCTATCAGGAAGTGTTGCAAGTGAAGAGCGCGCTTGCAAACCTGATCGCGTACCAGCAGCAGGTCGAGTCGACCGATGAGGCGACTATTTACGCGCAAAAGAGCCTGCACGATATCGAAGCGGAATTCCGAGTCGGCACCGCGACCACCAATCAGCTCCTCCAGTACCAGAGCAATCTGGTGACCGCCCAGGGCAACGAGGTTCAGGCTGACGTGGGTCTGGAAAACGCGCGGCTCGCCTTGTGGCATGCCGAGGGAACGCTGCTCGGTCATTTCAATATCGCGTTCGAGTTGCAGAATTCGCATCACACGCCGTGGTACGCTCGTTTTTAAGGCTGATGGGATTCCCCAACATGCGGTTGTTCAACCGAATTCAGTCTCGCCGCGCAAATCGTCCACCCAGGCCATGGCCGCGAAGCTTGAGCACGACGCTGTGGCTTATGGCCGTGGCCGCGCCGCCGCTGCTTTTGATGCTGCGGCTTCAGGCCGGATGGGCGCAGTTGCCGGCGCCGAATTCGCTGGTCGTTCCGCCGCTGCCGCCCAGCCCGCCCGCTCAGTTGCCCGCCCCGGTAACAACCGCGATCGCCCCAAGCCCGATTGCCGTGCCGACCGCGCCTGCCGCGTACTCAACGCCAGCGCCTAGAACCTTTAACTGCACGTGCTCCGGTCCCGGCACACCCACCCACTGGATGGGTCAGGTCACCTCGGCTAGCTATTTCAGCGCGGAGCAGAGCGCGACTGGCGCCTGCATCTCGGCCAATCAGGGTAAGCCTCCGCCCTATGGCGTCGCCGGTGGAATCGGCGCTGCAAACGGCTTCGGCTCTCTGCCAGGAGCCAATCAGCCTGCGGGCGCGGCCAACTACTTCGGATCGCCTGGAGTGGCGGCAAGCTCGGGATCATCGAGTTCGTTGGGCGGATTGCCCGGCGTTGCGGTAGGTGTCGGGGTGGCGAACTCCTTCGGTTCGCCCGCTACCAATCTGAGTTACACGAGCGCGGAGCAGGCGCGCCTATGCTCGCA
>JASHOJ010000101.1 GCA_030041155.1 Candidatus Binataceae bacterium | reverse complement strand
GGAGCGATGGCGATCGAGGCGATTCGCAAGCTCTGCGCCGAGCCGATCACGATCATCGTGTACACTCACGGTCACGGCGATCATGCATTCGGCACCGAGGCCTTCATCGAAGACGCTCTCAAGCGCGGTTATCAGCGTCCGAAAATCTGGGCGCACGAAGATGTTGGCGGCCGCTTCAAGCGCTACGCGCGCACCGCGGGATGGCAGGGATGGATCAATCAGCTTCAGTTTGCGGCCAACCCGGCGGCCGTATCAGGAATTTTCAAGCAGGAGAGCTACCATTATCCCGACCTGACCTATCGCGGCGAGCAGGTGCTGGAGCTCGCGGGCGAGCCGATCGAGCTTCATCATGCGATGGGCGAAACCGACGATGCGACGTGGGTCTGGATGCCGCTCAGAAAAGTGGCGATGGTCGGCGACCTGATCGTTTCGTCGATGCCGAATACCGGAAATCCAAACAAGGTGCAGCGTTACACGCTTGAATGGGCGCAGGCGCTGGAGGCAATCGCGCAAAGGAAACCGCGCTTAGTGCTGCCCGGCCATGGACCCGTGTATCGAGGCGAAAATGTCTGCGCGGAATTACTGACCGAGACGGCTCGCGCGCTGAGATACATTCACGACGAAGTGCTTAGGCGGCTGAATGCCGGGCAGTGGCCGGTCGATATCATAGAGGCGAACCTCGCGTTGCCGCCCGAGCTCGCGGAGAAGCCGTTCCTCGCGCCGGTCTATGGATGCGTTCCGTTCGTGGTGCGCGACGTGATTCGGCGCTACGCGGGATGGTGGTCGGGCGTGCCATCCGAAATGTTCCCCGCCCCGCGCCGGCAGCGCGCCGCCGACATAATCGCGCTATGCGGCCGCGACGCGATAATTCAGCGGGCGCGCGAGTTGATGGAGAGCGGTGAGCTTGTGCGCGCTCTGGCGCTCGCGGAAATTGTGCTCAATACCGATGTTCGCGACCGAGCGGCGGCGGCGCTCAACGCTGAGATTTTGGACGCGATGGCGGCGAAGGAGCGATCTTTCATCGCGCGCAACTTCTTCAGCGGCATCGCCCGGATGCTCAAGTCCAAGCCCGCCGGTCCGTGATCCATTGGCACGTTTCACGTGAAACGTAGAAAAGCCCTTCACCTTGAAGGGTTCGTTTTTTGCCCATTGCGAAATCGCGTTCCGCGAATTTTTCCTCGTTCGTCCTTCACAGGTAGTGGACATTCGCTAACTGTCCGGTCAGTTAGCAGAAAGTCGATTTTTGACCACAAATCGTTTATACACGTCGATTTCAGCCGCCCCGCTACCTGATACCAGTTTGCCGTTGACAACGGCAGGAAGGGCCGGGAAGAGGCCTTTAAAGGCCAGTCCTGAGAGCGACCCCTATCGCCAAAGGCACATCCGGCCCCGCAATGGCAAAAATCGATGCTTTCCAGACAAGATTTACGGTCTTACCAACTCTTTAGCGGATTCATATGCTTTTAGCGATTTTTAGGGGCCGGCGCGGCAAATTGACGGACTTGCGCGCGTACTCCCCTTCTTGATTGTCTAAGATCGCTCGGATCGCGGGGCATTTCATGGGGCGGATCCTGCTTCTCGACGACGAACCCGACATGCTTGAGAACTGCCGGCGGATTCTCGCCCGTAGCGGGCACGAGTGTATCGCGACTACCGATCCCGCCAAGGCGACCGAAATTCTCGAGTCGAAGCTGCCCGATTTGATGATCACGGATCTGCGGATGCCCGACGCCGACGGACTGGAGATGATGCGGCGGGCGCACGTGCTCGATCCCGCCCGTCCAGTCATCATGCTGACCGCTTTCGCGACTATCGAATCCGCGGTCGCCGCCGTGAAGGCGGGCGCCTTCGATTATCTGGCCAAGCCGTTCACGATGGACCAGCTTACGCTCGCCGTCGAGCGGGCGCTTGCGCAGCGCAACCTGATGATCGAGAACCGCAACCTGCGCGATCAGCTTCACGGCGTATACGGCTTTGACAATATTATCGGCGGCAGCCAGTCGATTTCGCGCGTGCTTGAGATGGTGCGAAAGGCGGCGCGCAGCGAAGCCAACATCCTGGTGCTGGGCGAGTCAGGCACCGGCAAGGAGCTGATCGCCCGCGCGGTGCATGCGAACAGCCCGCGCGCCGCCGGGGCCTTTGTGCCGGTGGATTGCGCGGCGCTGCCTGAAACGCTGCTGGAATCGGAATTGTTCGGCCACGAGCGCGGAGCATTCACCGGCGCGGTTGCGTCCAAGGCCGGATTGCTCGAAATCGCGGGCGGCGGAACGGTGTTCCTGGACGAGATTGGCGAGATGCCGGTCGGTCTTCAGGCAAAACTTCTGCGCGCAATCCAGGAACGCGATATCCGGCGCGTCGGGGGCACGCAGCAGATTAAAATTGACGTCCGGATTGTCTCCGCAACCAATCGCGATCTGCGAACGCTCATAGCCGAAGGCCGCTTTCGAGAAGATCTCTTCTATCGTATCGACGTGATCGAAATCCCGCTGCCGCCGCTGCGCGACCGGCAGGGCGATGTGGCACTGCTAGCGCAACGCTTTCTGGAGAAATTTCGTAATCAGGGCGAGAGAACCTTGCGCGGTTTCGATCCGGCGGCGATCGAAGCGCTAGAGAAGTACCACTGGCCGGGAAACGTTCGCGAACTCCATAATGTGATTGAGCGCGCGTGCGCTCTGGCAGAGGGCGCGCTCCTCGGAATAAGCGATCTGCCGGAATATATCCGCGCTTTCGAGCCGTCGCATCAAGCGCCCGCCCAATCGGGCGCGGCGCCGTCACCGCCGGGCGCCGATCTTAGCTTCAAGGAAGCCAAAGCGAGGTGGGTAGAGGAACTTGAGGCGAAGTATCTAACCGCGATCCTCGATCGTTATCGCGGCAACGTCTCGCAAGCGGCGCGCGCCGCGGGCGTCGATCGAACGACGTTCCATCGCCTGCTCAATAAGCATCGAATCCGCTGAATTGACGAAACAAATCCCGGTTCCGGTCGGAACCGATCTCGATATCGGAGCGGCATCCGCTCAGCCGTGCAAAGCTCCGCGAATCGCGGTGGTCAGTTCCGCCAATACCACCGGCTTATGCAGGCATACCCGTGCACCGGCACGTTCAGCGGCCTGGAAAACATCCGAATCGGGCTGCCCCGTCATCGCGATAACCGGCGTGTCAGGCGAGATCTCGTGCACATGCCGGATTACTTCGATCCCGCTCGCTCTTGGAAGATTCAAATCGGTGACGACCAAATCAGGATGCTCACGGTCGATAAGGCATATCGCCTCTTGCCCATCGAACGCCCGCATGCAGTCCAATCCCGACCGGCCAAGTAACCGAACAAACGCGTCTACCAGGTCACGCTCATCATCAACTATCAGCACTTTGCTTGCCACGATTAAGGTCCTTGCCTACAAATCAAGCAAATTGCGTACCGAGAAGGATCCTTCGCCGGGGCAGTGCAATTCTGATTCGATGGCGGGAAACGCTAAACGGATGCCACAGTTTGCCGCCTCTTTTACACGGTCAGCCGACAGCCGAAGCGGCGGCCTGCTCTCGCTCGATCCCAGGCAACCGGATCACGAATGAGGTTCCCAGCCCCGGCTTCGACTCGGCCTGAATCGTTCCCCCATGATCGTGAATAACCCGGTCGCTCAGCCATAGGCCGAGGCCGGTGCCCTGCTCCTTGGTTGTATAGAAGGGATCGAACACTCGCGCGAGGACTTCAGGAGCAACTCCGACGCCATTGTCGGTCACAATCACCTGGATCCATCCGGCGCGGTCGGGGTCGGCCCGAGTCTCGATTCGGATCCGATCGGCTGACGCATCGCGCGCATTCATCAGCAGGTTGACTATCACCTGCTCAAGTCCGATTTGATCCCCGTTTACCCTCGCGATCGAGTGATCGAGTTTCAGATCGATCATCAAGCCCGCGGTGCGCGCCTCGCCGAACACCAGGGTTACGATCTCCTCGATCGAGCCGTTGACGTCCACCGGAGCGCGCGCGGATGGGCGCTGGCGTGCGAGGGCGAGAAGATTATGCGAGATGCGGCTCGCGCGTTCGACATTGCGATGCACCACCTGCAGGTCCTCCCGCGTCTCGGCAGGCAATTCGCCCGCCGACGAGAGCATCAGTTCGACCCGGCTTGCGACCACCGCCAGCGGATTATTCAGCTCATGCGCGATTCCTGCCGCGACCGCTCCCAGTGCGTGCAGGGTCTCATTTCGCCGCGCCTCGCGCTCCATCACGCGCCGCGCGGTAACATCCGATACGAACGCGATCACATGATCCGCGTCGTCGTGCACGATATGGCTGAGACTTACTTCAGCCGCGAATTCGCTGCCGTCCTTGCGTGCGCCGATTATGTCCATCCCGGCGCCCATCCGGCGCGACCGCGGGGCGGAAAAAAACGAGGCGCGATGCGCCAGATGGCGCTCGCGCAGCCGTGCCGGCACCAATATCTCGACCGGCTGGCCGAGCATTTCGGGCTCCGTATAGCCGAAGATCGCAAGCGCGCGCCGATTCACCTGCCGAATCAGTCCGTCGGAATCAAGCTGCACGATTCCCTCGGCCGCTGATTCGAAATACGCGCGGGCGCGCGCGCCAGCCTCCTGCTCCGCGCGCATCGACTGATTAAGCCGATATGCGTACCGGCTCGCGACGAAGTACAGGGTCACTCCGGTAAC
>JASHOJ010000100.1 GCA_030041155.1 Candidatus Binataceae bacterium | reverse complement strand
AGGCTTTTCAACGCCTGGCGCCGGGCGGCTCGATAGAGGTATCCGCTAGGCGCGAACTCGGAGGACTTTTCCACGACCTGCGGGATCGGTTTGGTATAGGCTTTTATTGGTGGCCGCTGGAGCGAGGGCCGATGGTCTGGCGAGCACAGATAGCTGTACCCGCCCCCACACGCCGCTGGAAGTCACAAGCGTCATGTATGCCGATTACAAACGACTACATCGACTCTGGGATGAATTCGAACGAGCAGTCAACCTTTGCCTGGTTGACAGGCTGCACTGTCAATTCAGTGATTTTTCGTTGGGGCTCAGGCGACACATTGATATCGAGGAAACGGTCTTGCTCTCTATGCTCGAACTGCAAATGGGTTGGAGGCGCGACGAGACCGGCGCGGCGGCGCGCTCGGAGCATCGCTCGATGGAGGCCGCGCTCCATCAATTCGACCAACTGCGATTAATGAACGATTGCGCTAGTATCTTGCGGATCTTCGACCAACCAATCGACCTGATGACACTTTTCGAGAGGCATTACCGAGATGAGGCATTCCTGTGTATAGTTATGGATCGAGTCTTCAGCCGTTCGGAAGTGAAGAAGCTTTTAGTGGTTATACAAGAATTCGAGATTTAGCCGGCATGCAGCTCACTTATCACACCGATTACTCTCTGCGAGTTCTTATATATCTCGCCATTCGCCAGGACAAGATTGCCAATATATCGGAAATCGCCACGCGCTATCACATCTCTCGCAACCACCTTGTCAAAGTTGTCCATAATCTCGCGCGCGGCGGATTCATCGTGAGCCACCGCGGTAAGGGAGGCGGCATCGAACTGGCGCGGGCTCCGAGCAAGATTAACGTCGGCGAGGTCATTCGTTACACCGAGGGGCCGCTCAGACCCGTCGAATGTTTTAATCTTGAACGCAATCATTGCATCATTACCAACGCATGCGGCTTGGCCGACGTCATCCTCGAGGCTTGCGACAATTTCCTTGCCACCTTCGATCGATATTCTCTCGCCGATCTCATTAGTCATCGTCGTCGGCTGAGCAAAGCACTTATGATATCCGCGAACCTCAATTAAGCCCCTACTATTAGGATGCTTTGAGCGCCGGCGGAAGACGGTCTATCCTCATCTAGATCAAAGAGGCCAGGGTGAAAGCCATCCGTGACGTGTTGCCCGAGGACTCGGAGCCGCAAGTTGCCGGAAAAGGAATGACACATGGGCTTTCTTCCACCCACCAGCAATGCGATTTATCAAGGTTCTCTGTGGTCAGCCTGGTACCTGACCCTGGTTGGCGTCCTGGAGATCGTCCCCGGATGCATCCACTATTTTCTGCCGGACGGCGGCGCTGGGGTCATCGCCCACCTCGACCTTTCGAACCGGCGGGACCTGATCGTTTCCGTGTTCGCGTGGATGGGGGCGATGCAGATCCCTTTCGGTCTTTCGCTGCTGATAGTATCGCTTCACTATCGTTCGCTGGTGCCATTATTTCTAGCCTTTTCAATCCTTCAGCGCGGCCTGATGGCGTGGGACGGTTGGTTCGGAAAGGGCTCCCACGGCCATCATCCTCCGGGCCACTACGCGAGCGTCGTCGCAATCGTTCTCGGAGCCATCTTTCTAGCACTGTCGCTTCGGACCTTTGCGGCGTGATAGGCGATTGGTTCGATCGCGCGTGATGTTCGACGACGGCAGGCGTTTGGCTGAGGCCGTCGCGGTAAGCAGTTCGGATTTCCAACGATCGTTGCCTTAAGCTTGGTATGGCCTTACTTCCTTGTGGCAGTGTCTAGATAACTTAGTTCGGAGGTGCGCGCGATGATCAAATTATCCGGATGGGCGAAAAGCGCATGGTTCGGGGGAATTGCGATTATGGCTCTGATCATGACTGCAATGGTCGCTCAGGCGGCTGACCTGCATCGGAGATGCAGCAATGCGACGATGCATGGTACCTACGTCTATGCATATTCCGGGTACATTGTAAGCGGAAGCACGCTCACGCGCTTCGCGGTCGCCGGTCTGGCCGTATTTAATGGAGACGGGACTTCACATGGTGTCTGGACGACAACGACCGAGGGTCAACCGACGACGAGCTTGGCGACATTCCAAGGCAAGTACAGCGTCAACTCTGACTGTAGCGCAACTGAAACCGATACCGACCAGGATGGCAACATGTACCATTACGATGATTTCACCGGGCCTGGCGGCGACGAAATCAGTTTTGTCGAGACTGATGCGAATGTAGTTAGCTCTGGCGTCGAAGCGCGGACCCGGAAGGATGGGCATCCTTGACGGACCATCCGAAATCTCCTCCGAACCCTGGCTGAAGATTCGAAGGGACATCAACAGCTCCGCGAACCCAACATCCGAGGAGCTGGCGTCCAACAAACAAGCATCGCTTAGCGTCGATTAAGGCGCAGGCGATTGTACGAGCGCTCGCCGCACCGTATCGACGGCTGTTCGGACAAACGATCGGCGAACCTTCGAGCAGCAATCCATCCAGTACTCCGCGAGGGAGATGGACTGTCGCGGCTCGATTTCGTGGGCTGACCCTGCTGCAATCCCATTCTGCAGACACTTTCGCCCACCCATTCTTTGCTCTGATCGTCCTGATGCTTGACCCGATATGCGGGATCGAATAACCCTATAAAACCTCTAGAGAGTATCGATTATATTGATGCTCGCAGGAGGAAACTTTTATCTCGTTTAGAAAAAGCGACAGATGACTCGAAAATGTCTGTTTGGTGTCGTGATTGTCTCTCTCTTCTTGTGCGGAGCGCGTTCTGCGTCGGCCGCGACCGTGGCGCTGCTAAATGCATCCTACGACGCCACGAGGGAATTCTATCGCGATTACAACGCGGCCTTCGTGAAGTACTGGAAGGCAAAAACCGGACAGGACGTTAGGATCGAAATGTCGCATACCGGTTCGGGCAAAGAAGCGCGCGCGGTTATTGACGGCTTGGATGCCGACGTCGTCTCGCTAGCGCTTGCCTACGACATCGACGCGATTGCACGAAGGACTGGCTACCTGCCGGCCGATTGGCAAAGCCGCCTGCCCAATGACAGCAGCCCGTACAGCTCGACGATCGTGTTCCTGGTTCGCAAGGGAAACCCCAAGCACATCAAGGACTGGCCCGATCTGATAAACCCGGGTGTATCGGTAGTAACGCCGAATCCCAAGACCTCTGGCGGCGCGCGATGGGCTTTTCTGGCGGCGTGGGAGTATGCGCTAAAGGCGGACGGCGGCAGCGAAGACAAGGCCCGCCAGTTTGTTAGGGCGCTCTATAAGCACGTGCCGGTATTAGATACGGGAGCGCGCGGTTCGACCGCCACTTTCGCGGAACGCGGCATCGGCGATGTGCTGCTCTCGTGGGAAAACGAGGCATACCTGGTGATTAACAAGTCGGCAAAGGGACAATTCGAGATCATATATCCTTCGATCAGTATCGTAGCGCAGCCTCCGGTGGCGTGGCTCGACAAGAACGTCAGTCGGCACGGTACAACCGCGCTCGCGAAAGCTTATCTTGAGTATCTCTATTCAGAGCAAGGACAGGAAATTGCGGCGAATCATTATTTTCGGCCTGTGAAAAATCCCACAGGTCGCTATCGCGCGCTACCGTTCATTAAGACCTTCACCATCAATGATGCTTTCGGCGGCTGGAGCTCGGCTCAGAAAAAATTCTTCGCTGACGGCGGAGTGTTCGATCAGATTTATCAGCCATGAAGTGAATCACAGAGTTGGCAAAGAGCCGAGCACGACGATGGCGCTTAAACAAAACCGCAGCATCTTGCCAGGCTTTGGCTTGGCAATGGGGATCACCGTCGCGTACCTGAGCGTGCTGGTGCTGATTCCCCTATCAACAATTTTCCTCAACACCGCGCACATGGGATGGCACCATTTTTGGTCGGTAGTAACGTCGCCGCGAGTCGAAGCCGCCTATCGGATAAGCTTCGGCGCTTCATTCCTTGCGGCGATAATCGATTCGATGCTCGGGTTCATCGCGGCCTGGGCGCTGACACGTTACCGCTTCATCGGTGCGGGCATCCTGGACGCGATCGTGGATCTGCCTTTCGCGCTTCCGACCTCGGTCGCTGGGATCACTCTTACGGCGATATTCGCGAACAACGGCCTTATCGGCTCGCTGTTGGCTCCGCTGGGAATCAGGGTTGCGTTTACACGTCTGGGAATCGTGGTAGCGCTGATTTTCGTCGGGGTGCCGTTTGTTGTCAGGACCGTTCAACCTGTCCTTCAGGAACTCGATCCCGAACTCGAAGAGGCGGCCGAAACCCTTGGAGCAACGCGGGCACGGACGTTCGCGCGGGTCATCCTGCCCGCGATTGTGCCGTCGGTACTGACGGGCTTTGCGCTTGCCTTCGCGCGAGGGTTGGGTGAATACGGTTCGGTGATTTTTATCTCGGGGAACATGCCCTTGAGAACCGAAATCGCGCCACTCTTGATCGTCATCGAACTGGAGCAGTTCGACTATCGCGCGGCGACAGCTATCGCGCTGGTGGTGTTGCTCGCGTCATTCGTGATTCTGCTGGCGATCAATTTGCTCCAACGCTGGACTGCAAGGACGTATGCGCTATGAGCGCGCCGGATCGTTCTTTGGTTGGCGCGGCCGCCCGGCCGCGCGGATGGATCGAACGATTTTGTCGGCCGGTATCCGGAAATCGCCGGACAAGTTTTGGCGATATCGCCATCGTGGCAATATCCGCGCTGTTTCTCGGCATCTTCCTGGTGATTCCGCTCGCCACGATTTTCTCTCTGGCGCTGAAGAACGGGATCCACGCGTACTTTCGAGCAGTGACCGAACCCTACGCGCGCAGCGCGATCTGGCTAACGTTCGTGACCGCCGCGGTCGTATTGCCGATAAACCTTGGCTTCGGGCTGGCAGCAGGATGGGCGATTGGCAAGTTCGAGTTCCGTGGCAAGGAGTTTTTGACGACCCTGATCGATCTCCCATTCGCGGTTTCGCCGGTGATCGGCGGGATGCTGTTCGTGCTGCTGTTTGGAGCGCAGGGAATCGTGGGACCATGGCTCATCGCGCATGGCGTGAAGATTATCTTCGCCAAACCGGGAATTATTCTCGCCACCATGTTTGTTACTTCTCCGTTCGTTGCGCGCGAACTGATTCCGGTCATGCAGGCGAGCGGCAGCGAAGAAGAACAGGCTGCTATCTCGCTCGGCGCCGGCGGATGGCAGACATTCTTCAGAGTGACGCTGCCCAACGTTAAGTGGGGAGTCCTCTACGGCGTCATCCTTTGCAATGCGCGCGCGATCGGCGAGTTCGGGGCGGTTTCCGTCGTTTCCGGCAATATCAGCGGATTGACCAGCACAATGCCGCTTTACATAGAAGTTCTCTACGACGACTACAACTTCAGCGCCGCGTTCGCGGTCTCTTCTCTGCTGTCGCTTGTCGCGGTGCTGACATTGGTTGCCAAGCGGATCGTGGGGCGTCATGTGGGCGTCGGAACTGCGGCGAGCGCGTCCGCTGATGAGGAGCTGGCCGCATGAGCGTGGAAGTTCGCAACCTCGTCAAGAAATTCGGCGACTTCACCGCGCTGAGCGGCGTAAGCCTTCGGGTAGAAACCGGAGAACTGGTTGCGCTGCTGGGTTTGTCGGGATCGGGAAAGACCACTCTGCTGCGGATTATCGCAGGGCTTGAAACCGCCGACTCGGGCGCCGTGCATTTTTACGGTGCGGATGCAACCGCGATTAGCGTGCGCGAACGGAAAGTGGGCTTTGTCTTTCAGCACTATGCCCTGTTTCGCCATATGACGGTGTTCGAGAACATCGCCTTCGGACTGCGCGTGCGGCCAAGAGCGCATCGGCCCTCGCAAGCTGAAATCGCGCAGCGTGTCCACGAGCTGCTGAAGTTGGTCCAGCTCGATTTTCTGGCTTCGCGCTATCCGTCGCAGCTTTCCGGCGGCCAACGCCAGCGCGTCGCGCTGGCGCGCGCACTGGCGGTTGAGCCCAAGGTGCTCCTGCTTGACGAACCGTTCGGCGCGCTCGATGCCAAGGTGCGCCAGGAACTCAGGCGATGGCTTAAGCGGCTGCATCAGGAACTGCGGATCACCAGCGTGTTCGTGACCCATGATCAGGATGAGGCGCTTGAGCTTGCGGATCGTGTTGTGGTCATGAATGCGGGAAAGATAGAGCAGATCGGCACGCCGGAAGAGGTCTATCACCATCCCGTGAATGCGTTCGTGTACAACTTTCTGGGCAATGTGAACCTGTTTCACGGCCGTATCGAAAACGGCAAAGTGCACCTCGGCGACACTATCCTTGAACTTGGGAGCGCCGAGCGCCAGTCGGTCAACGGCGCCTCGGGAAATGCGGCTTTATACATGAGGCCGCACCTGCTCGAAATCGATCGCACGTCGCGCGGCGGCAAAAGCTTTCGCGCGACGGTCCGTGCGATCAATGCCGCTGGCCCGCAAGTAAAAGTCGAGTTGGAAGCCGACTGGGGAGACCCGGTACAGGTCGAACTCGATCACGAGCGCTACCGGGACTTGGCGATCGAACCAGGCGAATCGGTCTTCGTCTGCCCCAGGCAGAGCCGGGTCTTCATCTACCAGATTTGACTCGGATGCCGATTGCGAACGAAACGGAGACGGCCTTAGCTCCGTTCCAAACAGCCGCGTTTCCCGATTGGTCGCCAACTACGCGATCCTTGTCGAAGCCCGCGACAAATTGGAGCAATGATGTTTGCCCTTTAAGCGATACCGTGGTTTAAGCGAACAAGTTTGCCAGCGCTCCGGAGCTGGATGCATGCCAAAAAAAACCTGGATTGAGGTCGCTCTCAACGGCGCTTCGACGCGCAAAGCTCAGCCACTAATTCCCGTCCTGGCAAGCGAGATTATCGAGGAGGGCGTGGCGTGCGTCACAGCCGGCGCTGCAATCGTTCACGCTCACACGCTAGAGCCCGATAGCGGCAGGCAGAACGGCAACGTCGATAACTGCGCCGCATTCATAAATGGTATTCGCGAGCGCGTCGACGCGATCGTTTATCCCACCGTAATTGGCCGTCCCGATCCGTCCAATCCGGCATGGCTCTGGGAGCCGACCGTGGAGCTTGCCAGGCGCGGGATTTTGGAATGGGGCTTCATCGATCCGGGCTCGGTGAATCTCTGTTTCGTTAATCCGGATGGGCCCGAGATAATGGGCGGCAACGGTGTTTACATCAATAGCAATCCCGCGCTCGATAGGGCCGCGAGGCTGGCGGTCGAATACCGGTTCCATCCGGCGTACGCCTGCTACGAGGCCGGTTTCGTGCGTCACGGCGCATTGCTGCATCGGCGCAATCCAGACATGCCCGCGCCGATCTACCGGTTCATGTTCTCCAGCGGAATGACCTTCAGCTTTCCGCCCGAGACCTGGGCAATCCAGGCCTACCTCAAGTTGCTGGAGATGAGCGATCCTGGTTCGCCGTGGTTGGTCGCGGGACTCGCCGTCGACATCATGCCTCTGATTCCATTTGTGGTCGCACACGGCGGAGGCCTTCGGGTCGGCCTGGAGGATGCGTCTTTCGGAACCCGGCGCTCAAATCTTGAATTGGTCGAAGCTGCTGTCAGCGCGGTCCAGAAGGCGGGAAGCGAGCCGGCCAGTGCGGCGGAGATTCGCGCCGATTTGGCAGCCTTTGAAACTGCCGCCAAAGCGAGCCAGTGAGTGTCGAGCTGGACGCTGACTATACTGTCCATCCGCAAACAGATATCAGCGAACGCGAGATCTCACCACACCACAACGCACTGCGCGAACGTAGTCGTGGTCGGTCTTACCGGCGCTGAGCACATCGCCGTCGCCGAAGAGCACGCCCCATGCGAGCATCCCAGGAGGATGGGCGATGAGGCCCGGCGCGTATGTCGAACTCGTCCAGTAGTAGCCCTGCGATGCGCCGGCCGACTGCGTGCAACTGCATCTGTCGGTATGATCGGCGCCATCCACGGTGCAGCCAGGTGAACAGTTGTTATTGAACGCCGCCCCCACGGGCGGCAGGTAGGTCTCGTAATCCACGATACTCTGCAGCTCCTTCACGTTCGGTATCCGCCAGTCGCAATGATGGGCGAAGCACGGGCTGGTGTTGAGTTGGGCGAGCCACTGGAAAATCGTCATACCGCCGCCTGAGACGACACAGTTCCCGCCGCTCACGCAATCCGCGTCGGTGCCGCATACCTTCGCGGAGTTGTTTGAGCATGTCCCCTGCCACGGGTAGGTGTTGTTCCAGTCATGAAGACCGCCGGACTGATCCTTCTTCTCCCACATCAGCCTGGTGTTCTTGTCCGTGATTGTGCCGTCGCGATTGTCTCGGAACCTGAGGCGTGCGCCGGCCCTGATGGCGCCATCATCGCCCGCGACGTAGGAGGTCGTCTGCCCGGTGGCCGGGAACCTCTGAGGTTCGAAAGATGACAGGCATCGTTCGGGTGACTCACCAAGTAGATTTCTTTGCGAATCTATCACTACACCGTATTCGCCGGATGCCGAAGTATCCGGGTATTGCGCATATTCTGCTCCCACCGACAGCAACGCGCCGAGCAGGGCAATGAGCGCAAAGTTGAGGTTTCTCATAAAGATTGTCACCGTCTCGGAGTAACGCCTTTCTATACGGCGGACTTTGGCAAAACACAGCGCATGGTGCCATGCATTCGGCCAGTGACAACCGTTGTCTTGAAGCCGTGCTTTACTGTGATCATGAGCCAGACGGAAATCGAACCGGATGCCGGTGACGCGCTCAGAGGTGAAAGCCCGGCGGAGCACAAGCGAGAGGGTTGGGCGCAAACTGAATTCCAACTAGGATCTGGAAATGAATCGACCAACTTGGGCGGCAAGACGATGAAACTGGAACGGCAGCGCGCGCTTATCGAGAAATATCTCAAATTCAGAAACGGCGAATGGACCGACGTCGCCGACAGCAGCATGCGCAATCCCGCATCCGCATATGTCGATCCGCATCGCTTCGAGCGCGAGATGAAGGTGCTGTTTCGCGATCGTCCCGTTCCGGTCGGGCTTGGCTGCGAGTGCAAAGAGCCCGGCTCATATTTGACTGCGCAACTCGGCGGCGTGCCGATTGCCGTGGTCCGGCAGCCCGACCTGGGGCTTCGCGCGTTTCTTAACGTATGCCGCCATCGCGGCGCTCCAGTGCTGTCAGGTTCCGGTGCGAGCCTTCGCGCGATCGTGTGTCCGTATCACGCGTGGAGCTACAAGCTTGATGGGACTCTTCTCGGACGTCCGCAGGACTGGGGCTTTGCCGATATTGCTCGCGACGGCTGCAATCTCTCTCAGATCGCGGTGGCGGAGCGCTATGGGCTTATTTACGTGCAGCCGGATGCAGTCTCGCGAATCTCAATCGACCAGGTGCTCGAAGGGATGCAGACCGAGATCGCCGAGTACGATCTCGAAAAGTACACTCATTTTGAGACGCGCACTCGCCAGTGGAATTTCAACTGGAAGCTGGTGATCGACACTTTCACCGAGAACTATCATATTCCGTCGCTTCATCGCCGCACGATCGCTCCCTACTATGACGATCGGCATTCAATCTGGGACACTTACGGATTACACCAGCGCACGGTCAACTTCCGCCGCAGTATCGACGCTGAGTTGAATGACAAGCTCGCGAATGAGCGGACGCTGCTGCCGCATACGACGATCGAATATTTCCTGCTTCCCAACGCGGTGCTGACGCATCAGCTCGATCACGTCGAGCTGTGGCGTGTAACGCCGCTGAGCGTCGATCGCTGCCTGGTCTCGACCAGCCTGTATGCGCCGGAGGCCACAGTCACGGAATCCGCGAAGAATCACTGGAAGAAAAATCTCGATATGCTGCTGCAAGTGACTGAGAGCGAGGATTTTCCGATGATGGAAAGAATCCACGCCGGAATGGCATCAGGAGCCGCAAAGGAAGTCATCTACGGCAGGATCGAACCGGCGCTTTCATTTTATCACAAGGCAATTAACCAATTACTCGCAAGCGCGCCAGATTCGGAACCCGGAATACGGAGGATCGAGCGATGATCGAAATAGGAGTTTTTCACAATGGCGCTTCGGATCTTCCAGTCGTGCATACCGCGTCCGGTATCGCCATCAACGACGGCAGTCTTGCCGAAGTGCACGAATCAAGTCAGCGCGGATTGGTGGGGCAAGTGCGGCAAGGGATTCTCGCCGACAAACTCGGTTTCAACTACTTCTTCATGACCGAGCATCATTTTCAGCCCGAAGGCGCCGAGTTCAGCCCGAATCCGCTGCTCGCCGAAACCGCGATTGCCTCTCGTACACGCCAGATTCGCCTGGGGCAGGCGGCGAATATCGTAACCTGGTGGCATCCGGTGAGGATTGCCGAGCAGGCCGCGATGCTCGACGTGTTAAGCGGAGGCCGTCTGGAGTTTGGAATCGGCCGCGGCTATCAGCCGCGCGAGGCGGAAGTCTTCGGGTGGCCATTTGCGACTATCCAGGACCAGGAGCGCAACCGCGCCTATTATCAGGAAGCCTACGAGATCATTATCAAAGCGTGGACCCAGCCGTCGTTCTCGCATAGCGGCCAGTTCTTCACGATTCCGCCGGTGTTCACCAGGTGGAATCATCAGCAGACCATCGCGTACTTCGAGTCGGGCAAAGCCGGGCGCAAACTTGAAGAGGTTTTGAGCGTTGGCGCAGCCGATCCATACGGCGGCGCGAATCCGGTGATGCAGAGTGCGACCATCCTTAAAGAGTTGCAGGTATTTCCGCAACCGCTTCAGCGGCCCCATCCGCAGGTATGGGAACCGCTTACGACCGAGCGCTCAATAAAGTGGGCTGCGGAACGCGGACTCAACGGCTACTTTATCGTCGAGCCAAACTCCCGGCTCAGGAAGAACGTCGAAATCTTTTATCGCGAATCTGAGAATGCTGGATGGCCCGATCGGCTTGGCCGCGGGCGTCTCAAGTACGGATGGGACGCCGAGAAGCGGCGCGGCGTGCTGACTGGCCGCTATATTCACCTGGTGCTGCCCGGCCACAGCCGCGAGCGCGAGCTCAAGCGGTACAAGGAAGCGCTGGAGGTGCAGTGGGATTACTACGGTGCCTTCGGATTCGCGGCAGTGCTTGCCGATGCGAATGAAGAGAAGCTTGACCCTTCGAAAAGGGTCGATCCCGATCTGCTGCTAAAGAAGGAAATCGCGCTGTTTGGGACTCCCGCGGAAGTGACCGCGCAGATCATGCGCATCAAAGAGGTATGTGGCTACCAAGACTTCGCCTTCAATGCCTGGTTTGAGAAGGGCGGTTTCGAAACCGGCGAGATCGAGGATCAAATGCGCTACTTTGCCGAAGAGGTGAAGCCGATGCTGGCGCGCGCGTGTGGTGGACAGGTCGAGAACCCGACGTTCGGACTCGATTTCGAGTCCGCACGCAGCGCAACCGGACGCTAGCCGCGCGCTTCGCCGTAAGAAGCAAGAATCCTGGCGAGCCTAGCGTGCGATGCGTCTGGCGCGGCGAGTT
>JASHOJ010000099.1 GCA_030041155.1 Candidatus Binataceae bacterium | reverse complement strand
GGTTTAGCCGGGGCGGATGAGCCCGGCCAACCCCGCGAACAACAGCGGCGTGATGATCCATCCGGCCAGAATATGCACCCACAGGTACCATCTAAGGAGCGTCGCCGGCAGCACGCCGCCTTCGATCTCCTTCGATGAAGGATTACCACGGGCGCGCCGCCGGGAATTGTGGCGCGGATTCGGCGCCCAGAAGTTTCCCTGGCGCAAATCCACCACCGGCAGGAAATTCTCCAGCGAATAGACCAGTGCGTTAAATGGCGGATAATGCGGCGGCGACTCGCCCGACGCGATAAAGCTGCGGTATGCACTTTCGTCGGTGGGAGTGACAATCCGCCAACTGAAACCGATTCCGAACAGCGCCGCGCCAAACAACACAAACGCCGCAATCCACCAGAGCGCCTGAAGCGGGCGGTATCCATACCCGATTGTCGCTTGCAGAATCAGGCTCCATAGCTCCTCGCCGGCCGTCTCACGCCCGAGGCGCCGCTGCGCCACCCGCTGCGCGATAAGCACGTCCACCGCGCCGTCGGCCCGTCCCTCGTCGTGGAGCACCTGCGCAAGCTGCTGGTACGGACGCGGATGATATCCTGGCGGCTGAAGACCGAGCCATTCCAGCCGCTCGCTGGCGGTTTCGGGGCCGCCGATTATGGAGCCGTAGACGAACCCCTCAATATAGAGGTTGCCGCGCGCGGGCCAACTTGCCCGATCGTCGTACAACGCTTCGGCGCTTGCGTTGGAGAGGTCTAGAATAGTGCGCGGCGTGTGCGAGATACCATCCCAGTAGAACGGACCGGTAATCTGCGCCCGCTGCGCGTCGAGTCCGTTGGCGTTCGATCCGAAAAACCGCGCATCCTTGAAGCTCAGCGAACGGCCAAAGCGCGCGAGGCGAAAATCGACGAATCCGTCGGTCGCGAAGCCGTCGTGAAACTCGGCGTCGGTGCCGATAACCGCCTCCTGCGCCGAGACCGCGTCGTCACCGGGATTTGAGACCCGCGCAGCGGACAGGTCGAGAGTGCCGCCGATATTGGAGCGGAACAGGCTAACCTGCCCGAAAATCCCGCCGGCCATCTCCAGGTCGCTGCTTAGGACGGACAAGTCGCCATCGATCGTGCCGGTGCGGCAGCGGCGGAGATCGAAGGTTCGCAGTTGAGCATTGGAGAAGTCGATTCCATCTGGAACGTAACTTGCTAACAGAGTGATTGGCTTGGTGACTGTTAGATAAGAGAAATCCAGGCGTCCGGAAATCCTGGCGCCGGCGATTCCCACGCCGCTCGGATCCATCAGCGCCGCCGCGGACGCGTCCGCATAGAGCCATCTGAGGATATCGGCGCGAATCGTCCGATCGGGGCCCCATTGCTCCGCCTGGGTTGGATCATTGGCGGGATTATCCAGGCCCTCCGCGTGACCGATCCATGCAAGCTTGCGCTGCGCCGCGGCACGCACCGCCGTCCGCTCAGCAGGGTTGAGAGCGCCAAACCGCGCGGTCGCCATCCGCTCCAACTGATCGGAAGCGGCCTCGGCCGGGTCGGGAGGCGTCGCTCTCGCCTGCGCCGATCCTGCTGCGAGCACCAGGAACGCGCAGATTGCCAACGCGATCGCGAGTGAAACTCGCCTGAGCAAGAACCCCGTCAACTGCCCCACAACTCTGCGGAAATACCAGTCCCGGGCGGGCACGGCAACGGCCCGGGCGGAATTCGCCCGATCGAGCTCCCAAGAAGTGGCCTTCTTTGCCACCGTATGTGCCCCAGAAAGCGTTGGCAACGCTTTTCCGGTGTCATCATAGGGTCGGAGGCGCAAAATCGCCCAGAAAGCGCCAAAACCCCCGCCACGTCGAAATCAAACCGACGTATTGACGAAAGCGATACTCGGATGATAGTTATTATCACCTGAGCGATAGACCCGAACGAGAGATGCGAACGAGAGATGCGAACGAGAGACCGGAACGAGATCCGAAAGTCATGAACCTGCACCTGGTAAGCGAGGGCCGGCGCGCCGGCTACGCCGCCACGCGGCTTAAGGATTTTGCCGCGCGATGCCGCCGGGGCGGGCTTGCGGTCACTCCGCAGCGCCTTGCGATAATTCGCGCCCTGCTCGAGTCGCGGGAGCATCCGCGCGCCGACGCGATTTTCGCGAAAGTCCGCAAGCTGCATCCGCATATCTCGCTCGCGACGGTCCATCGCACGCTGGAAACGCTGTGTGAAATCGGCGAGGCGCGCAAAGTGACAATGCTCCACGATAGTGCGCGCTATGACGGCAACGTCATGCCGCATCATCACGTGGTATGCGTCAAATGCCGCCGGATTCGCGATATCGAGATACCGGAACTCGACCGCGCGCTCGCCGGTCACGCGGGTCTGGGCGAGTTTCGCCTGGTCGGATCGTCGCTCGAAGTGCTGGCGCTATGCGACAAGTGCAGGAAAAAAGGCGCGAGCGCGCGCTATTTGGGTTCGCGCCAGCCGGATTAATGACAAGCGCGGGGATTACCCCGTCGTTTCACGATTGGAGGGTGCAATGAAAAATCTCAAAGGAACCAAAACTCATCAGAATCTCAAAAACGCGTTCGCAGGCGAAAGTCAGGCGAATCGTCGCTATCTGTACTTCGCCAAGGTTGCCGACGTCGAAGGACAGCCCGAAATCGCCGGTCTGTTCCGCGACACCGCGGAAGGCGAAACCGGCCACGCGCACGGGCATCTCGATTATCTCAAAACCGTCGGAGATCCGGCGACCGATCAGCCAATCGGCGATTCGCTGCTCAATCTCAAGAGCGCCGTTCACGGCGAGACCTACGAATACACCGACATGTATCCCGGGATGGCGAAGACGGCGCGCGAGGAGGGCTTTCCGGAAATCGCGGATTGGTTCGAAACGCTCGCCAAGGCGGAGAGATCGCACGCCGGTCGGTTCGACAAAGCCGCGAAGACGCTGGTCTGAGCGCCTCGGATTGAAGCTCCGGAGTATTCGCGGTAAGCGCGATGCTCCGGAGCTTTTCGTTTTCCATTCGCCTGATAATGCCTTCGCAAAAAGAGAAAGCTATGTCCAGCCGAATCGAGTCGCGGCCGACTGACGGCCTTTCCTACACCCCCACTGAAGCGAAGTACTGGAATCGCACCGGTCTGGACAAGGAAGTCGAGCGAGTTTTCGACATCTGCCAGGGATGCCGCCTGTGCTTCAACCTATGTCCTTCATTTTCCGATCTGTTTCAGGCGGTCGATCGCGAAGATGGCGACGTGCGAAAGCTTGCCGTCGCCGATCGGCGCCGCGTGATCGATCTTTGTTATGGATGCAAGCTGTGCGAGGTCAAATGCCCTTACACTCCGCGCGACGGCCATGAATTTCAGCTCGATTTTCCGCGCCTGATGCTCCGTGCGAAATCGATCGACGCGCGCGAGGAAGGCGTTAAGATGCGCGAGAAGCTGCTCGGAAATCCCGATCTTCTGGGAAAAGTCGGGAGCAAGACTCCCGCGCTCGCGAACTGGGGATGCCATCAGAAATTTCAGCGCGTGATGATGGAAAAGCTGCTCGGGATACATCGCGACAAGCTGCTACCCGATTTCGCGGCCGAGACGCTCGACAAGTGGCTCAAAAGAAACCCGATTCCCGCTCCGCCCCAGAATCCGTCCGCAAAGGTGGCGCTCTTTCCGACTTGCTTCGTCAATTATTACAACCCAGCGCCCGGCAAAGCCGCGGTGAAGGTGCTGGCTAAGAATCGATGCGATCTTAAATTTCCAGCCCAGAACTGCTGCGGGATGCCGGCGCTCGATGGCGGCGATATCAAGTTTGCGCAGTCGCAGGCACGCGCGAATATCGGCTCGATGCTGCCGCTGGTGCGCCAGGGCTACAAGATTGCCGCTATCAATCCGACCTGCTCGCTTATGATGCGTCTGGAATATCCCGCGATCGTCGAGGGGCCTGAGGCGAAAGAGTTTGCCGCCGCGGTTGTCGATCCACACGAGCTTTTGTGGCAAATCCGCCAGGCAGGCAACTTCAATCGCGAGTTTCGCAGCACGCCAACCAGCGTCGCCTATCATGTGCCGTGCCATCTGAAGGCGCAGGGAATCGGGTTCCGCTCGCGCGACCTGATGCGATCGATTCCCGGCATCACGATCACGACCGTCGATCACTGCACCGCGCACGACGGCACCTGGGCAATGAAGAAAGAGTATTTCGAGTTATCGATGAAAGCCGGCGCGAAGGCATTCGACGGGATGCGCGAGGCCGACGCCCGCGTAATGGCGACCGACTGCCCGCTTGCCGCGGTGCAGATTCAGCAGGCAACCGGCACCCGCCCGATGCATCCGATCGAAGTGCTGGCGCGCGCCTACGAGGACCGGGGCTTTCCCGATCCGGTGCCGCCGCCTGAGCCGGATCATGCGGAGAACAAGCCGTGAAGCCGATTACTTTTGAAGACACGCTCGCGTTTGCCGACTACCAGAGAATCCGCACGCTTTTACGGCCGCTTTTGATCCATGAAAAGGATCGCCGGCGGCTCTCGGTCGGATCTCATCTCACCCTTCTATTCGAGAACGCGCAGACGGTCTGGTACCAGGTGCAGGAGATGATCCGCTCGGAGCAGATGACCTCGCGCGAGGCGATTCAGCACGAGCTCGACACGTACAACGCTATGTTACCATCCTCCGACTCCCTGTCGGCGACGCTTTTGATCGAATACGCGGAAGTAGCCGAGCGCGACGCGGCGTTGCGCCGCCTGGTCGGGATGGAAAACCATCTTTGGCTCGTACTTGGCGATCGTCGCGAGCGCGCCGTCTTTGACACTCGGCAGATGGAGAGCGAGCGGAT
>JASHOJ010000098.1 GCA_030041155.1 Candidatus Binataceae bacterium | reverse complement strand
CTCGCGCGCGTCGCGAAGCCTGAGCAGAGTCGCAAGAGTCAACCCTCCGCCCGCCGAATCACCCGCGATCACTATTCGGGTCGGCGAAAAATTCTCTCCACGCAGCCACCGATAAGCCAGCGTCGCGTCCTCCAACGCGGCGGGAAATGGATGCTCCGGCGCAAGCCGATAATTTATTATCAGAGCGCGAGCTTTCGAGGCTCTCGCAATCCGCGCCACCATCGCGCTATGAGTCCGGATTGAGCCTGCGGTGTATCCGCCACCGTGCAGATACAGGATCACGCGATCGACCACCGAACCCGGCGGTTCGATCCATTCGCCGCGAACCCCGCTGACGTCAACCGGCGTGCAGGTCACGTCCCTGGCAACGTGCTCGCTGATATTCTCCATCGCGGCGCGCTGTTTGGTTACATCGGCGCCCGAATTTCGCGGCTGGCTCTTGATGAGCTGAATTACTTTTTCGATTTCCTCGCTCGCCATCGGAAGCCTCCGGCACCTCGATATGCGACATTTACCTATCTATACACCAGCGCCGCTGCTGTGCACGAAGAAAAGAAAGCGCCGCCGGAACATCTGCTCCGGCGGCGCCTTCGTTTGCGATTGACCTGTAAGGCTAGTGTTTCTGATTGTAACGGTCTTCGTGTTGCATGTAGCCCTTGGGATGGTTTTGCCACTTAGTGGCCGCAACCGGATGATTCGCCAGAAATCCCTGCAAACCAGGATGGTTCGCGACAAACTTCGGATCGTTGACTAATCCCGGATGCGCCTGCAGTTGCTGGGCAACGTCGGGGTGCTCGTCCATGTAGTGGTCAGTGTTTGCCAACGGATGGGCACCACCGTTCTGCCAACGATTGTTCCAATTATTTGGCGCGCCGTTGTGCCAGTTATTCTGCCACGCTCCGTTCGCGTAGTTGCCATGACCGCCACGGAACCATCCTCCGCTGCTCTCCGACCGGCGCATAAATTGCGCTGGATCATTATGAAGCTGCTGCGCGGCATTAGGATGGTTTGCGAGGAAACCCTCCAGGCCCTGATGGTTGGCAAGATATTGCTTATTATTTATCAGCGAAGGATTCGCCGAGAGCTGCTGTGCGACGTTCGGATGTTTGCTCAAGTAGTCGTTGAAATTCTGAACCTCGGAATTGTTGATCTGTCCGCTGGGGCCATACTGCGCCATCGCAGCGCCGCTTAAGGCACCAACAAAGACGGTTGCGGCCAGTATCGCCATCGTTTTCTTCACGTCTGCTCCTCCATAGTAGTTCCGGCTTTTTAGTTTGGGGATACCAGCGCCGGTCAGCTCTTTCGACGAATGATCCATTACCCCCGTTTACACGCCGAAGCGAGCATACGTCTGGCTTAAAAAAGCGCAAAATTGGCGAAAATCCGCGAAAATGACGGAAAATTTATTCTTTCGGTAAACGGATCTGGAGACAGTTTCGTCTCACGCTTCGATAGGGATAGCATCGGCGCGATGGCCGGTGAACCAAAGCATCCCGTCCGATTACATGCGCGCTCAGATGTCGCCGACGCGAACCCGGCGGAAACCATCTCCGATGAGGAACTGTGCAGAAACGCGGCCGCTCATGACTCTGCCGCTTTTGAAGCGCTCGTCGATCGCTATCAGGCCCGCGCCTTCCGGCTCGCGTGCTCGATGCTTGGCAACGAGGAGGACGCGCGCGACGTCTCTCAGGATGCGTTCGTTCGACTGCACGAAGCTGCCGGCAGCTTCGACGGCCGATCACGATTTTCAACCTGGTTTTACAGGATTCTGGTCAACCTGTGCATTGACCATAAGCGCCGCGGCAAGTGGTGGAGCAAAATGCTTCCGCTCGCGAGGCCGGGTGAAGACCAAGACCTCGATGTGCCGCACATCGATCCGCCTTCAGACGATCCGGGTCCCGAACTTGACGCGATTCATACCCAGCTCACGGCAAACCTGCACAAAGCCCTCGAGCGACTGCCACCCAGCCAGCGCGCCGCCATTTTGTTGCAGACCGAAAAGGATCTCACCAGCCGCGAGATCGCCGAAATACTCAATTGCTCGGAGAATACTGCGCGTGTGCACATCCATCGCGCGCTTGCACATCTCAAGAAAATCATGCGCGAAGGCAATTAGGGTGCTTTCAGGATTTTATTCGCAGAGGCAGGCGCGATGACCCGATCGCATCCGCAAACCGCACTTGCTCCTTTCCTTCGCGGCGATCTGACTGCGGCCGAGCGCGAGCGGGTCGAACTTCATCTGCGCGACTGTGCGGCTTGCCGAGCTGATGTCGAGTCGTTCCGCGTAATCATGACGGCCCTCGCGCGCGAAGCCGCCACGGTGCCAGAGCCAAATTGGAGCCGCTATCGCGCCGAGTTGCACCGCAAAATAGCGGCTCAGGATGATCGCGGGCCGGATCTTCGGCAACATGTATGGCAAGTCCCGCGCCTTGCGTGGGCATCGATGGCAACGGCAGGTGCTGCAGTCGCCGCCATCGTGCTCGTAATCACGCTTTCTCATCGGCCGAGCGTGAGTTCGCCTCCGGTTGACGAACTTGCAATGGAAGACGTGATCGGGGGAACTGACGTCGGGCTTCTGAGCAACTATTCAATGGTCCAGCATCTCGATCTGCTCGAAAACTACGACGTGATCGAACATCTTGACCAATTGGCGCCATCCAACCAGCCAAATGAAAATCAGTCTTAGGACTGTCGCGACCGCGATGCTTACCATCCTGCTCACAGTCGCTGCGGTTCCTGTCGCGCGGGCCCAGAATGAGCCGGCGCCCGATCTGCGGATGCTGCTCAATCTGGATTTGTTCAAGCCGACTCCAAATTCTTCTTCAGCCGGCGACCAATCGTCCGACGGCTCGATGTTCGAGCAGATTCAGACGCTCACCGCAATGGGCTACCTGACCGGCGCCGCTCCGAACTCTAAAAATCCGCAGGCGGAATCCACCAATTCGCAGGTGAAGGAAATACCATCTGAGGATCCGCCAGCGCCGCCTTCCGAGGTGAACCAGTGATTCGCCGCGGTATAGGTTCAAGTCGCGCGCTATCGATCGCAATCGCGGTCGTGTTCATGCTGATTCTTGGTGCGCAAGGCGCATTTGCACAGTCGTTTCCAATCCAGCCTGCGACTCCCACCGAGCAGGCACTTGTTAATCAGCATCGACAGGAGTGGGACAGGCTCACGCCTGACCAGCGCCAGCGCGTTCTACAAAATTACCGCGAGTGGGAGCGGATGTCCCCCGCGCAGCGGAGCTCCGCCAGGCAGAATTTCCAGCGCTTCAATAGCCTGCCACCCCAGCAGCGCCAGCAGGTGATGCAGGGACTGCGGCAATGGCGACGCCTGCCGCCCGACCAGCGCCAGCATCTACGCGAGGCGTATAACCGCTTTCAACGAATGCCGCAGCAGCAGAAGAGCGAGTTGATGCGACGCTATCATGATTTCCAGCAACTACCGGCTGGCGACCGCGAGCATCTGATGCGGAATTATCGGCGCTGGCAGGCAATGACGCCGCAGGAACGCGGCGCACTAAGAAAGCGTCTTGTTCATCAAAACCCGCACCCGAATCGCGTCGAACCCGAACGCCCGCGCCACGTACTGCCGTTCTGATTACGGACGCTAGCTCAGCTACCGCGCGGGGGCAGACCGGCGGCGCGATAAACGTCATCTATGAGCCGCATATTAGCGATCGCCTCTATATCATCGGTCGCGAATGGAAGTTCTCCGCTAACCGCCGCAACGAAGGCGCGCAGCTGATGCGTAAATGTCGTATCTCCGGCGACTGTCTCCTGCTTCTCCCCGGAGGCGGTTCTGATTACGAGCGAATGACCGATGTGCGGTGCGACTGGATTCGTCACTTTGATCTCGCCGAGTTCGCCTCGGGCCGTGAAATGCGCGCCGATTCGCACCCCCTGCGCCATCGAGCAGGTCATTCGCGCTGAAGCGCCGCCCTCGAACTGAAGCACCGCTTCCATCGCGATATCGATGTTCTCGGGTACGATCTGAGCTTTGGCGCGGACTACTGTGGGCGCAAGTCCGGTGAAATGGCTGATCATATGCAGCGGATAGCATCCCAGGTCCATTGTGCATCCGCCGGCAAGTTTCCAATCGAATCTTATATCGGAAGCCGGAATCGGAACTGAAAAATGGGCTTCGACTTCATCCAGGTGTCCTACCGCCTCGCTGCGAATGAGTTCGCGAACCCGCTCCGAGAGCGGATGATAATGATAGTGGAACGCCTCGCCTAGGACTCTGCCGCTTTCCCGCGCCGCTCGCGACATCCGCTCCGCTTCGACGGCGTTCGCCGCCATTGGCTTCTCGCACAGCACGTGCTTCCCCGCGCGCAGCGCATCGATGCTCAACTGGCAGTGATGCGAATTCGGCAGCGGATTATAAATAGCATCTATCTCCGGGTCATCGATTACGTCGCGATACGTGGCATGGACGCGGGGAACCTTGTGCTCGGCGGCAAAGGCACGCGCTCGCGCTTCGTCGCGCGCGGCTATAGCGGCGACTTCAACCTCCGGCACCAGCTTTGCCGCGGCAATTAGAGCGTTCGGCGCGATTCGCGCCGCACCAATAATCCCAAACCTGATTGGTTTCTTCACTTCTCAGAGCCTGCTCGCAACCAGCAATTCCATCATATCCCTCACGATGCTCCTACGGATGCGGCTTACGCGATAATGGTTGTGGTGGAAAGAGGAGGAAAAATCAAATAAATGCATTAGGACGTCGCGCTTCGGTGAGGGCGGCGGTATTCGCCCAATTGAGGGCGTGCAGTGCTGGAACCAGATCAGTCGGAGGGTAAGCCTTTACTGACGCCGTTCGTCGGTCGCAGCCGGGAAATTGCCGCATTGCGAGCGGGTATCGCCGAAGCGCTTGGCGGCCGTACCCAAATTTTCATTCTCACCGGCGAGGCGGGAATCGGTAAAACCCGCGTTGCCGCCGAAATCGGCGCCCAGGCCGCCGCACACGAGATGCGGGTGGTGTGGGGAAAGTGCTACGAGGCAGTCGGCGCTCCACCATACTTCCCAATGACTCAAGTCACGCGCGCGCTGACCGACGGATTGGACGTGCAGCGGCTTTGCACCCGGATGCCGGAAATCGCGCGACTGCTCGGCGGTACTGGCGCGTCATTCTCCGCTTCATCTCGCCAATCCCAAGAGGAAGATGCGGAACGCTCCCGCTTCAGACTCTCCGATTCATTCGCGACACTCCTTAAGGATTCCGCACGCCTTCATCCACTGTTCATCGTGCTCGATGATCTGCATGAGGCAGATGACACAACCTGGATGATGCTCCAGTTCGCGGCGCGCGAAATTCACGATGCGCGGCTGATGATCGTGGCGACTTACCGCGACGCCGAGCTCCGGTCATCGGACGTGCTGGTTCGTGCTATCTCTGACCTGTTCCGCGGTGGGCATCATCTGCCCCTTTCCGGTTTGAATGAGGCGGAGGTGGCGCAGGTGGTCGCCAGCGGCGCCGGACGCGTCGCGGACCGGCAGTTCATATCGACGCTGCATCGGACCACGGGCGGCAATCCGTTCTTTATCACCGAAGTGATCCGCGCGATGAACCTGGCCGGTGTGGATTTTGCGGACTCCAATGCTCCGCGTCGGGACTTCCCGATTCCGGAAAGCGCCCGCGTCTCGATTCGCCGCCGCCTGCGTACTCTCGAAGAGCCGGTTCGAGCGATGCTATCGGTGGCGGCGGCGCTTGGCAGCCATTGCGACGGCGCGGTGCTCGAGCGTGTGACCGAGCTTGGATCCGAAGAGCTGCTTCACGCGCTTGACCGCGCGATTTCCGCCGGGATTCTCGCGGTTGATGGGCCCGGCCGCTACCGGTTCGGCCATGCGCTTATCCGCGAGGTCATCTACCAGGACATGAGAGTCACGGTCAGATGCGAATTGCACGCGAAAATCCTGTCCGCGCTGGAGGACCTTCATCGCGGCGAAATCGCGATGCATCTTGACCAGCTCGCTTTTCACGCGGTCGCGGCTGTGCCGATGGGATCGAGTGAAAAGGCCATCGAGTATGCAAGCTCCGCTGGCGAGGCCGCTTTTCAGGCATTCGCCTACGAGCGCGCCGCTCAACACTGGCAGTCCGCGCTCGATCTTGCCGAGCGCGGCCCTTCCGAGGCACCGCGGCTCGCCGGCATCTTGGCGCGGCTGGGCGACGCTTACTCCATTACCGAGTTCGAGAATCCGCGTGGAATCGAGTGTATCGAGCGCGCCGCAAAGATTTACGAAAGTATCGCGATGCCGGTACAGGGAGCGCATCTGCGCGCCCGACTCGGCCTTCTGCTGGCGCAGCGCTCCCCGGCGATGAATATTCCGCGGGCGATGGCTCAATATCAGCAAGCGGAATCGGTGTTGCGCTTCCATCCTGACAGCAAGTCGCAGATCTGGCTCTACACCGGTTTGGCGCAAGTCGCGATGCAGGCGCATCACACTGGCGAAGGCCTTTTCGCGTCGCAGCGCGCGCTCGATATCGCGACTCGGCTTGGCGAGCGGTCGTTATGGATTCGTGCTGCCGCCCAGCATTCCGACCATCTGTTCAGCAGTGGGCGCCTGGCCGAAGCGGCCGCCTTATGCGACGACGCGTGGCAACGCGCCGATCGCGCCAACGACCTAGACGGAGCCTTCGATGCGGCGTGGAGCGGCAGTTATCACGCATTCGGCTTATGGGATCCTCGCGAAAGTCAGCGATGGCTGCTACGCGAGATCGCGCGCCCCCGCAACTCGCAGGCGAATTTTCAGCGCCGCGTACTAATCCAGCAACTGGCGTTCGCACACGTGTTGAGCGGAGAACTGGCGCGGTCAAAAGAGTTGCTTGCCGAGTCGCCGCGCGCGGTTGTCGAGGGCTTCATTCTCCTTTATACGGGCGAGTGGGATCGCGCGAGATCGCTGCTGGATGAAAGCCGCGAAATGATGCGTGCGACTGGAAGCCGCGACGGCGAGGCCGTGTATTCCCACTTTCTGGGGCTGGTCTGTCTTGCGATGGGAGACCTCGAACGCGCCGATGCGATGAACCAAGTCACGCTGACGGCTGGAATCGAAGCGCCGAGCATCCCATATGCGGCAAATGCCGGCGCGCAGGCGGCGTTGATTTCGATCTTGCGCGGCGACGTGGACCGCGCGCGCACCCAGGTGGCGCAGTGTCGCGAGGCGCTTGACTGCGGCGAAGATTTTCGCGGAACCACCGGCCGCGTCGCTCTTGCCGAGGCAATGACCGCAGCCGCTGAAGGATGCAGCGAGGTCGCTGAACATAAATTCGCGCAAGCTCTCGAGACATTGCGTCGCTTCGAGTTGCCGTGGGACATGGCCCAGGCGCATCACATGTGGGCGAGAGCACTGCTGCACGACGGTGCGCTGTCACGCGCCTCCGAACAGTTGGATGCGGCGCGCGAGATCTATCAGCGCCACGGCGCGGGCGGGGTATGGCTGGACAAGATCGACCACGCGCGGCGCGGCATCAGGCACGATTCATCCGCGGCCAGTCATGGCGCGCCCAAATTCGATCCAATCGAAGGAGTGTTTAACTGCGAAGGCGATTACTGGACCATTTCGCTGGGCGGGGTCGAGATGCGGCTGCGCAATACTAAGGGCCTGGTTTATCTTGCGCATCTTGTTGCGCGCCCGCGTCAGAGTATCGCCTCGAATGAGTTGGCCCGCATCGGTTCCGCTGCAACCCGGAAAAATGCGCGCGGCGCCTTTGATGGCGGCACGGGAAACGCCATATCCGCGGAGCGCACTCGCGTGATGGTGACAAAAGCAATCAAGTCGGCAATCCGAAACATCCGGCTGCTCGATACGCCCGCGGGACACAGTCTCGCAACCAGCATTCGTACTGGCTACGCGTGCGTATACGAGCCGGATCCTGTCCATCCGGTAAGCTGGCGAGTCTCCGAGTCTTCGCGTGCTCGCAATCGGGTGAAACCGCGCGGCGGACATCAGCCCGGCGAGTCTCTGAACAAATAGCGATAGATAATGTCACTCAGCATTCTTGCCAGTTCGGGATGCGTCTGGATTTTACTTCCAAGCAAGCTCCAGAAAAGACCGTCCATCGCGGTCGCGAACAGCATGACATCAACGTCGGACCGCGCACCTGGAAGGCGCCGAAGTTCGCGGAACGATGCGCACAGTCGCCCCGCCGTCCAGGACCGGATCCGCCGATCAAGCCGAGCCAGTTCCGGGTCGGAAAGCATTGCCTCTTTCCATGCTCGGTACGCGCCCGCATAGGCGAGATCGGTTGCAAGGCCCGCGCTCAGAACCTTCTCGATTGCGGTCTGCAGATCAGGCGCGGCCGGTTCCATATCGACCTGCTCGAGCTTTTGCAGGAGCTCGTTTATCAGGATGAGCAGGAGCTGGCGCTTGGAAACGAAGTGCTGATAAAACCCGCCGACCGCGACCCCCGCCGCACGCGCGATATCACTGATCGAGGTCGCCTCGTAACCTTTTCGACCGAACAGGCCGACAGCCGCGCGCAACAGACGCTCCCGCTTAATCCGGCTCCTGCGCTGCGCGGGGGTTGGCGCGAGTTCTTCATTCGCCAGCAGATTCGGACGTCCGAGCTGGCCCGCATGCGCGGACTGCGGCGCGATCCCGTTTCGCGGCCTCGCGGATCCGCGCCGTCGCTTCATGTTCGCTTGATACTGACGCCCACCAGCGCTCCAAGCAGACACCATATTATCCAGCCGCCGTACAAGGCCGCCGCACCCCGCGGAATGTTAGGATAGAATGCGGGAAAAAATGCGGTGCTGAACGTATCCAGAACCATCGTCGGTATCGTCAGCAGAATTCCGGCGAGCGGCCAATGCTCACGAGGCACGCCCGCGTCGAGGCAGATCTTTCGCATCAGCAGCGCCATCGCCGGAAAACTTATGAGCAGAAGCAGCGCAACTCCGAGCGGATTTTCCGGATAAAGGATGTATTGCCCGAAAAGGCGCAGGGCGACAGTCCCCGCAACCCATATCAAGAACCCGACTCCCAGGAGGCGCTTAACGTCAAGATTGGCGGGAGTGCTGCCGGCGGCGAGGCTTTCTGTCCTCAGCTTCTCCATAACTTATTCTCCGAACGGATTAGAATCTGAATTCAGATTCAGCTTTAACCGAGCCCGAGTCGCCTGTCAAACCTCCTTGTCGTGATGAATGGGCGCAGGCCGCCGCCGGAACCGATAATTTCCGCGAGACTGTTGTCATTCTCGCGCGTCTGGGTTGCCTGGCGCGCGAAGAATCTCGAACAAAAGACGATCAGGAAGGCGCGCGGCGCGTCGTCATGCTGCGCCTGATCGAACGCCGCGCCTGTTCCAGGCTGTGCGCCACCTGAGAGCATCCGGCCGCAAGCAGATCTTTTTCGCTTGCGACGGCCGCCCTTCCTCCCGCAAGCACCTTCGCCGGATGAGCACATGAGCCGATTTCGCGAACCAGGCTGCATGCGGCAGGGATGTAATCCGTGTTCGTGCACGACAGGCAAAACACGTCCAGATTGTACCGCATGGCGAAGTCTCGAATCTCATCCGCGCTCTTTCCCTCCCCGACAAACGCGGTCTCCGCGCCCTCCTGCCGGAATTCCTCGAGCGCGATTTTGAGCCCCAGCGAGTGAACCTCTTCCGGAGCGCATGCGCCGAGGATCCGTATCTTCGGGTTCTTTACCGGACGGCGGTAACGGGTTGCGAGATCGCTGACGAGGGTCTCGGTCGTGTCCACGATGAATGCCTGGCTGTCAGCGCTTATATGATCCTGATCGCGTTCCGCTGACATAATTTGCATTGCCGGAATAATAACTTTGTCCAGCGTGGCATCAAGTCCATTTCTGGCACAGTAGCTACTTGCCAGTTCACTTGCGCCTTCCTTGTCGATTTCGAGAAGTTGCCGGTAATACTCCTCGGAATCGTCAGACTCATCATTCTCACCCAGCACCAGGGACAGAAAGTTCAATTCCGGAATGTAGTCGCCGGCCACCTTGAGGCACGAGGTAAGCGGTATCGCGATCAGCAGTCCCGGCATCCCCCAGAGCCATGACCAGTACATCGCGGATACCAACAATGCGAGCGGCGACATTCCGATTCCATGCCCGATCAGGAATGGCTCGACGAACTCAGCGGAGGCCTGATCGAGGATCACGAATGCGGCGAAGACTTCCAGGGTTTTGCCCCATCCCGGATACAGCGCGAACGCGACCAGCGTCGGCAGCAGAGCCGAAACGGTTGCGCCGATATAGGGAATAAACCTCAGTAGAAATGCCAGCGCGCCCCAGAAAATCGGATTAGGCAGTCCGATTAGCCACATCACGATTGCGATGGACGTGCCGTACGCAAGATTGACTAATGCAAAGAGCAGCAGGTAGTGCGCAACCATCCCGCCCGCGGTCGCCATCGCCTCCGCCGCGAGCGTGATACGGACGCGCGCCGCCAATCGCACCAGTTTGTCGCGCAGCCCCTCGCGCAGATACAAAAAGAAGAAAAATAAGACAATGATCAGGAGCCCGACCGCAATATCCTTGAGCACCGGCCGCGCCGGCTTGAGCACCTCTTCCACCCCGCCGATTCCGCCCGAGGACTGCACCACCTTGGGAGCCGGCTTTTTCGCGGGCTTGCCCTTATGCAGTTGCTGCTCGACGTTTCTCACCCCATGCTCAACATGCGCGAGCCATCCAGGCGTCGAGCTTTCAAAGCGGTGGATCTTGTTCGCGATATTCTCCGATTGCGAAGAAACGCGCACCGCGACATCCATCAACTGATCCGCGAAAAAGTACCCGAGTCCCGCGATGATGATGACCGTGGCGGCCACCACCAGCGCGCAACTGGCAAGCCTGCCGATGTAGCGATGAAGATAACTCGCGATGGGACTGAAGATAACCGCCAGAATGGCGGCCATCGTCAGCGGCATCAGAAACTCCGCGCCCGCATAAAGGACCGCGGTCGCGATGATAACGCCTAAGATTGGCTTTACCGCTCCGCCGGAATGATCGGCTTCCGAGGTCGGCGGAGAAGGCGAAGTCGGCTCTGCTTCTTCGAGTGAAGACATGTTCGCGGCGGGGAAATACCGCTTGGCGACGGACTGACGCTCCGATGGGAGCTAGCCTGACCCTCGATCGCGTCGGCCAAGCCAGTCGTTCCCGCCAGGAACAGCACGTGACGTGCCAAGTTCCGCGCTGTGCTTTCCGTGCGTAACAAGATTACTCAGCCGCAAAAAGACCGATAAAGCCGAATTGAGTAAAAAGTAATCCCTTCGGAGATGTCACTGTCGGATGGCGTGGCTCTGTAGTTCGATCTGCCGGTAAGGCGACTCGTCGAAATCGGCTTTGCACAGCGCGATGATGTCAACACTGTGCCCGTAGAGGTCCGGTTTCATGACCACAAGCTGCGCGGGCGAGCCGCATATCGCGCAATCGTAGAAATCGCTCAGTGCGATCGCGACCGCATTCGAGGATTCCTGATCCATTCCGCTACCGGATTCCGACGCGCTTTCGGTTGAATTGCTTTTCATACGAACAGAGTAGCAGCGGTTCAAGACAACCGTTGTCAAAACGACAATCGCTGCGCGCCGATCCCTCGATTCGCGGGCGCTCGCTCGGGGACGACGGCATTAGGAGCGCGCCGCTCCGACCGTGGCGATGGCGTGGCGCCGATCTCTACAGGCGGGCTTCCAGCACCAAATTGAATGGGGTTTCCGCTGCACGCCGCACGCTCTGGAACCCGCCCTGCTTCAGCACTTCGCTGAGACGCTTCTCGCCCGCCTGTGCGCCAAGTCCCAGGCCGACTTCCTGCGAGAGCGATCCAGGCACGCAGAACATCGTGGATGCGGCGTAAAACACGCGCGAGATTGGGTTCAGGTTGTAGCGGATCTCGTCGCCCGCCGCGGGCTCGACCACCATCACCGCGCCGCCGGGCTTGAGCGCCTCGCGAGCATGCGCCGCCGCGCCGACTGGATCACCCATGTCGTGCAGGCAATCAAAGTAGGCGATCAAATCGTAGCTGCCTGGAAAATTTTTTGCAGCCGCACGTTCAAAGCGGACTCGGTCGGCCACACCCGCTTGCTCGGCAATCTCGCGTGCCCGAGCGATCGAGGCGTCGTGATAGTCGAACCCTACGAAACGGGAATTTGGAAACGCCTTGCCCATCAGCACCGTCGATGCGCCGTGGCCGCATCCGATGTCCGCGACCGACCCGCCCTCTCTCAGCTTCGGCTCGATACCGGCAAGCGCGGGAATCCATTCCGACAGCAGATGCTGCGCATAGCTCGGCCGGAAAAAACGTTCGGTGCCGCGAAACAGGCGCGGATCGTGTTCGTGCCATCCGACACCGCCGCCCTCGCGGAATACGCGCGCGACTTTGGGCTCCCCGATATACATCGCGGCAATCAGCTCGCACATCGCGGGAAAGAATGCGGGACCATTCTCGTCCGCGAACACCAGCGCCTGCTCCGGCGACATCGAGAATGCGTTCGCGTTCTCATCGTAATTGACGTAGCCGGCGGCGGCTTGAGCGCAGAGCCATTCGCGCACGTAGCGCTCGACGCATCCGGATTTCCGCGCCAGCTCGGCGGGCGTGACGGCCGCGCCATCGGCCATCGCCTTGTACAGACCGAGTTTGTCTCCGACTATCGCAAGCGCACCCGTCATCGCGCCGCCCGCGTCGCCGAGAATTTTCCCGATAAGTTCGTGAAGTTTATTTTCGTTGATCGCCATGATGCATCCTCCGACTTTCGGAAATCGCGCAGGTTGGTGTTCATTTAGCTCGCCCGCCAATTACCGCCGTTTGTCCGCTTATGTCAACTTGTGTTTCTAAGCTTGAGGCCGCGGTGAATCGGTTGCAATTCGCGATTGTGGGCCGGCAAAGGAAACGTGCTTGCTATTGCGGCATTGCCGTCCCGCACGGTGTACAATTTTCGCGGTGGATGAGCACAAGTGAGATGACGACGTGATGGATGGCCAGGCGCTGCACGAAGCCGCCGGGAGACCATCGATACTCGCCCGCGGAATCGAGCTATCGTAAATTTCAGGAAGTAACATTTATGGAAACTGCGCTTGATAAGGATCCCGAGGAGACCAGGGAGTGGCTGGACTCGATGGAGGCGGTAATCGATGCGGAAGGCATCGACCGCGCCCATTTTCTGCTCGAAAATCTGATTACCAAAGCGCGCTCACGCGGCGCGTTTCTGCCCTACAACGCGAACACGCCGTACGTGAACACGATTCCCCTTGAATTGCAGCCGCGCTCGCCCGGAGATCGCGAAACCGAGCGGCGCATCCGCTCGATAATCCGCTGGAACGCGGTCGCGATAATCCTGCGCGCCAACGCGGAGACCACCGAGCTCGGCGGCCATATCGCAAGCTTTCAATCCGCGGCGACTCTTTACGATATCGGCTTCGGCCATTTCTGGCGCGCGCCATCGGAAAATCACGGCGGGGACCTGATTTATATCCAGGGACATTCGTCGCCCGGCATTTACGCGCGCGCATTTCTGGAGGGCCGAATCAACGAAGACGAGCTGCTCCATTTTCGCCGCGAGACCGATCACAAAGGCTTGTCGTCGTACCCGCATCCGTGGCTGATGCCGGAGTTCTGGCAGTTCCCCACGGTCTCGATGGGACTCGGCGCGATAATGGCGATCTACCAGGCCTGGTTCATGAAATACCTCCAGGGACGCGGCCTCGCAGACATGGGCGACCGCAAAGTCTGGGCGTTCATGGGCGACGGCGAGATGGATGAGCCGGAATCGCTCGGCGCGATCTCGCTCGCCTCGCGCGAAAAGCTCGACAACCTCATCTTCGTCATCAACTGCAACCTGCAGCGGCTCGACGGTCCCGTGCGCGGCAATGGCAAGATCATCCAGGAGCTGGAGGCCGTTTTCCGCGGTGCGGGATGGAACGTTATCAAGGTGATCTGGGGCAGCAACTGGGACGCGTTGCTGGCCGCCGATAAAACCGGCCTTTTGCATAAGCGGATGGAGGAATGTGTCGACGGCGAATACCAGGCGTTCAAGGCCAAAGACGGCGCCTATGTCCGTCGCGAATTCTTCGGCAAATATCCCGAGCTCGCCGAGATGGTATCCGGGATGACCGACGATGAAGTATGGCAGTTGCGCCGCGGCGGCCACGATCCGGTGAAGATCTATGCCGCGTATGCGGCCGCGGTCGCGCATAAGGGACAGCCGACCGTGATCCTGGCGAAAACTGTGAAGGGCTACGGGATGGGCGCCGCGGGCGAAGGCATGAACATCACCCATCAGGCCAAGCACATGAATTTGCCAGCCCTGAAAGCATTTCGCGATCGCTTCAAAATTCCGGTTCCCGACGACCAGCTAGCCGAAGTGCCGTTCTATCATCCCGGCAATGACAGTCCCGAGGTGCAATATCTGCACAAGCAGCGTGAGGCGCTCGGCGGACCCATTCCGCAACGCCGCCGGAAATCGGCCCCGCTCGAAGTGCCGCCGCTGTCAGCGTTCGAGTCGCAACTGACCGGCTCCGGCGACCGCGAGAGCTCGACCACGATGGCTTTCGCGCGAGTGCTCTCGGCGCTGATTCGCGACAAAAAGATCGGTAACAGAGTGGTGCCGATTGTTCCGGACGAATCGCGCACCTTTGGAATGGAGGGGATGTTCCGGCAGCTCGGAATTTTCTCGCAGGTCGGGCAGCTTTATAAGCCGGAAGACGCGGGCCAGTTGATGTTCTATCGCGAGCATCAAAAGGGCCAGATTCTGCAGGAGGGCATCAACGAGGCGGGCGCGATGTCGAACTGGATCGCCGCCGCGACCTCCTACAGCAGCCACAATTTTCCGATGATCCCGTTCTACATCTTTTACTCGATGTTCGGGTTTCAGCGCACCGGCGATCTGGCGTGGGCCGCCGGCGACATGCGATGCCGCGGGTTCCTGCTCGGCGGCACCTCGGGCCGCACCACGCTGAACGGCGAAGGACTTCAGCATTCCGACGGCCATAGCCACGTTTTCTCGTCAGTGATCCCGAACTGCGTCTCGTACGATCCCACTTTTTCCTACGAAGTCGCGGTGATTATTCACGACGGATTGCGCCGGATGCTTCAAGAGCAGGAAGACGTTTTTTATTACATCACGCTCACCAACGAGAACTATGCGCATCCTTCTCTGCCCGAAGGCGCGCAGAACGGGATCCTGCGCGGGATGTATCTGTTCCGCAGCATCGGAAATGGCAAGGCGCCGCGCGTGCAGCTTCTCGGGTCGGGCACCATCCTGCGCGAAGTGATCGCCGCCGCGGATCTGCTGCACGACGACTTCGGCGTCACCTCCGACGTGTGGAGCGTGCCGAGCTTCACTGAGCTTCGCCGCCAGGGACTGGAAACCGAACGATGGAACATGCTGCATCCGTCGGCCAAGCAGAAAAGAAGCTACGTGGAGACCTGCCTTGGCGATCACGCCGGTCCTGTGGTCGCCGCGAGCGATTATATAAAGACCTTCGCCGACCAGATTCGGCCCTACGTGCCGCGGCGTTACCGCGTGCTTGGGACCGACGGCTTCGGCCGCAGCGATTATCGCGCGCGATTGCGCAATTTCTTCGAGGTCGATCGCCGCTATGTGGCTCTTGCCGCGCTCAAAAGTCTCGCCGACGAAGAGCAGATTCCGATTTCCAAGGTCCAGGCCGCGATCGAGAAATACGATATCGATCCGGAAAAGCCGAACCCGGTAGCGGTGTGAAGAATCGCGATGGCAAAGCTGGTTGATATCAAGGTGCCTGATATCGGCGACTTCACCGACGTCGACGTGGTGGAGGTGATGGTCAAGCCGGGCGACCGCGTCAATGTCGAGGACTCGCTCATCACGATTGAGTCCGACAAGGCGACCATGGAAGTGCCGGCGCCGATTGCGGGAGTGGTGAAAGAGCTGCGGGTCAAGCTCGGCGACAAGGTTTCCGAAGGATCGGTAATCCTTGCGCTGGAGGCGCAGGACGGCGCCGAGGCGCAGGCGGCTGAGTCCGCACCGCCGCAGGTTCCCGCTCCTCAGCCAAAGCCTGACGCGCAAGCAAAACCGGGCGCGCCTGCGCCCGCGCAGGCGGCGAACCACGCTGAGACGCCAAAGCCGGTCGCATCGTCAAGGCTGGCGGCGCTCGCAAAATCCGCGGCCGCTCATCTGGAGCCGGAGTCTGCTCCGAAGACGCAAGCGGAAACCGCCGCGCCCGCGCGATCCGCTGCCCCGGCCCGGGCGCTCTCACCCGTGGCGGCGCCCGCCGCGGAAATTCGGAGCGACACCACGCCAAAGCCGCCGCATGCCAGTCCTTCGGTTCGCAAATTCGCGCGCGAGCTTGGCGTAGATCTCGAGCAGGTTCATGGCTCCGGGATGCATTCTCGAATTTTCCGCACCGATATCGAGCAGTACGTCAAGCGCGCGCTGGCGGAGCCCGCAAAGTCATCAGTCAGCGGCGCGACGGCGTTTGACATCGCGCCATGGCCGAAGGTGGACTTCGCGCGCTACGGCGCGATCGAGAGCCGTCCGCTTTCGCGCATCCGGCGCGCATCGCGGACCAATCTTGCGCGCAACTGGGTGATGATCCCGCATGTCACGCAGTTCGACGATGCTGACGTGACCGAGCTCGAGGAGTTGCGCAAGGAAATCAATCTTGAGCATTCGTCCGATGGGGTTCGGGTGACGATTCTCGCCTTCGTGATGAAGGCGCTGGTCGCCGCATTGAACGCATTTCCTGAGTTCAACTCCTCGCTCGACGGCGACCATCTAATATTAAAAAAATACTTTAATTTCGGCTTCGCCGCTGACACGCCCGACGGCCTGGTGGTCCCGGTCGTCCGCGAAGTCGACAAGAAAGGCGTTCTTCAAATCGCGCGCGAAACCGCGGACCTTGCCACTGCCGCGCGCGAGGGCAAGCTCAAGCCCGCGGACATCCAAGGCGGATGCTTCACGGTGTCGAGCCTGGGCGGAATCGGAGGCACCGCATTCACGCCGATAATCAACGCACCCGAAGTTGCGATTCTGGGCGTTTCGAAGCTGGCCACGAAGCCTGTCTATCGCGATGGCGCGTTCGTGCCGCGCCTGATGCTGCCGCTGTCGCTCTCGTACGACCATCGAGTGATCGATGGCGCCGCGGCGGCGCGGTTTATCACCTATCTCGGCAAAGTGCTGGCGGACATGCGCCGCGCCCTGCTCTGATAAACTACCTGTTACGTGCCCTTAAGAACGGCGACCTGATGGCTTCGCGTCGCAGACTAGCATCCTGAATCCCGCCTTCGCGCTCCGCAAGACACGGGAGTAGAATCGATGACGGTAACGAGCAATGGATGATTGGAAGCCCGCCGCGTATCGCGATTACAAGTGGGTCGTCCGCGATCCCGGCCTGCTCGGCGGAAAGCTGGCGGTTCGCGGCACGCGGCTCTCTGTTGCTTTCGTGCTCGCCTGTCTCGGCGAGGGGATGAGCATGGAGGAGATCGCGGAAACATATGGGCCGTTTCCGCTAGACGCAATCCCGGAGATCATGAAAGTCGCGGCTGAGTTGCTCGATTCCGGGCATGTGGCTGCTTGACGCTAACATGCCGCTGCCACTGGTGGCGCTGCTCGGGGAATTAGGTGTCAAGGCCGACTCGGCAGTATCCCGCGGTTGGAACACGCTAAGCAACGGCGCTCTTGTAAAGGCGGACGCAGAAGCAGATTTTGCCGCTCTGCTGACGCGAGATCGATTGTTCAGAGAATCCGCGGCGCGGGCTCTTAAGGTTCATAATGAGTTCTGCATTGTGCGCATTACGTTGCCGCAATTGCGCGCGAGCCATTTTCTTGCGGCATTCCGCGCGGAGTGGCGGAGAGCGCGCCATATCTCATGCCGGCCATTCGACTACGTGCCCGGGCGCGCCGGGGCGGCGCGGTCTATCACCTACCTCGGCAAAGTGCTGGCGGACATGCGCCGCGCCCTGCTCTGACGACTCGCCTGGAATGTGCGCTCTGATCCTCTCGCGCTCGATCGAGGATAAACGAGGCTGGACTTAGGACGTCGGGCTTTCGCAACCGAAGGTGAGGTGATTGCCGTCGGGATCGAGAATCGTGAAGTCTCTCATTCCATAGGGACGGTTCTCAGGCTCGATCTTCACGACAGCGCCGTTTTTCTTTATCTTCGCGAGGTAGCCGTCAACTTCATCGCAAAAAATGCTGACCGCGCCGCCGCCGACCGGCCTTTTGTGCACGGTGTGAGCGCATAGATGCAGCATCACCTCTTCGCGCCTGACGCCCGCGTAGTCGCCGAAGCGGAAATCCTCGGCGAAGCCTAAAACTCGATCATAATATTTCAGCGACTCACTCAGACTGCTGACTTGCAGAACCGGCGCTACGCCTTGAGTCTTCATCAGGATGCGACTGCGGAGAATGACGCCCAGACGACGCGTTGTTGAAGTTAATTACTTCTGCTTCAGCACCGCGACCTGATGGGTTCGCGTCTGCAGATAAGCGTCCTGAATCGCGCCGTAAAGATCGACCGCGTAGCGATCCGCCTCTTCGAATTGGTTCAGATGCAGCGAACGGTAGTTCACCGCCTCGCCGACGCGCCATCCGGTCTCCGCCGGCAGGTACACGTACCAGGGCAGCAGATAGCTCATCGGATTCATTGCGCCATCCGCGACCATCCCGACCGTATCGCCGATCGTCGAAGGCCCAAAGAACGGCAGCATCACGTAGGGTCCGGTCGGCGCACCGTAGTAGCGCAGCGTCAGACCGAAATCGTCGGGATGTTCCTTAATCCCAAACCATTTTTGCGCCGGATCGAAAAATCCCGCGACTCCGAGCGTAGAGTTGATGCCGAAGCGTGCAAGCTCGCCGCCGGCCTCTGGCAATCGGAGCTGAAAGAGGTTGTTGGCAAACCGCGGAATCACATCGACGTTGTCGAAAAATCGGCCGACGCTCTGGCGCACCGGCACCGGCGCGATATCCGCATATCCCTTAGCCACCGGATGCAGCACCCAGTCGTCGAGCTTCAGGTTGAACGTCAGCATCGCCTGATTGAACGGCGCCAGCGGGTCGCTGTATGCGCCCTGCTCTTCCCCCGGCGGCGGCGCGGTCATCGGCGGCTCGCCCGGAAGCGGCTGCTCCGCCTGCTGGGTTACGCCTTGGCGGACCGGGTTATTGCTCAAGGGCGCTATATCCTGCGCAAAGACTGGGCTTGCCGCTGCGACACCGCAAACTGTTATCGCGGCAATTATCGCCCGAATGCTGGATCGGATTGCGGACGCTGTGGGTTCCAGTCGCATGCTGCTTGCCTCTGACGCCAAGTTCGATGGATCCGGTTGAGACGATCAAAAAACGAAATCAGTCACCTCGAACATTGCCATTCAGGGTACCATCGAGGGCGACTATGACAAGATACGTCTACTCGTTGCCCAAGGATGCGGCGAGGCCCGCTTGCTTGCTCTTCAAATCGTTAATCAGAGTTGAATAGCCTTGATTGTTCATGACGCGGTTAAACTGATTACGATAATTCGCAATGATACTAATCGCGTCAACAGTAACATCATAGATTTTCCAGTCGCCATTGCGGTCTATCAACCTATAGTTGACAGATATCGGATTGCCGCCGTTAGGCTGCACGATATTGGTGAACACCTGCGCGTATTGCGGGCCGTCATTGGCGGTTTTGATGTACTGGACCTTCTGGCCGCTGTAATCGTTGATCTTCGCCAGGTAGGCGTCCTCGATAAACGTAGTGAAAACGTTGGTAAATTCCGACTGTTGCTGCTGCGTCAACTGCCGCCAATGATAGCCGAGGGCGGAGCGCGACATCTCGGTGAAATCGAAGCTCCGCGCGATGATCGCCTTCAATTGATCGCGCCGCTGCTGCACCGGGATCTGCTTGTTCGCAAGCACTTTCAGCGCGGGTTCGACGGTACCCTGCACTACGCTCATCGCAGTGTCCGCCGCATCCGCCTCGGGAGCCATCGGCAGCACCAGGCTGGTCGCCATCAGTGCCGCGGCGCCGACAGTCAGGAGGGCGGCGCGCGCACCGCGTCTCAGAGCCTTAAGTCTTGCTGGTTTCATTCGCATAAATAGCCCTCTTGCCGGATACGGTTATTCTACTTGTTGCCGGACGGCTTCGCCGCAGGTTTCTTGGAGGTATTTGGGGTCTTCGGCGCCATAGCGGAGCCGGACCCGGACGACGATACTCCCGGCGGCGCGCCTATCGCGTTGGCCCCAGAATCTCCGCCTTCGGACCCGCCTGAGTCCTTGCTTGCGGGCGGCGAGCTGCCCGCATTGTTGATCAACTGGCCAATCGCGTTTTCGAGCACGAATGCCGATTGAGTCTGCCGAATCGTATCGCCGTTGGCGAGCATCTTTTCGCCCGGCCCCGGCGCTATCGATACGTACTTGCTGCCAATTAGGCCGCTGGTCAGGATTGAGGCTATCGCATCGTCATCGATCTGGATGCCTTCGTTGATACGCATCGTGATACGAGCGCGTTCGTTGTCGAGGCTGATATTCTGGACCCGGCCAATCTCGACCCCTGCGATCTGAACCTCATCTCCGGTCTTCAGCCCCGCGATATTGTCGAAATTCGCGTAAAGCGTGTAACCGGGCGGCGGAAATATCGAAACCTGTCCCAGGCGAAAGGAGAGGATCGCGAGCGCGATAATTCCCAGAACGGCAAAAATTCCGACGATAAACTGAGTTGTGCGGCTTGCGTA
>JASHOJ010000097.1 GCA_030041155.1 Candidatus Binataceae bacterium | reverse complement strand
TGCGTTTCCGAAAAACTCGCGGACAGTTTCCACCTCTAGGGTTGCGTGGTGGTTCTTCCGTCCTGCCCGCCGGGGTTCTCGTGGGCGCAGAACGCCACCCGACCGTTGGTCGCGTTTATTACCCAAATGTGCTGGTCTGGATTGCCGCTAACCGGTGTAGGTTTCGCCACACACTGCTCGATGTCGCCGTGTTGGCGATCAATCTGGTAGGAATATGTCGTTGGAGGTACTTCGTACGTTGGAAGCGCGGCTCTTGCCGCTTGAAGCGCGAACGCGCACAAGATGAAGACCAGGAAGGTGATGGCGGCGATCAGAAAAATGCAAAGGATAACGTTCATGTCGCATCCCCGGCGGTCAGGGGCGCCGCCACTCGGCTAACAGCGAGCACCGTCAATCACGGTGCTCGCGACTGTCGCTCGTTATCCGGCCCGCCGGTTCTCCCCAAGTGATGATCGCATTCCCCCGCCGGAGCTTGGAGGATTTCCTCTGCGAAAAAATGGCATACCGAGCAAGATGTAAAGGACTAGCAGTTGCGCCACCACGCTTCCCGCGAGTGTAGCTGTGATCGGCGAAGGCGCCGCGACATGGCCCACGGAGTGTAAGGTGGCAAGGCTGCTTGCCAGCACGCCGAAGTACAGCAGCCCATGTTCCAGAATCACTTCGAACTTCCGAAAGGAGGTCCCGAACAGCTCATCAAACTGACTGTCTTTTCGCCGTAGACTCACTCTCAACATGACCGCAGCGCCCGCGGCGCAGACGATTGCGGCCATCGTGCCGGGCAAAGTCGCACGCCGATCGACGATTCCCCGGTAGCATGCGACGCCGTTGAAGGCGACGACCCCGGCCAACAAGAGATAGCCCAGGTACATCCATCCCGGATTCAAAAAGTCGCGCAGTTCCCGGCGAATCAACGATGCGCGCCGCTTGGCGGCGAGCGGGATCTGCCGGTAGAGGCGAAAATGCCCGATGCCGATGTAACCGAGCACCACGAGAGCGAAGAGAAGTACGGGGTAGAGGAATACGGCTTGGGGGAAAAAGATCGAATTGAGCAGCCACGTCCGCTCGGTCGCGGGGAAGAAGAGGAAGCTGAGTAGCACGACCCAGGCCGATCCGAGCAAGTAGGAGAGCCAGATCGAGTAGCGCGGATGGAATCGCTCTCGAAAGGCGGGATGATCCTCGATCCACGGCCGGTTTTTGGCGAGGTAACCCTCATGGGTCGCCCGGACGCCTAACGGGAAGAAAAAGCCGTAAAACAGCACAATCTGGCTTAGAGCGAGGCCATAAACCAACCACGTGACCATCACCGTATCCTCGTCCGACGACTTGGCGGAATGTGCCCGAACGGACTCACGGTGCCCCCTTCGCGCGCACCGTTCGGACCGCACTGCGAAAGGCAGCTTCAATTTGGCTGGCCGACATGCCCCTCTTCATCAGCGATGTCGTGAGCTCCGTGAACTGCAACACGGCGTCCTGGCCATTTCGAGTTCTGATCTGCCCGGGGGCATCGCTGCCGACGAATGTCCCTCGGCTCCCTGCCGTTTGGATGACGCGGCTCGTCTCCAGGGCGCGGTAAGCCCGCGCGACCGTGTTAGGATTGAGGTCGAGATCGCCCGCGAGTTGACGGATCGAAGGCAGTGGAGTGCCCGGAGACAGTCGACCCTCCTGAACCGCCAACTGGATCTGTCGAATGATTTGCTCGTATACGGGCTCCGGGCTGGCGACATCGATTTGAAGGTCCACACTAGCTACTCTTGATGTACTATGTCATTATAGTACATATAGTGAGGCGACTGGGCAAGTGCCCGGCTTTCGGCCGAACGAGGGGTGGCATCACATGCCCGGTCCGGGGTCGTACCCCACGCTCACGACCGCAATGGTGAACCGATAAAGTCGGTATCGATGCGGGCCGCGGAGTGCGCGCGGCGCACGGGGTTACACTCGTCGATTCGAGGGAGGGGCGACCGTCAAGCGCCGAAATAGACATGCCGACACTCACAATCGACAAGCTGACCCACGTCTATCCGAGCGGCGTCAAGGCGCTCGACGCCGTCTCGCTCGTCATCCCCCAAGGGCTCTATGGACTCCTGGGCCCGAACGGCGCGGGCAAGTCGACCCTGATGCGCACGGTCGCGACGCTGCAGGCGCCGACATCGGGATCGGTTCGCTTCGACGATATCGACGTGCTGGCCGATCCCCAGGCGCTGCGGCGGAAGCTGGGTTACCTGCCCCAGGATTTCGGCGTCTATCCGCGCGTCTCGGCCCTGGAAATGCTCGACCACATGGCGACGCTGAAGGGTCTCGCGAACCAGAAGGCCCGGCGGGCGACGGTCGAGCACCTGCTGCACCAGAGCAATCTTTGGACCGTGCGGCACAAGGCTCTATCGGGGTTCTCAGGCGGCATGCGCCAACGCTTCGGGATCGCCCAGGCCTTGATCGGCGATCCCTCGCTGATCATCGTCGACGAGCCGACCGCCGGTCTCGATCCGGAGGAGCGCCTGCGGTTTC
>JASHOJ010000096.1 GCA_030041155.1 Candidatus Binataceae bacterium | reverse complement strand
GATTATCAATCAGCCCCAGGTTGGAATCCTGCGAATGGGCGAGGTCAAAAAGCGTCCGGTGGTGATGGAAGTCGACGGCGAGGATGCGATCGTTATCCGCACCATGATGTATCTGGCGCTGTCGTATGACCATCGCGTGATCGACGGCGTGCTCGGGAATCGTTTTCTCTATCGCACCGCGCGAATTCTCGAAGAAGCCGACTTCGAGCTTTAGCGCCGAACCGCGTTATTTTGTGTCGCACCTGAACGCCAGCAGATAACAATGCAATCCCCGTGTGTCATTCCGAGTGAGCGCGGCGCGAGTCGAGGACTTCCGGATAAAAACCGGGTTCTTTCGACTCCAGCCGCACCAGCATCTGCTCAAGCTGACACACACAGCCGCAGTTCAGATTGAAGCCTGACAAGGCGAGCGCAAGCGCGTTACTCTGATTGCATGAAAGCTGTGGTGGTAGACCGTCCGGCGCCGATCGAATCCTCACCGCTCAGAACGATCGAAACGCCGATTCCCGAGCCCGCGCCCGGCGAAGTTCGCGTCCGGATCAATGTCTGCGGCGTGTGCCGCACCGATCTGCATCTTGCTGAAGGCGATCTACCGCCCCGCCGTCCGCGCGTTGTGCCGGGTCATGAGATTGTCGGGCGGGTTGACAAGCGCGGCGAAGGCGCGATGCGATTTGCCGAGGGCGCCCGGGTCGGAATCGCGTGGCTGCGCGAGACCTGTGGAAAATGCGCGTACTGCCGGCGCGGGCGCGAGAATCTATGCCCGAATGCGCGGTTTACCGGATGGGATCACGATGGCGGATATGCCGAATATGCGGTCGCGCGCGAACAGTTCGTCTATCCGCTGCCCGATTCAATCGGCGATGAGGAAGCCGCACCTCTGTTGTGCGCCGGGATTATCGGCTATCGCACTATCAAGCGCGCTGATATCAAGCCGGAGATGACCGTCGGCCTCTATGGTTTCGGCGGCTCCGCGCATATCGCGATCCAGGTGCTGCGTCATTGGCGATGCCGCGTCTTCGTGATGACGCGCGGCGGGCTTCATCGCGAGCTCGCGAGATCGCTCGGCGCCGATTGGGTCGGCACCGCGGCCGAGGCGCCGCCCGCAAAGCTCGATGCGGCGCTGTTGTTCGCGCCTGCCGGCGAGCTGGTGCCGCCGGTGATGGAGGCGCTCGATCGCGGAGGAATTCTCGCGATCGCGGGTATCTATCTGAGTCCAACCCCGCCGCTCGATTACGAAAAGCATCTCTTTGAGGAGCGGGAGATTAGAAGCGTCACCGCCAACACGCGCGCCGACGCAAACGAGTTCCTGAAGCTGGCGGGTGAAATTCCAATTCGCACCAGCACGATGCCGTTTCATCTGGAGCAGGCCGGCGAAGCGCTCCGAAAGCTTAAGCACGACGAGATCATGGGAGCCGCGGTCCTGAAAATCGGCTGACGAGCCAGGCTGTGCGGCGCGCGACCCGAAGACTGGCGCGGTTCGCGAATTTTGCCGCAAGTTTTACTTCATCAAAGCGCCGATTATTATTAGGCTATGTTGACCAGCAAGAGGCGTGCTTGCTAGCCTTGAATTGTAATCGGATGGTGTTGTTCAGCGGGTTGTCCCGCATTGATTCCTGAGGACTTGATGGCAGAAAACAAAGATTCCGCACACCTTGTCAAGGCCCGGTTTGGCAAGGGAGATGACGTTCTGCTGGCAGACACGGCGGTGTTGACCCGGCTCGATAAAGCAGTAGCCTGGGCGCGAAAATTTTCGATTTTTCCGTATCCCTTCGCGACCGCATGCTGCGCGATGGAGTACATGTCGCTGTCGATGACGCCGTACGACATCGATCGTTTCGGCGCGCTGCTGCCTCGGTTTACGCCTCGGCAAGCCGACCTGCTGATGGTGATCGGCACGGTATCGGTCCGCCAGGGTCCGATTCTGCGCCGCGTCTACGATCAGATGGCGGAGCCGAAGTGGGTGATGGCGTTTGGCGCGTGTGCCTCATCGGGCGGATTTTATGACAACTACGCGACAATTCCGGGTATCGACAAGATCGTTCCGGTAGATGTCTATGTCCCCGGATGCCCCCCGCGGCCGGAAAGCGTGCTCGACGGGTTGATGGCCTTGCAGCGCAAGATTCAGGGCCAGAAGCAGAAACTTTTCGCGCTCAGCGGGAAACATCGGGCGGCCTGAGCGCCACACTTTCGCCACATCACTCGAAATGGAACGCATACTTACGCGCTGGCTGGATATCCCCAACCTGAGTCATCTCGACGTTTACGAAGCCAACGGCGGCTACCAGGCGCTGCGCAAGGCGCTGTTCGAGATGAAGCCCGAGGACATCATCAACGAGGTCAAGAACTCGAATCTCCGCGGACGCGGGGGCGCGGCGTTTCCGACCGGCACCAAGTGGAGCTTTATTCCCAAAGATTCCAAGAAGCCGGTCTACGTGCTGTGCAATGCCGATGAGAGCGAGCCGGGCACCTTCGCCAATCGCTACGAGCTGGAACTCGATCCCCATCAGGTGCTTGAAGGCGTCGCGATCGCGTGCCGCGCGGTCGGTGCCCATGTCGCCTACATCTACTTCCGCGGCGAATTCGCGGTGCAGACCCGGGTGATGCAAACCGCGCTGGCCGAGGCGCGCGCCAAGGGCTATTTCGGCAAAAACGTGATGGGGTCGGGCTTCGATCTCGAGGTATATCTGCATCGCGGCGCCGGCGCATATATCTGCGGGGAGGAGTCGGGATTGCTGGAATCGCTCGAAGGCAAGCGCGGCTATCCACGCAACCGGCCTCCCTATCCCGCGATCTCGGGCGTGTTCGCATCGCCGACGGTCGTCAACAACGTCGAAACGCTCTCCAATGTTCCGTGGATAATCAAAAAGGGCGCGGACTGGTATAAATCGATCGGCCCCGAGAAAAGTCCCGGCGTAAAGCTCTTCTGCCTCTCCGGACACGTCAACAAACCCGGTCTCTACGAGTTGCCGATGGGCTTTCCGCTAAAGGATCTGATTTATGACGTCGGAGGTGG
>JASHOJ010000095.1 GCA_030041155.1 Candidatus Binataceae bacterium | reverse complement strand
CGATTGATATGGTACGTCGCGCTTGTTCGCGAGCTGCTTGAGGCGCTCCAGCATCGGTTTAGGAAGCCGCAAAGAAATTACCTGGGACGAGGGCCTGAGTTTGGGGAGTACGACTTTGCTGGCCTTTCGCCAGTCAAGATAGCCAGTCGAATCGTGAGTCGCCCAGAACTCGCGCTCCTGCGACTCACTCCTGAATTCTGGTAGTTTTTTCATAGCAGGAATATTTTCCGTTCCTTTCGACTTCATATCGCGTGCTGAAATCACTCGAATCAGGTGCCCACGAACCGTAAAAGCCAGGAAGAGTAGCCTGCCGCTCGCTGTCTTGCCCAACGCGTAATAACGCTCTTCGTGACCGGAATGCACCTCGTCGTTTCCGACGACCAGCGGCTCACTGGAGAAAACCTCTTCACATTCGCCAGGTGTCACCCGATGTCGCGCCCAGATCTTATCGGCGTTGCCAGCATCCCAGTCGAAACCCTCACACCCATCGAGCCTCTCTTCCCAACCCATCACGCACATTGTATATCGGAACCACATACAGCAGCAAGCCGGCATGACTGTCGCTCCCCGCTTAGGCGGCGTCTTTCGAAGAAGTCGAATCGCGCTCGTTTGAAGAGGCGCGAGGAATCCCGGCTTCTCACGTCTTTGGAGAATTTGGCCCCTGTCGGCGCTGCTCGAAATAGCGACTGATTCGCGCGAAACCGCCTTTTGCATCCAATCGACGCCGACCGAACCACCAGCCAAGGAAGATGAGTCCTTGAAAAACAATCAGGCAGGAGGCCAACGCCCCTACGAATAACCAGGCGACAAGCGTGGCGGCGACGACAAACGCCTCCATCAGCGCCAGCTCAAGCAGCGTGACTTTTCCATAGATGCGAAAGCTGCCTAGTGCTTCGGGTTTCATCGCAAGAGCGATTCATATGGCGCGTCGCGCCTGCTTGCAAGCCGCGCCTGCGGCGTAAGGACGGGCACTTGATTGGCGGTCGTAGAGCCGGTAACCTCATTGCCAGAAGCCAATAAGGGCTCTCACGCGCGTCGGATTCCGCGACGCAATCTCCAATTGCTCGACCCACTGTTTTGGCCTCAGGCCAGACTCGAATCCGGGGGTTTTGCACCTGAGGTACCACTGTATTGTCTTTTTCCGATTTTAACCTTCCACCCGAAATACTCCGCGCTCTTTCCGATCGCGGACATCACGATCCCACTCCGATCCAGCAAGGAGCGATTCCACCCGGCCTCGAAGGCCGCGACATCGTCGCTACCGCTGAGACTGGCAGCGGCAAGACCTGTGCGTTTCTTGCCCCGATGCTCGATCGGCTGCATCGCGGCCATGTAAGCCACCTCGGCGGCCTGGTGATTACGCCCACGCGCGAGCTTGCCGCGCAGATCGGCCGCGAGTTCCAGCTCCTTGCACGGCATCTCAGGCTCCGCGCCGCGGTGATTGTCGGCGGAGAATCCGAGCGCCGACAGATCGACGAGATTCGCAAGGGCGCGCAGGTTCTGATCGCGTGTCCCGGCCGCCTTATCGATTATCTCGATCGCCACATCGTAAAGCTCGACCGCGTGGAAATGGTGGTGATCGACGAAGCCGACCGCCTGCTCGACATGGGCTTTCTGCCGCAGCTCAGGCGAATCATGAAGATGGTGCCGCGAAAGCGCCAGACCATGATGTTCTCGGCAACGATGGCTTCCGGTCCGGAGATGATCGCGCGCGAATTCCTGCATCATCCGGAGCGCGTCACAATCGGCGCCAGAGCTTTGCCGCCCGCGACCATCCGGCAGGCGATCTATCCGGTCACGATGGAGAACAAATCGAAGATGCTGCTGGAAATTCTGAAGCGCCCTGAGATCGAAAGCGCCATCGTCTTCACCCGCACCAAGAGCCGCGCCGATCGGGTCGCAAAACTCCTGCAACGCAATGATATCCGCGCGGTGCAGATTCATGGCGATCGCTCGCAGGGGCAGCGCAACGCCGCTCTGGCAGGCTTTCGTGCGCATCGCTACCGCGTGATGGTGGCGACGGACGTGGCGGCGCGCGGACTCGACATCCCCGGCGTGTCGCACGTGATCAACTTCGATCTTCCCGACGACACCGACGGCTATATCCATCGCATCGGGCGCACGGCGCGGATGGGCAACTCGGGCGAGGCGATAAGCCTGGTGACTCCGGAGGAGCGGGTCACTCTGGCGCGGCTTGAGCGCATTCTCGGCAGCGAGCTCGACCGCGAGCACGTGGACGGATTCGAGAAGGTACAGATTGCGCCGGCCAAGCCGGTGACACTGTTCCGCTCAGCCGGTGCGCGTTTCCGCTCCGCGCGCAATCGTCCGCGATCGCGCTGGGCCTGAGCCAAAAACGCTCAAAATACGTGCTCGGCGCCTGATTCGCAGCAGCGAACAGGTGGCGAAAGGATCCTCAAGGTCCACGCCGCGGTTTACTGGTGATGACAAACAGTGAACAAACGGCGAAAATCCGCGCTAAAAATCCGTTCCACGCCCCGCAGGTGCGAATTGCTACTAACGGTTGCCTCAGAACCGCCCCGTAAAGGGCCCTCAGAGGCTCCAGAAAGCGTTGGCAACGCTTTTCATGGGCTCATCCTATGGATCGCCGATTTTCGACGGCTTCACGGGCTTCTAATGCGTTTTCGCCTCGTCGGCCATTTTCGCCCGCTCATGCCGCTCCGTAGAAATCAGCTTCCCGGCAGCGCGCCGGTAAGCGAGGCGCGCTGCGAAATCTCGATAAAGTTGCCGTCGGGGTCGCGCATGAACGAAATTCGCGCCACCGTGCCGAGCGTGGTTGGCGCGGCGCCCTCCCACGCGCCCATCGCGACCAGCCGCCGATATTCCGCGTCGCAATCGCGCACCTGAATCGTGATGTACCGGAAGCCGACCGCGCGCATCGCGGCGATAACCTCGCCCGGAGCGGCGGATTTTACCGCCTCGGCGCGGGAGGCCGCGGAGTCGCGGGCGAAGCTCACGATCGTCTCGCCGATTTTATAGCGCCCGGCCTCGATCTTCTCGCCACCCAGAAGCTCGCGGTAAAAGCGCGCGTGAGCGGCCTCGTCGGTCACGGCAAGGTGGATTTCGATCTGGTTGATGCCGCGGTGGCCGGTGGGAACCAGCTCGATCTGATTGCCCTCGGGATCGTCTAGCAGCATCGGGATCGGCGTGCGCCGGTCTGCGATCGTCAGGCGCGAATAGCCGCCCGAGCGGTGCGGCGGCACCTCGATGCGCGATTCGTTGAGCTTCAGCACCGAGCCAAGCAGGCCTAATCGATGCTGCCGCATCCCGTCGCCGAGCGGCAGGATCTCCTCGAACGGGAGCCGCACGCGATCGGTGTAGAATGCGCGCAGGTCGTCAATCCGATTGGTGAAAAATCCCACGTCAACGCATCGCTTGGCCAGGTCCATGATCGATTCCTCTGCCGGTCTCGTTTCGCTGATGCTTTGCTATCACAGGATTTGCGATCCAGGCCAATCAAGGCAAAGCGCGTGTTTACAATGTGAGTGCGGGCGATGCGGCGCTTCTATTTGGCGGCCTTCTGAGTTATGAATTCCTTTGATCACCATACCTTGCCGAGCAATTTGGAGAGGATGACAGATGGATTTTTCGCTTAGCCCGAAAACTGAGGATCTGCGCAAACGCGTGTCCGCCTTCATGGACCAGTACGTGTATCCGGCCGAGAAGGAAGTGCTCGCGCCCGAGCGCGCCGAATCTCACGAAGAACATCCTATAATGAAAGACATCAGGAAGAAGGCCAAAGCCGAAAAGCTATGGAACCTCTTCCTGCCCGATGAAAGATACGGCGCCGGACTCAAGAATCACGAGTACGCTCCGCTGTGCGAAGTCATGGGACGCAGCCCGCTCGGCGCGCGCGCCTTCAACTGTATGGCGCCCGATACCGGCAACATGGAAATCCTCGCCGAGTTTGGCACCGAAGATCAGAAGAAGAAGTGGCTCAAGCCCCTGCTGGACGGCGAGATGCGCACTTGCTTCTCGATGACCGAGCCGGACACGCCGGGATCCGACCCGACCCAGCTAAAGACCCGTGCGGTGCGAGATGGTGACTACTACGTTATCAATGGACACAAGTGGTTTACCTCGAACGCGATTGGCGCGGCTTTTGCGGTCGCGATGGTGGTGACGGACCCCGAAGCCGAGTCGCATCGCCGCGCAAGCCAGATTATCGTCCCGACCGATACTCCGGGCTTCAACCTCATTCGCCCGGTGCCGGTGATGGGGCATGCGGGCGGCGGCGGTCACTGCGAGATCATCTACAAGGATTGCCGCGTGCCGATCACGAGCATGCTCGGGCGCGAGGGCGACGGGTTTGCGATTTCGCAGGCGCGCCTCGGCCCCGGCCGAATCCATCACTGCATGCGCACGATCGGAGTGGCGGAGCGCGCGCTGGAGCTGATGTGCCAGCGGGCGAATACGCGATGGACCCACGGCAGCTATCTGGCCGATAAGGCGAATATCCAGGAATGGATCGCCGAGTCGCGTATCGAGATCGACTCCTGCCGCCTGATGGTGATGAACGCGGCGTGGATGATGGACACGGTGGGCAAAAAGGAAGCGCGCCAGCAGATCTCGATGATCAAGGTGATGTGCGCGAACATGGTGATGCGGGTGCTCGATCGCGCAATCCAGCTTTACGGCGCCGCCGGCGTAAGCGACGATTTTCCGATCGCGCGGGCATGGCGCGAAAGCCGCGCGCTCAGAATTGCCGACGGGCCCGACGAGGTGCATCGCCAGACAATCGCGCGCCGCGAGCTGCGCAAATGGAAGTGAACCGGCCCACGCATCGGTGAGGGGCTGCGCGGCAACCAGACGCATCATGGCAGAAGCGATAGAAATCGTTCCCGAGTACGGCGACGTCCGCGAGGAAGAACAGCTCGACTGGGCAAAGCTGCAAAAGTACCTGATTGGCAAGGTTCCCGATGCTGAGCAGCCGCTTGCGGTCAAGCAGTTTCGCGGCGGCCATTCAAATCTAACCTATCTGCTCAGCTTCGGCGGCAAGGAATGGGTGATGCGTCGGCCGCCGCTGGGTCCGCTGCCGGTCGGCGGGCACGACATGGCGCGCGAATTCAAGGTCCTGTCGCGGCTATGGAAAGCATTTCCGCCAGCGCCGCGCGCGCTGGTCTTCTCCGACGATATTTCGATTATCGGCGCGCCATTTTTTGTGATGGAGCGGCGCAGCGGCGTTGTGATCAAGAATCGTCAGCCATTTCCGAAGGAACTGCCCCGCGATCCCGAGTCTTTGCGCAAGCTCTCGCTCGGATTTATCGATGCGGCCGCCGACCTTCACGGCGTCGATTACAAGGCGGTCGGGCTCGAGACTCTTGGGCGGCCCGAGGGCTTCATGAATCGGCAGACCAACGGATGGATGAAGCGATGGGAGGCCGCAAAGACGCGCGAAGTGCCGCTGATGGAGAAGCTTGGCGCGTGGTTCCTGGAGCATACGCCGCCTCCGCAGGCGCCGTCGATTATTCACAACGATTTTTATCTGCACAACGTGATGATCGACGCGCACGACCCCGGAAAAATCGTCGGCGTGTTCGACTGGGAGATGTCGACGCTCGGGGAGGCGCTGGTCGACGTGGGACTCGCGCTGAATTACTGGCGCGACAAGACCGATCCGCCAGAGATGCTCCAGACGGCGCAAGGCGAGGTGCACACGCTGATTCCCGGATTTCTGACCCGTGACGAGCTGATCGAGCGCTACGCGAAGCGATCCGGCCGCGACATGAGCCATATCAATTACTACTGGGCATGGGCGCACTGGAAAAACGCAACCGTCGCCGAGCAGATCTACGTCCGCTACGTGCGCGGGCAGACCACCGATCCACGCTTCGCCCTGATGTCCGACAGCGCGCCGATAGGCGCGCGCGCGGCCGCCCGCGTCGCCTCCACGCTCGGTTTTAGGGAGTAGCTAACGGCGTCTGCGGCGAGGCCGGAAGTAATCGTCGCGATAGCGCTCGATTCGGGAAAACTCGGCGTTCACCCGCATACTCTCGCGTCTGACCTTTTGCGACGCGCGAGCAAGCCGCGCGGCACGCGCCCGAGCCTCCGATTCGGCGTTCATCTTCTCAAGCGCACGGCGGATGTATTCGGCGCGGGAAATGCCGAGCGCGCGCGCATGGCGAGCGCTCTCGTGTAGGAGATCCTTAGAAAGCCTGAGCGAGATGGCTTCCACTTGAAAACTCACTTAGATATCTCATCCGGATAATCTAACTGGATATCACTGACTCGCAAAGTTGCACTCCGCACCATGAAGTCTGGCGCCAGTTTTGTCATTCCCGCGCGTCTGATTTGCCTGGCGCGCGAGGAATCCCGGCCAGAGCGCCACTCGCAGCCGTAGAGCGGCCGCCTGGTGTTGCCGAAGACTCAATCACTTCGCGCCGATCCCTCGATTCGCGCGGCGCCGGCTCGGGATGACGTGACGTCGGCTGTTGGTCATTTTTGCTCTTTGCGCGGGCTTTCCGGAGATCGCGAAGTAGGCTATTTAGGGATTCTGCGGAACGCACGTTTGCAACTTCCCGTCGCGGAGGGATTCGCACTTGCATGCAATAAGTTTTGAATCTCCGAATACGCTGAAAGAAGCGCTCAAGGTGCTTGCGGCTCACGGCGACAAGGCGCGCCCGCTGTGCGGCGGCACCGACCTGATAATCCAGCTTCGCGCCGGCGTCAGACGCCCGGACCATATAGTCGATATCAAAAAGATCAAGGAACTGCGCGAAATCAAGTTCGATCGCAAAAAAGGCCTGCGGCTCGGCGCCGCGGTGCGATGCATCGATATTTTTGAGAATGCGACGATGCGCAAGCAGTATCCGGGACTTACCGAGGCGGCGCATCTGATCGGATCGCTCCAGATTCAGAACCGCGCATCGGTCGGCGGAAATCTGTGCAACGGAAGTCCCGCCGCCGATACCACGCCCGCCCTTATCGCGCTTGGTGCGCGCGCACGCGTCGCGGGTCCGAATGGCGAACGCGAGATCGTGGTTGAGGATTTCGTTCTGTCGCCCGGCCGCACCGTTCTCAAACCTGGCGAGTTGCTGGTGCAATTGCTCGTTCCGGCGCCGGCGGCTCATTCCAGCGACGCTTATCTGCGTTTCATCCCGCGCAATGAGATGGATATCGCGGTGGTTGGCGTGGGAGCGTCGGTTACGCTGGATCGCGACGAGGTAGTGAGGGCGGCGCGAATCGCGCTCGGCGCGGTCGCGGCGACTCCGCTTCTGGCTGAGAAGGCCGCGGCGTCGCTAATCGGCAAGAAGCTCGATGATGCGGCGCTGGAAACCGCCGGCCGCCTTGCGAGCGAAAAGAGCTCCCCGATCGACGACATGCGCGGAACCGCCGAATATCGTCGTCACGTAACCTCGGTCTTGACCCAGCGCGCGCTTGCGCTGGCTGCCTCACGCGCGAGCGGCAAGCAAGGGTGACAACCAAGATGGCTCAAAAGAATGGCGTAAAGGCGCCGATTTCACGAAAGTCCCTGGTCGATACGACTATCAACGGCGAGCCGGTCGAGTTCCTGTGCGAGCCGCGTCAAAGCCTGCTCGAATGCCTTCGCGATGTGCTTGAACTGACCGGCAGCAAGGAAGGATGCCTTACCGGCGATTGCGGCGCGTGCACCGTGCTGATGGACGGGCGCGCGGTATGCTCCTGTCTGGTGCTTGGGGTAGAGGCGCAGGGCAAAAATATCGTCACGGTCGAGGGTCTGGCGGAGACGACGCGGCTGCATGCGCTGCAGCAGAAGTTTTTGGAGCATGCGAGTCTCCAGTGTGGTATCTGCACGCCGGGATTCCTGATGTCGGCCAAAGCGCTGCTCGATCGCAATCCCGATCCGACCGAGCGCGAGGTGCGTTACGCGCTGGCGGGAAACCTGTGCCGATGCACCGGCTATGACAAAATCGTGCGCGCGGTGCTGGACGCGGCGAAAACCCTGCGCGAAACCCGCGATGCTTCCGCGGCGGCGGGGAGCTAGAATCTCTGAGCGGACCCATCTTCAATCTGCGAGGGCTTCATTATGGCAGCAAGCAGCAACGGAAATTTCAGAGTCATCGGTACTCGCCCGATTCGCCATGACGGTATCGAAAAGGTAGTCGGACGCGCGAAATATGGGGCCGATTATTCCTTCCCTGGCATGCTGCACGGCAAGCTACTGCGCAGTCCCCATGCGCATGCGCGGATCAAATCGATCAACGTCGAGAAGGCGCTCAAACTTCCGGGCGTGAAGGCTATCGTGACCGGCAAAGACCTGCCGCGGGCGGAAAACAAGATCGAGCAGGCGGGCGAGATGGCGATTAATCCTTACTATCTCTCGATGAATATCCTCGCCCACGACAAGGTGCTCTACGACGGCCATGCGATAGCGGCGGTTGCGGCGACCAGCCCCCATATTGCCGAAGAGGCGGTCCGGCTTATCGAGGTCGAGTACGAGGTTCTGCCGCCGGTGATGACGGTGGATGCCGCGATGAAGCCCGGCGCGGCGATTCTGCTGCACGACCTGCGCAACAAGGAAGAGGGCAACAAGGAAACCAACGTCGCGCAGCATCATCAGTTCAAGCGCGGCGATGTGGAGGCGGGATTCAAGTCCGCCGACTTTATTGTCGAGCGCGAGTTCAACACCGCGATGGTGCATCAGGGGTACATCGAGCCGCACAACGCGGTCGGCATCTACAACAATGACGGCCAGGCGACCATCTACTGCTCGACTCAGGGCGCCTTTGACGTGAGATCGCTGAGCGCGCAGGTGCTCGGCGTCCCGGTTGGCAAGCTTAAAGTGGTGCCGGCGGAAATCGGCGGCGGATTCGGCGGCAAGACCACCATCTATCTCGAGCCGCTGTCGGTGCTGCTGTCGCAAAAGACCGGCGCGCCGGTGAAGCTCGTGATGTCGCGCGCGGAAGTGCTGCGCGCGAGCGGCCCGACCTCGGGTTCGAAGATCAAAATAAAAATGGGCGCGACCCGCGACGGCAAGATAATCGCCGCGCAAATCTGGATGGCATACGAGGCGGGCGCTTTTCCGGGATCGCCGGTCGGCGCCGGAGCGATGTGTATCATCGCGCCTTACACGATCGAGAATCTGCATATCGACGCATACGACGTGGTCGTCAATCGTCCAAAGACCGCGGCATATCGCGCGCCCGGCGCAACCAACGCCGCGATGGCCTCGGAGACGATTATCGACGAGCTGGCGGACAAGTGCGGAATCGATCCGATCGATTTCCGGATCATGAACGGTGTGAAAGAGGGATCGCCGCAGGTCGTCGGCCCTCCGTTCAAGCGCATCGGATTTATCGAAACCTGCGAAGCGATCAAGAACAGCGAGCATTACAAGTCGAAGCTCGAGGTCCCCTTTAGGGGACGAGGCGTTGCTTCGGGATTCTGGTTCAACGCCGGGATGCAGTCGTCGGCGACGGTCAATATTCATACCGACGGGACCGCGAGCGTCGTCACCGGGTCAACCGATATCGGCGGATCGCGCGCCGCGATGGCGATGATCACCGCGGAATTGCTGGGCCTGCCGGTGAACGATGTGCGTCCGGTGGTCGCAGACACCGATTCGATCGGGCATACCGACGTAACCGGCGGCAGCCGCGTGACATTCGCCACCGGGATGGCGGTGTACGAGGCCGCGCAGGACGCGATTGCTCAGTTGAAGAAGCGGGCGGCGATGGTGTGGGAGCTTAAGCCGGAGCAGGTCGAATTTCGCGACGGCGAGTTTCTGAGCGGCGACCCGAGCAAGCCGCCGATGAAGATCAAGGAGCTGTCCAAGCGCCTCGCCCGCACCGGCGGACCGATAACCGGCCGCGCCAGCGTGAATGCGCGCGGCGTCGGACCCGCCTTCGCGACCACCTGTATCGATGTGGAAGTCGATCCCGACACCGGCAAGGTGCAAGTGCTGCGATGCACCGTCGCGCAGGATGCCGGCCGCGCAATTCATCCGAGCTACGTTGAAGGGCAGATGCAGGGTGGCACGGCGCAGGGAATTGGATGGGCGCTGAACGAGGAATATTTTTACGACGATAAGGGAATTCTTCGAAACACCGGGCTGCTCGATTACCGGATGCCGACCTGTCTTGACCTGCCGCTGATCGAAACCGCGATCGTGGAGGTTCCGAACCCGGGACATCCGCTCGGCGTGCGCGGCGTCGGCGAGGTGTCGATCGTGCCGCCGCCGGCCGCGGTCGCCAACGCGATCTATGACGCGGTCGGAGTGCGGATGACCGAGACTCCGATGTCGCCGCCCAAGCTTCTGAAGGAGATTCTCAAAAAGCGCGCGGCTGAAAACGCTCAGTCCGCGGCGGCGGATTAAATCCGAACGAAACAGGTTACGGCCGGACCGTGATGCCTCGGTTCGGCCGTTTCATTTCGGGCCATCACGATGCCGATCGCAATAATTCCCGCGCTGCTACGCAAGTACACCGCGGGACAGGAGCGGATTACGGTTCAGGGGCGCACGGTGCGTGAGGTGGTTGCGGATCTCGAGCGCCATTATCCGGGGATCGCGGCGCATCTGCTGGAGGACGGCGATCTGAAGCCTTCGATCGCGGTATCGATCGACGGCGAGATTGCTCCGGAGGGGCTTCTTGGGCCGGTGGATGAGGCAAGTGAGGTTTATTTTCTACCCGCACTTGGCGGCGGCAGGTGAGCCTCGCACCAAAAAGGCGGTGCGCGGGGCTAGTGGCTCGTTGCAATCCGATGCGAACGTGAACGATCGCGCGATTTTGTTCGGTTAGAACACTTCTGTTTGCGCGCGACTGTTAGAAATCGACGGCGCTTTCGATTGCAAGTAAGCGGCCCTTGAATAGAATACGGACGCTGGCCGGGGTTTGCCCCCCTTTTCCCGGTTGGCTAAGGGCCGGGCGAAGCAATTCGCCTGGCCCATTTTTTTGTGGGCGCGCTGCGTGGCGCGCATCCAGAACGATCGTTCAATACGGTCGTTCGATATAAGCGTCCCGATATTCAGGCCGCGCCAGCTCAGCTCATGAATACTTCGCGCACGTGATTGGTGTCGTTGTATTCGCGCACCTGCGCGATCTTGTCGCCGTCGAAGCGGAAGTAGAAATGATATCGATTCTGATACTTCTTGCCGTTGGCGGCGATGGTATCGGACTCGGCCTGGATGGCGGCGTGCGGCCCTTCGCTGATGACGGTGTGGAACTTCAAATTTAGCCCGTTCGGGAACATCGCCTTGAGTGTCGCCGGCATCGCCTTCAAGAACGTTGCTTTGCCGCGTAGCGGCTCGGCGCCGGCGAGCCGCCCCATCATCTCAAATTCGAAGTTATCGGTGATTATATTCTCGTAGGTTTTGGGATCCGGCTTTTCGAAGCCCTTGAGGAACGCGAGCGCGCGCTCCTTTTGTTCGGCGGTATTCATCGCATAACCTCGTGATGATTTCGCTTCAGGGGTTTGGCCTTCGATAGATCAGCACCGAGCACGGCGCATTGCGCGCAAGCTTCTCCGCGACCGATCCGATGATGATGCCGTTGGGGCCGGTATGGCCGTGGGTGGCGATCATGATCAAATCGATCTGATTCTCGCGGGCATACTCCGCGAGCTTGACCGCTGGCGCGCCGCGCAGAACCACGGTGGTAATTTTGGGAGAGTTGGCGAAATCGGCTTTGCGGATCCGGATGAGTTCCTCTTCCGCCTGCTCCGCCATCGCGGATTCGCGCGCGATCTCGGTGGATTGCTGGTCAAGGAAGGTATGATGCGGCGCGACTACGTGCACGATATGCATTTCGGCGCCAAGATCGCGCGCCAATTCCCACGCGCTGCGCATCGCGTCGGTCGAGTATTCGGAAAAATCTATTGGAGCAAGCACCTTTTTTACGTTCTGGATCATCGCTGCCTCCGCGAGCTTCTGGAATTATCATGCTCTTTGCGCGGGCTGCAAACCCGCACGCTTCTGTGCAATCATCGCGCGGACATATCCGCGCCCCGCATGCCGCGCGCGGAATCGATAGAGGTACTCCGATGAAAGCAACCGTTTTTTATGGTGCGCGCGATGTTCGCGTCGAGCGGGTCCCCGATCCGGAACTGAAATCACCGACCGACGCGATCGTACGCATCACTCGGGCCGCGATTTGCGGCTCCGACCTGCATGCGTATCACGGCAATATGCCGGTCGAGCCCGGCTTCGTGCTTGGTCATGAGGGCGTCGGCGTGGTCGAGGAAGTCGGACGCGGAATTGCCGGCCTCAAGAAGGGGCAGCGCGTGGTGGTATCGGGACTGGTCGCGTGCGGTGAATGCTTTTATTGCCGTCGCGGTCAGCCGTCGCAATGCGCCAAAGCGGGATCGGCGGTTTTCGGCTATGGCAAAAACGCGGCGGGAAAACTCGGCGAGCTTGGCGGCGAGCAATCCGAGGCGATCGCGGTACCGCTGGCGGATTACACCTGCTATCCGCTGCCCGACGGAGTTGACGATGATGCGGCGGTGTTCCTGGCCGATATCCTGCCGACCGCATTTTTTGGCGCGCTTAACGGCGAGATTCACCCGGGCGACACGGTCGCGATTTTCGGATGCGGTCCGGTTGGACTGTGCGCGGTGCTGGCGGCTCATCTGTTCGGGCCGGCGGAAGTGTTTGCGGCCGACAGCGTCGGCTATCGGCGCGATCTCGCGCGCGATCTTGGCGCAACCGCGGTTGACCTCGGCGAAGCGAAGCAGAAGATCCTCGACCGGACCGACGGCCGCGGCGCCGACATAACGATCGAAGCGGTCGGCAACGAAGGCGCGCTTGCCGCGGCGTTCGAGAACGTGCGCGGCGGCGGAACGGTCTCGATGGTCGGAGTGCTGGGCAAGCCCAGCTACGATTTCCCGATGGGGCTCGCGTTTCAGCGCGACCTTACGTTCCGGGTCGGGCTTGCCAATATCACCGCCCACATCCCGAGGCTCGCAACCCTTATCGAGCATCGGCGGATAGATCCGCGTCCGATAATCTCGCACACAATTGGACTCGACGAGACTCCGCGCGGCTACAAGATCTTCGACGCGCACGCCGAGGGCGCGGTGAAGATCCTGATCAAGCCGTGACCCGGAGGCGCATCAAACTCGCATAGTGAGGATCGTGCTATGGCCGAAGAACTCATCAAGACGAAAATCGAAGGCGAACTGGCGTGGGTCGGCCTCAACCGGCCGGACAAAAGAAACGCGGTCAGCGGCGCGATGCTTGAGGCGCTGCCGCGCGCGATCGAGGAGGTAAATCGGCCCGAGGTCCGCGCCATCATCCTGTACGGCGAAGGACAAGTTTTCTCGGCGGGAATCGATTTCATGTCGCTCAGATCGGATACCGGAGCGTCCGCAAGCGCCGGCGGTGGACCCGATCTGGTCCGGTTTCGCCGCTTTGTCGGAGAATCGCAGGCGGCGCTCTCGCGGCTGGAGACGCTGGAGAAGCCGGTTATCGGCGCGCTGCACGGCTACGTGGGCGGGCTTGGACTGGAAATCGCGCTCGCGTGCGACTCACGTATCGCGGCCGCTGGAACCCGGCTCGGGATGCCCGAGACGCGCATCGGCCTGGTTCCCGACGTAGGCGGCACCACCCGGCTTACCCGCACGGTAGGTTATGCGCGCGCCAAGGAGCTGATCATGACCGCGCGAATGATTGATGCGGCAGAGGCGGAGCGAATCGGACTGGTAAACCGCGTCGTGGAGGCGGGTGCTCATCTTAGCGCCGCCGCGGAGCTGGCGCGCGAGATGGCGCGCAATGCGCCGATCGCGGTCGGACTGGCCAAGCGCATCATCGACCGCGGCCACAGCCTCGACAAGACGACGTTCATGGAGCTCGAGATGCTGGCGCAGAGTTCGCTCTTCACCACCGAGGACTTTCGCGAAGGAGCGATGGCGCTGGCTGAGCGGCGCGAGCCGCGCTTCAAGGGCCGCTAACGCGGGCGAGAGTAATTCAATGCGCAAAATCAAAGTCGGTTATCAATTGGATTTCCGCAATCCGGGATCGCGCCGAAAATCTTCCGACCTGTACGCCGCGATGCTTTCGCAGGTGGAAGCTGCCGAGGCGCTCGGGCTGGATTCGATCTGGCTCACCGAGCATCACTTCACCGACGACGGCTACTTGCCCTCGATGATGCCGGCGGCGGCCGCGATCGCGGCGCGCACCCGCCGCGTGACAATCGGAACCTTCGTCCTGCTCGCCCCGTTTCAACATCCGCTCAAGCTTGCCGAAGACGCGGCTGTGGTCGACGTCATATCGAACGGGCGGCTGCGATTGGGAATCGGGCTCGGCTATCGGCAAGAGGAGTTCGACGGCTTCGGAGTGCCGCGCGCTGAGCGATTTGGTAGGACGATCGAGACTGCCGAGATTCTAAAGCGCGCGTGGAGCGGCGAGCGCTTCGACTTCGACGGCAAGTACTTCAAGCTCCGCGACGTTCGCGTTCTGCCGACGCCGGCGAGCCGGCCATATCCCGAACTTCTATGGGGCGCGGGCGCTCCGGCCGGAATCCGCCGCGCAGCGAAGCTGGACATGGGGTTTGCCTGCGTGGGAGGGCAGCGCGAAATCGAAATCTATCGCGAGGAGATGCGCAAGCTCGGAAAAGATCCCGCGCGCTACAGCGTGGTGAACAGCCGCGTGGTGTATATCGCCGACAGCGAGGAAGACGCGTGGCGCGATACTCGCGAGGCGCTGATGTATCAGGCGGAATTGTATGGCAAATGGCTTTCGGCGGCGGCCGGCACTTCAGATACCTCGCGAGTGCTGATACGGCCCGATCCGGAGCGGCTTAAGCGTACCAGCGTTCTTGGTCCTCCGGACCTGGTGATTAGAAAGCTGACCGACATCTTCGCGCGCACTCCGATGACCGAGCTGATAATCGCGATGCAGCTTCCGGGACTCGACCCCGGCAAAGCGATGCGTTCACTTGAGCGCTTCGGGCGCGAGGTGCTGGAAAAATTGCCATAAGCGCGAAGCGAGCACTCATTACGAGTCATTATCGATCGTGTCGCACGCCGCTCGTTGACAGATGCGGCGCTGGACCGCACAATTGTCATTAATGGCCAGGATTACCGTAGAAGACTGCCTCGAAAACATCCCAAACCGCTTCGAACTGGTGCTCGGAGGGGCGCGCCGCGCCAAGCAGCTCCTGAAAGGCGAACGCCCGCTGGTTGAGAGCGATAATAAGGAAGTGGTTACGGCTCTTCGCGAAATCGCCGCTGGAAAAGTGACGATCGTCGAACCCGGCGCGAAGTAAGGTTTTCCGCCGGATCCGCGATCAGGCGGCGATTTTCCACGCGCTGGCCCGATTTGGGGTTTGCGCGGCTGATCTCTTGCTGGACGAAACCGATGGCGCGCAAAGCCCCGAAGCCTCGCCGTCCAAAGGATCGCAGTCGAGCCGGAGTGCGTCCCCTTCACAGCGTCACAAAACACGACGTGGCTGACGACACAATCGAAATCGAGGACTTCCGCCCGCTCGAGACCAAAGATCTCGACGACGCCGCGGATAAGTCCGCATCCAGCATCGAATCGGATGAGCTGCCTGAACGGGATGACTCCGTCGAGCCCGGCTTTTCCTTCGACGAATCGGAGACACATCCCGATTCCGCAGAGCGCACCGACGCCGCCGATCGGAGTGCGCTGGTTACCATCGATCCGATGGGCCGGTATCTTGCTGAGGTGCGCCGGTTCCCGCTTTTGAGCCGCGAGGAAGAGACCCGGATCGCGAAGCGCTACTTCCGTGAGCACAATCCCGAGGACGCCTACCGGCTGGTGACCGCGAATCTGCGGCTGGTGATCAAGATCGCGCTCGAGTTCGCGCGCGCCTCGCGCAACGTCCTGGATCTTATCCAGGAAGGCAACGTCGGGTTGATGGAAGCGGTAAAGAACTTCGATCCGTACCGCGGAATCCGCTTTCCCTCATACGCCGTATGGTGGGTGCGCGCCTATATCTACCGCTACCTCATCAATAACTGGCGCCTGGTAAAGATCGGCACCACCCAGGCGCAGCGCAAATTGTTCTTCAACCTGCGCAAGGAGAGCGAGCGGCTGGAGGCCCAGGGTTTCACTCCGCAGCCAAAGCTGCTCGCGCAGCGGATGGGCGTCAAGGAGAGCGAGGTGCGCGAGATGCAGGAGCGGATGGCGCAAAGCGAGTTCTCGCTGGACGCTCCGAATCCGAGCGGCGACGAGACCCGGCTTATCGACGTGCTGCCCGATCGCGACGCGAATCCTGAAGAAGCGGCGGCGGAGCAGGAATGGCGCTCATTTGCGCGCGATCGCGTGGAAGAGTTCGAAAATACGCTTCAGGACAAGGAGCGCGAAATCTTTCGCGCCCGCCTGCTCAGCGAAGATCCTCCGACCCTGCAGGAAGTGGGCGCGAAATTCGGAATCAGCCGCGAGCGTGTGCGCCAGATCGAAAACCGGCTCAAGCAGCGGCTGAAGCAATTCATCCGAGCCGGCGCCGCCGACATCTAGATCCGCCAAAGAACCTCTGTGGGCGCGTGGCGCACGCCGTTCTTGCCGCGCCGTGTGGGTAACGAGATAATGCGCGCTGGAGCGGCGAGGCTTGGGGTCGAAGCGATGCGTGAACGCACTTGCGCTCTGGTGGTGATCGGCAACGAGATCCTGTCCGGGAAGGTACAGGATTCGAACGCATGGTTCGCCGCCACCGAGTTGCGCAAGGCCGGTGTCGCGCTGATGCGCGTCGTCACAATCCCTGATGAGATACCGACGATCGCGGGTGAAGTCGCATACTGCTCAAAAAATTTCGATTTCGTGCTTACTTCAGGAGGAGTGGGGCCGACCCACGACGACGTTACGATGGACGGGGTAGCAGCGGCGTTCAACCGCATGCTGATCGTTCATCCGGTGCTGGAGGCGCTCATCCGCAAGCATTTCGCCGGCAGCGTTAACAAAGCAGGACTCAAGATGGCTACGGTGCCCGAAGGCGTGATCCTTCATGAAGCTGGCGATATCCGCTTTCCCACCGTCCAGATTGAAAACGTCTACGTGCTGCCCGGCATTCCGCAATTGTTCGAGGCCAAGCTCGCAGCGTTGATAACGCGATTTAAGACTGATCCTTATTACCTGCGCATCATCTATACCTCGGCGACCGAAGGCCTTATAGCGGAGCATCTGGACGCTTGTATGATCGAATTTCCGGCGCTGATGCTGGGGTCGTATCCGCGGATCGGCAGTCCGGAGTATCGGGTCAAGTTGACGCTCGAATCCAAAGATGCCGAATATCTGGAACGCGCGTTTCGCTTCCTGGTCGGGTTGCTTCCGGCGGACGCGGTGGTCAAAACGGAGTGAGCGCGGCGCGGGAGATAAAGATCGGCACCAGCGCGGCGCGCGAGAACGCGGGAGAATCCGCGGCACAGCCGCGGAGGACAGCGAGGAGGGAAATTGGGATGCGCTCGATTAAGAGTCGATTTGCAGCTTATGCACTGGCGGCCATTCTGGCCATACCTTTCGCGCCGATGCTTGACAGCGTTGCGATGGCGCAAGGCGCGCCCGCCGCGAGCCAGGTTCCCCAACCCAATCAGGGCGGAGTGAACTGGTCGGGCGCGGGTTATGGAGCGGCAGCGCTGCTCGGCAACGTCATCTACATTCCAGCCAAGCTGGTGTACGCGGTTCTTGGCGGAATAGGCGGCGGCGCGGCATGGCTGCTCACGGCGGGAAATTCCCAGACGGCCGACACGATTTGGCGCAGCTCTCTGGGCGGTGATTACGTGCTGACGCCGCAGATGATCTCCGGCTCGCAGCCGATCAACTTCAGCGGCCCCACTGACACGCCGCCGCCGCACGCCAACAACTCCGCAGCCGACAACGTGCAGCCGCTCACGCCGATTCCGGCTCCAAGCACCGCGGCCTCCGCACCCGCTGCCATGTCGTCCGGTAATGCTCAACCGATGGACCGCGGCACCGGTCCGGTGAACGGTTCGGCGCCGCTGCCGAGCACCAGTATCGAGTAGCAGCGCGGGATCGCGGAAATCGTATCGCCGTGAAGCGCGCGCGATTCTTCTGGAAGTCCACCTGCTCCACGTGTCGCGACGCGCGCCGCTATCTGGTGGATGAGTTGGGCGCCAAGCTGGAGGAGCGCGACTACGCCAAGGCGTCGCTTGACACTGCGGCGCTGCGTGAGTTGTTCGCCGATCGCGATCCGCGTGACTTTCTAAATCCGCGCAGTCCCGCGTTCAAAGCGCGCGGGCTCGCGGCTAAGAGTCTCAGCCGCGAAGAGGCGATTCGCCTGATGGCGGATGACTCAAATCTGATAAAACGGCCGCTTCTGATCGTCGGAACGGAAATGATCGCCGGCTTCGATCGCGACCGCTACCGCCGTAGTCTCGGCTAACTCACACCGACTCCGATGCTGAAATTGCGGCGCTTGACCCCGGACCGTAGTCAAGGGTCTATGCTCGCACTCAGTATGCGGGAATCCGGCAGCGAGACTCCGATGACGATTGGGCGAATCGCGCGCGCCGCCGGCTTGAGTATCGATACCCTGCGCTTTTACGAGCGCCGGGGACTTATCGCAAAGCCGCGGCGCAATTTCTCGGGCTACCGGATGTATCGCGGCGACGTCCTTTCGCGGCT
>JASHOJ010000094.1 GCA_030041155.1 Candidatus Binataceae bacterium | reverse complement strand
CGCATCTCGATCAGGTCGATAACTCCGGTAAACTTGTCCTCGGCGCCGACCGGAAGCTGGAGCAGAAGGGGCGTGGCCTTGAGCTTCTCGCGCATCTCGCCGATCACCCGTTCGAGATCGGATCCGACCCGGTCCATCTTGTTGATAAAAGCGATTCGCGGCACGCGATATTTGTCGGCCTGACGCCACACGGTCTCGGACTGCGGCTCGACACCGCCGACCGCGCAGAACACCGCGACCGAGCCGTCCAGCACGCGGAGACTGCGCTCAACTTCGATCGTGAAATCGACATGGCCCGGCGTATCGATGATGTTGATCTGATGGTCGCGCCAGAAACAGGTGGTCGCGGCGGAGGTGATGGTGATGCCGCGTTCCTGTTCCTGCACCATCCAGTCCATCGTCGCGGTGCCTTCATGCACCTCGCCAATTTTGTAATTGGTTCCGGTGTAGAAGAGCACGCGTTCGGTGGTCGTGGTCTTGCCGGCATCGATATGGGCCATGATGCCGATATTGCGCACGCGTTCTATTGGCGTCGTACGAGACATGAAACAACAAACTCTATGCTTACCAGCGATAGTGGGCGAAAGCCCGATTGGCTTCGGCCATTCGGTGGGTATCTTCGCGTTTTTTGACTCCGCCGCCGCGGTTCTGTGACGCTTCCAGGATTTCGGCGGCCAGCCGCTCCTGCATCGATTTCTCGCTGCGCGCGCGCGCCGCTGCGACCAGCCACCGCATCGCAAGCGAATTGCGCCTTATCGGGCGCACCTCGACCGGAACCTGGTAGTTGGCGCCGCCGACCCGGCGTGAACGCACCTCAACCGCGGGGCGCACGTTATCGAGCGCCTTTTTGAACACCGCGAGCCCGTCTTCCTTGGCGCGATCGGCGACCCGATCGAGTGCGCCATAAAGAATGCGCTCGGCGGTGGACTTTGCTCCGCGCTCCATCACCACGTTGACAAACTTCGCAACCGTACGGTCGTGAAACTTGGGGTCACCCGCAATCTCGCGAACCCTGGCCTGTCCTTTTCGAGACATGATACTTGTTCGCCCCTCTACTTGGGCTTTTTCGACCCGTACTTGGACCGGCCCTTGCGGCGCTCCTGGACGCCTATCGAATCAAGCGTTCCGCGGATCACGTGATAACGCACGCCCGGCAGATCGCGCACCCTGCCTCCGCGAATCAGCACCACGGAATGCTCCTGCAGGTTGTGCCCGACACCCGGAATGTAAGTGTTCACCTCAATTCCGTTCGACAACCGCACCCGCGCGACCTTGCGCAAGGCCGAGTTCGGCTTCTTGGGCGTGGTGGTCTTCACCTGGGTGCACACGCCGCGCTTCTGAGGCGAGCCCTCGAGCGCGCGCGCCTTTACCTTGAAGCGCTTTTTTTCCCGCGCCTGGCGGATTAGCTGGTTTATCGAAGGCACGTCAAATCTCGTTGATGCGGTTGCGCAAGTTAAACTTTCCTGTTCTGTGTACGCCGCGTCCGTCTTCTCTGTTCCGTCTTCGCCCCTATTCCGTCTTCTTCGTTCTTCGCCGTTGTTCGCTCTTCTTCGCTTTTCTTCCAGGTTTCTCGCCCGGATCCTCAAAGCCCTGGGCCGATTACGTCCGGCCGCAAGGTGCTCGCACAAAACCCATCGAGGCGCGCCGCAAACCGCCTCGCAATGTCCCCCGGAAATCGGTCCAGAACGGGGAGGCGAAACAAACCCCCCAAGGGCGGGACTAGCCCTTGGGGGAAATACAACAATCTACACGCTCTGTAGCGCTTTGTCAATCTCCTGCCGGAGATGCGACCGCCTCCTGGGGGGCTTTGTCGGCCTCCTCTGACGCCGCGGCGCCATCTTCGGCCTCGGCACCCCCTTCGACTTTGACTTCCATCCGGTTGTACGAAGGCAGGCCGGTCCCGGCCGGAATCAGCCGGCCCATGATGACGTTCTCCTTGAGCCCGACCAGGTGGTCAACTTTACCGTTTATCGCCGCCTCGGTCAGAACCCGCGTGGTTTCCTGGAAGGAAGCCGCCGAGATGAAGCTTTCGGTGGACAGCGATGCCTTGGTGATGCCGAGCAGCAGCGGCTCCGCGATCGCCGGCTCGCCGCCCTTGTCGAGCACGCGAGCATTTTCCTCGTCAAAACGCCACTTCTCGACCTGGTCGCCCACCAGGAACATCGTGTCGCCTACTTCCTTGATTCGCACCCTTCTCAGCATCTGGCGCACGATCACTTCGATATGTTTGTCATTGATACGCACGCCCTGCAGCCGGTAAATCTCCTGAATTTCGTCAACCAGGTACTTCGCCAGCGCCTTTTCGCCGAGAATCGTCAGGATATCGTGCGGATTCGACGATCCCTCCATCAGAGGCTCGCCCGCCTTTACCATATCGCCTTCGTGGACACCGATATGCTTGCCCTTGGCGATCAGATATTCGCGTGGTTCGCCGACTTCTGGTGTGACGACCACCTTGCGCTTGCCCTTGGTATCCTTGCCGAAGGAAACCTGCCCGTCGATTTCCGAAATGACGGCAAATTCCTTGGGCTTGCGCGCCTCGAACAACTCCGCGACGCGCGGCAATCCGCCGGTGATGTCCTTGGTCTTGGTGGTTTCGCGCGGCAGCTTCGCGATCACGTCGCCCGCCTTGACCTCGGTGCCTTCGACCACGTTGATATAGGCGCCGACCGGCAGGAAATAGCGCGCGAACAGATTGGAATCGGGAATCTTGGCGGTCTTGCCCGAGGAATCCTTGATCGAGATGCGCGGGCGCATATCCAGATCCTTGAACTCGACGATTACGTTCGATCGCGCTCCCGTGCGCTCATCGACGACCTCGTTCATCGTCTTGCCGTCCTGGATATCGCCGAACTTAACCGACCCATCGACTTCGGT
>JASHOJ010000093.1 GCA_030041155.1 Candidatus Binataceae bacterium | reverse complement strand
GCTGCCTACCGCATGAGGCGGCGGGCAGACATGAGAGATTCTGATGCCGGACGAGCGGATAATTCTCTCATTCAATAGCGGGTCGTCATCGCGCAAATTCGCGCTCTATCGAGTCGATCGCGCTGGCGAAACACTGCTCGCGCAAGCCGCGATCGAGAATATCGGCGGAAGCAATCCGCGGATGTGGATCGATAGCGGCGGAAAACGAACGGAAGAGGCCGCAGCAGGGCTCGATTCCGCCGCTCTAGCGCTGAGCGCGGTGCTCGCCGCGATCGACCGGCGAAAGCTGCCCGCTGCCGATGCGGTCGGCCATCGCCTGGTGCACGGCGGCCCCGAGCATCTGGCGCCCGAGCGAATTACTCCCGCGCTGATCGCGGAGCTGCGCGGTCTGGTGCCATTCGCGCCGCTGCATCTGCCCGACGAGATCGCCGGTATCGAGGCGGTGATGACCCGTTTTCCCGCACTGCCACAAGCCGCATGTTTTGACACCGCGTTTCATCGCCGGATGCCCGAGGTGGCGCAGCGTTTTCCGCTGCCGCGCGAACTCTGGGACTTAGGAATTCGCCGCTACGGCTTTCACGGCATCTCCTACGAGTACATCATGCGCACGCTCGGCGCCGCGGCGCCGTCGCGCGTGATAATTGCGCATCTTGGCAACGGCGCCAGCATGGCTGCGGTGCGCGATGGAAATCCGCTCGACACCACGATGGGGTTTACACCGGCCGGCGGCTTCATGATGGGCACGCGGAGCGGCGATCTCGATCCGGGCGTGATTGTCTACCTGATGAGGGAAAAGCATCTCACATCCGGCGCGATCGAGACGATGGTGAACACGCAGGCCGGGCTGGCCGGAGTTTCGAATCTAGGCTCGGACATGAAAACGCTGCTTGCCGCTCGCGGCGACAATCGCGATGCGGCGCTGGCGGTCGCGATGTTCTGTTATCAGGCGCGCAAGAGTATCGGCGTGCTGGCGGCGGCGCTCGGCGGCCTTGATCTGCTGGTGTTCACCGGCGGAATCGGCGAGCATGCGCCTCAAATCAGGTGGGAGATTTGCGCTGGTCTCGAATACCTGGGCATCGCGATTGACGACGGTAAAAATCAGGCGAATGCGGACACGATCAGCGCCGCGAGCGCAACCGTAAAAGTCCGCGTGATACCCACCAACGAAGATCTGATGGTCGCGCGGCACACCTTCTCAGTCCTGTTCGCCCCCTGACGGGGGCGAAGGGTTGCTGACACGCGCTCACCGTGCCCCGTTGCCTTTTTCGGCGACGTGATTGCCGTAGCATTCATCTTCATTCAATCTCCCGCGCCGCTTAAGGTAGGATTCCAGTTCGTGGACAAGTTCCTGCTAGACTCGCGTGATGCTATCGGTTTTAACGAAGCCTCTGGAGTCGCGGACGAGTGCCGATCTGGATGAGTTGGTTCAGCGAAAGATCTCGCGCGGTCTTCCACGCGCCATACAAACGCATCGCATATCATCTCGCGCGTGGGTACGGTGTCCTCCAGTTTCGCTCAGGCTCTGACACCCTACATGAGATTGCGAACGCGATCGGGATTCCTCGCGCGCCAGGCAACTCAGACGCGCGGGAATGACAACCAGACTCGTGACGCGCGGAGGACCGCGCGAGATCCTTCACTTCGCAGACTCCGTTCAGGATTACCATTGGGCGGCAATCGCCTCTGATCTTTGTTGGCGCGCCGCTAAAAACAGCGCGCGCCGCCGTTCGAAAGCTCTTAGATAAAAGGGAAGTTCTGGCCAGGGTCGTCCCTGGCGGCTTGTAATATGTAGATCGCTTGGGTAAGCAGGCAAGGCGGAGCGTCAAAATGCCAAGTGACGAGACTCCACCTGCGGGAAATCAACCAGCTCCCCTGAGCGTATTCAGCACACTGGCACGATTGGCCGGCGTCGGCGTTATCATCCTGTTGGTAATCGCAGGGTTTCTCTATTTGGGAGGCTGGTTCAATCCGCATGAACTAACACCCGCGCGATTCGTCAACGGGTTTCAGAAAGTCTTCGGAATCCACTCCGGTTTCCGTCGCAATCATGCCAAAGGCATATGCGTCAGAGGCTTTTTCGAGAGCAATGGCAATGGAACGCGCCTCTCGAAGGCCGTTGTATTCGGGGTCGGCCGCGTGCCGGTCATCGGGCGCTTCTCGCTCGGCGGCGGCAATCCTTATGCTAGCGATGATCCCGAGGCGATCCGTGGCTTCGGACTCCTGTTTCGGCTGCGCGACGGCGAACAGTGGCGGATGGCTATGATCAATCGTCCGGTATTTCCGTTCCACACCCCGCGGGACTTTTACGACAACTTGATCGCTTCGAAACCCGATCCCAAAACGCATAAACCCGATCCGAAAAAAATGGTGGCGTTCATGGCCAGCCATCCTGAATTTGCGCAGGCGGTAAAAATCTTCCAGAGCCGTCCAGTGTCGTCCGGTTTCGACAACAGCACTTTCAACGGCCTAAACGCGTTTCGTTTCACCAACGCGGCCGGCGTTACGACGCCGGTTCGATGGTCGATGGTGCCGGTGGATGCGTTCAAGCCTGAAGGGACGGCTCAGTCCGCCAATCTTGACAAGAATTATCTCTTCGACGATTTCATCACACGGATTCACAATGCGCCGGTGCAGTGGCGGCTGATCCTCACGGTTGGACAATCCGGCGACCGCACCGACGATGCGACGATTCCGTGGCCGGCAGATCGGGAGCAGGTCGATGCGGGTAGGCTGACCCTCGACGCGGTTGAAGCCGAGGCTCCTGGAAACTGCCGTGACGTCAACTTCGATCCGCTGGTGTTGCCGGTCGGCATTGCGCCGTCGGACGATCCTTTGCTCAGCGCTCGATCAGCGATTTATTCGAAATCGTTTACCAGACGAGCGGGCGAGAAGAAGGAGCCGAGCGCGATCACGCCGGCGGACGTGCGAAAATGAGCGCCACGATGACCACGGAACCGCGGCAATTTCCGGTTTCCATGCGGGTCCTTCACTGGTTGATGGCCGCAATGGTGCTGACCATGCTCGGCATCGGCGTTGCCATGGTGGCCTCACTCAGCTACTACCACCGGCTGATATCAATTCATCGCCCGCTCGGGATCTTGATCCTGATTTTCGTTGTTATCCGGTTTGTGAACCGGCGCTTCAGCACCATGCCTCCCTTTCCCGCCACGATGTCGTCGCAGGAGCGTTTCATTGCACACGCGTCGGAAATGTTGCTGTACGCATTGCTGTTTGTGCAGCCTCTGGTCGGCTGGGGGATGTTGTCGGCCGCGCGCTATCCGATCGTGCTGTTTGGCGGGCTGCATCTTTTCCCCATCCTTCCGCATAGCGTGATGTTGTACGCGGCATTGCGGAAGACGCACACGGCTCTCGCCTATCTCTTGTTCGCCGTATTCATCGCCCATTTCAGCGCGGTTCTGTTTCATACGGTGGTCCTGCGAGATCGGTTGCTCAGCCGTATGGCGCTTGGCGACGGAGTTGGTTCCAAAGAGTATTAGAACAGCTGGCAGAGTCCCCGCGCGCTAGGGCGAGTTTCCGCACCATGACGCTCTGCTCCGTATCGCGGCATTAGAGACGCCGTGTCCTCATCGCGCCAATTTCAAGCGGACGCACGGCTTCGGCGCGGTGTGCTTCTCGTGTTATGTCTGGTTCAGATTCAGATCCCGTATCCTGTTATGCAAGGAGGTTTTCCTCACAATCATGAGAAACCGAGCTCGACTTATCCTGATTGGCTTTGCCGCGGCCGCGCTGATGATATTCGTCGGCGCGCCGCTAAATACCGCGTGCGCTGCCGCGGGAAAAACCGTGGTGGTCACGATGACCGATGAGCCGCCGACCTATGTGCCCCAGAAGTTGAAGATCAAAGAAGGGACCACTGTTACCTGGAAAAACACCGGCAAGACTCTGCACGATGTGACCACGGAAGCGAACATGGTCCAGAACAAAAGCGACGTGGAGCTGCCCAAGGGCGCCAAGCCTTTTGATTCCGGTTTTATGCCGCCGGGCGCGAGCTGGAGCTACACCTTCACCGTGCCGGGACATTACAAATACGCCTGCATCCCGCACGAGAAAGGTCACATGGTCGGCGAGGTGACGGTTACCCGATAACGCAGCCGTTATCGGCGCGCGAGGATGGAGAGCGCGGCCTGATTTTCAAGCTGGCTCGGCGAATACGCGATCGCGCTTAAGCCCTGCAATCTGCTGGGCGCTGTAGCCGAGCTCATTCAGAATCGAGGCGCTATCGGCGGAAAGCCGCGGCGCCATCGTGCGCACCTTGGACGGGGTCTGGGAAAATCGCGCGGCCGGCCGCGGCATCCGGATTCGCCCCGATACCGGACTATCGTGCTCCTCTAGAATTTCGCTGGCGCGAATCTGCTCGTTGTTCAGGAGATCGATTCGCGGCAGCACCGGCGCCGATGGGACGTCATTGGCGAGCAGGCGTGGCAGGATATCGCTCGCGCGCCATTTCTCCAGCTCAGCCGACATGATTTCGCGCCGAGCGACCGCATTGATCGTCCGATCTTTCGCGGTCTTGAAGCGCGGATCGGCGATCAGATCCTCGCGCCCGAATGCGCGGCACATCCCGGCCCACTCGTCATCGGAGAGCGCGCCGGCCGTGATGTAGCGGTCCTGAGTCGTGAACACCAGGTCAGGGCCGACTTCGCCGTCCGACGGGTCACGCTCGTTGCCGACGAAAGTCAGGCTCGGCATCGCCTCGGGCCACAGGTACGCGACCATCGCGTCCAGCATCGCGATCCGCACGTGCTGCCCGCGCCCGGTCCGCTCGCGTGCGAAGAGCGCCGCAGTCATCGCCTGCGCGGCAGTCAGCGCGGTGGTGTAATCGGCGATAATCGTCCGCACCATCCGCGGCCGTCCGGTATCGCGATCGCGCTGCACATCAGCCAGGCCCGATAAGGCCTGGATAACGGGATCGTAGGCGCGCTGACCCGCGTACGGTCCGCGTTCACCGAATCCGCTTATCGACACGTAAACCAGATCGGCGCGAATCGCACGCATCGCGTCCTCCCCGAGTCCCATCCGATCCGCGATACCGGGGCGAAAATTGTGCACGAACGCGGCGGCGGTCGCGATGAGGCGCTTCAGAATCTCGAGCCCGCCGCCGGATTTCAGATCGATTGCGATCGAGCGCTTGTTACGGTTGCAACACAGGAAAGAGGCCGACATCCCGCCGCGGCCGCCCGCGAGATGGCGCATCAGCTCGCCCGCTGGCGGCTCGACCTTGATTACTTCCGCGCCCTGATCGGCAAGCATCATGGTGGCGACCGGACCCGCGACCATCGAGGTCAGATCCACGATCCGAATTCCTTCGAGTGCTCCCGCCATCCGCGTTTACCTCTGTAGAATGTCTTAGCTTTTGCGGCGATCCGATGACAGCAACCGCCGCTTGGCGAGCTAGCCTGCCGGACTAATCAGGAACGAAGCTCAGTCACGTCCGTCGCTGATCGAATCTCTGATCCGAAGTCCGCATAGCCTCGTGCCGTTGCTGGCTTCACACAAAACCATCCGCAGCCTGCTTTGCCTTGACGCGGTCAAAGCGGGGCGCAGTCTACACGAGCTTCGCCTTCGCTTTTCTCAGACGGGTAATCATGAGCTCCGATCGCCATCAGCCTGATCACGAAGCGTGCTTTGCTTGCTTCTGATGCTCTCACAGATTGTTTCTTGATACGACTCCGCTAGCTGGCTCTCCCAACTAGCAACAAAGAGGCGGCAAAAAGGCGAAACTGATGACAAAAAGTTGACGCGAACGCATCCGGTCCGTTTTGACGCGATCAATGACTCTGGGAATGGTCCGTAAAGGCCCTTTCCCTGCGTTTCCTGCCGTTGTCAACGGCAAAGTGGCATTTACAATACCGGTCGGGGTCGAAGCAGGGCTCTACGGGCTTTATTTTGAGTTGGCGGAGATCGCCGGCGTCCGCTCACACGGCCAGGGCGTGATAATCCACTCCAGTCATCTGTTCCGAGACCGTCCATAGCCGCCCCGCAGCCGACGAATCCTGCGCGCGGCGGCTGCGTCCGACCCGCTTCGGATTTCCCCACATCTCAGCGAACCCGGCGGGGCCGATATAGTCCGCTCCGCGCACCTCGGGCGATACGGCGGCATACAGCGTCGGCAACGCGCCCATCGCGGCGCTCTGGGCGAAGAGAGTGTTTGCGATCGTGAATGCCGATTCCTTGAACCAAGAACCGGACGCCCGGGGACCCGCGAATTGCAGATTGGTTGCCGCGTAACCCGGATGGCATGCGACCGCGAGCATGTTCGCGCCGCGCACCTCGATTCGCCGCTGCAGTTCGAGCGTAAACAGCAGGTTAGCAAGCTTGCTCCGGCCATACGCGCTCCATGGGCTGTAGCCGTGCTCCAGGTTCATATCATCGAAGCGGATTTCACCCATCCGATGCGCTCCGCTGGCGACGGTGACGACCCGCGCCGCAGGCCTTTTGAGCAGGCTCTCTATAAGCAGCCCGGTCAGAGCGAAATGCCCAAGATGATTGGTGCCGAATTGCATCTCGAAGCCATCTTTGGTGCGCAAGTAAGGCAGCGCCATCACGCCGGCGTTGTTGCACAGGACATCCAGCGCGGGATGCTTCGCGCGCAGGTTATCGGCAAACGTGCGTATGGAGGTGAGATCAGCGAGATCGAGCTGCATCGGCTCGGCGATCGAATTCGGCGCCGCCGCGGCGATAGCGCTCGCCGCGGCATGTGCCTTATCGGCGTTGCGGCAGGCGAGGATCACTTGCGCGCCGTGTTTTGCGAACTCCAGCGCGGCTTCATAGCCGATTCCGCTGTTGGCGCCGGTAACGACGATCGTCTTGCCCGAGAGATCGGGAAGATCGCTCGCGGTCCACTTTGTCGATGTGTTCGGCATCGCCGCACCCTCCTGACGCAAGAAGGATCGGCAGAGGGTACGACGATACAGGCCGTGTTGCTACGCCCCAGCGGGAGCGGTTTCGCTCACGGCACCGACGGAGCGGTCACACCGGCAATATTCGAGTTGCCATCCTGAAATCCGCCCATCAATGGGACGTCCGGCCACGAATAATCAGCCTGGCCATCGGCATAATAGGAATATGGATAAGGCTGATAGTTGTACGCGTAGTTGCCGTAGTATGCGGGATTTGGCGTGCAGCGATAACCGTCCTTGTCACAGAACATCCACGGGCCGTCCTTGCCCTGGATAACGCGATGGAATCGTGCGACGAGGCTGTTGCCGCGCTCTTTCAGGCGTTGCGGAATGGTCGGCGGTGCGACCGCGTACTTGTACTGGTTCGACGCCGACTGAGCTTTCGCTGTCTGGTTCGTGGCTGGAGCGTTCTGCGCGAATACCGGCAATGCAGTCGCGAAAAGGAACAGAGTGACGGCTCCGAGAAGGAGTTTGTAGAGGGTACGCATCGCGATTCACCTCGCGACGACTATGGGAAGCATCAGTTGTGCCGCCTGCGACCGATGATTTACCGGCGCGAACGCTTAAGATTTTCGCTTTTCTTGCGCTTTACGAGGACGGCAGAAACTTCCAGATTCTCAGCCGGAAAAACCGCAACGAAAATCTTAACCTGTCACGACCTATGAGAGGATTCCGCACGCTTCACCTTATTAGTGCTGGAACGCGCCGAGATCGACCGGGCTCGCCGGACGCGGCGTCCCATCGATATCGGTCGCCGGCACACCATACGCGGTGGTGCCGCTGCCGATTGCCGGGCTGCCGGACTGAAGCATAAAGCTAATCACCGGGTTCACCAGTTCGGGATTTTCGCCCGCCAGATTTGCCGAGAGCGTATCTCCGGTGCTCTGGACCGACTCGGAGCTCTGCCCAGCGGTGCCGTCGTAAGTCAGATTATTCGCGAACGTATTGTCAGAGCCGCCGCCATCGAGGATAGCCGTGTCGTACTCGTTAAGGCTCGGATTGGTCACCAGGATGTTGTTGGCGACTATGTTATTCGAGGAATATTCGAGCGAGACCTCGCCCTGCCAGGAATACGAATTGATTACCACCGCGTTGTCATCCCAGCAGGTGTTGTTAAGCACCGTCACGCCGTCCGAACTGTTGACCTTGATACATGAGCCGGTGTTGGAATAACCGACATTGTTCTCCACCAGCGTTGCCTGGGTGTAGCCGCTGTCGTTCTCGCTGTCGATCGTGATCCCCTCGCCGTCGGTGCCGCCGACCGGGTTCTGATTCGCGTAGGAGTAGTTGTTGGCGACCGTGATGTGGTAGCCCGGCTCGGAGTCGAAGGCGACCGGTTCATAAATCGAGATTCCCGATCCTGATCCCGACCACGTGCCGGCGCATCCGTGCACGATGTTGTTCTCGACATCGATATAGTCGCCGTCATTGAGCTGGATTCCGCTCGCGGCGGTGCCTGAAACCTCATTACCGGTGACTTTCCAGTGGCTGCCGCCGCCGGAGGTTACGATTCCCCACAGTCCGCCGCTCACCACCATGTTTTCGACCGCAATATAGGACTGGCTATTGAGGTTGATATCGATGGCGCTCTGCGAGCTTTGATTGATCGTCGCGCCAAGCGGCGTCGGCGACGCAAGCGTGATCCAGGCGCTTGAAGTTCCCGAATTCGAGAACGTTACACCGGCGGTGAACGTGCCGGTTGCACAGACCGTATCACCGGCGCCGGCCGCATTGACGCCTTCCTGCAGCGTCTTGAATGGGCTCGAGCTGCTGCCGGTTCCCGAATCGCTTCCCGAGGGCGAGACATAAATCGTGCACGCGATTGACGGTGTTGGCGACGCGGTGGGGGTCGGAGTTGGGGTTACGGTTGGAGTCGCGGTTGGCGTCGCCGTCTTGGTCGGCGTTGGCGTTACTGTCGGCGTAACTGTTGGAGTTGCGGTCGCCGTCGGAGTGGCGGTTCTGGTCGGAGTCGGGGTTACGGTTGGAGTGGCAGTTGGGGTCGCCGTCTTGGTCGGCGTTGGCGTCACTGTCGGCGTAACTGTTGGAGTTGCGGTCGCCGTCGGGGTGGCGGTTCTGGTCGGCGTCGGGGTTACGGTTGGAGTGGCAGTTGGCGTCGCCGTCTTGGTCGGCGTTGGGGTCACTGTTGGCGTAACCGTGGGAGTCGCGGTCGCCGTAGGGGTGGCAGTTCTGGTCGGAGTCGGAGTCACCGTTGGCGTCACGGTCGGAGTTGAGGATGCGGTCGGAGTGGCGCTCTGAGTTGGATCGGCGGTCGGCGTAGGCGCTGGCGCGGGAGTAGGAGTCGCGCTTGGTGCCGGGGTTGGGGTCGGTGAACGGAGGTCACGCGGATTCTCCGCTTTTACGCGTCCGAGTAGCGGGACACTGACGATCTGGTTTGCCGCGTCGCTGGTGATAGTAAGCGTCCCCTGATGCGATCCGGACGGGTCGGCATCAAAAACCACTTGAACAACGCATCGGCGGCCCGGTTCCAGAACGCGCCCGACGCATGATGCGGACGGCACGAATTCGGCGCTCGACGATGAAATCGAGGCGATCGTGATCGCCTCACCGGTGCGGCGCTTGCCGCGATTAACCAGCGCGATGCGGCTAGACTTTCGCTGCACCAGGCGGCCGGCACGGATGATCTCGACCGGCGAGCGCATCGCGCGCGGTGTGACATCGAGATTCGGCGTAACCGGAATGACGCTCTGGCTGAGCGGTGACGAGTCGAATTCGGACGCGCGAGCCGAGGGACTTGCGCATAGCGCGCAAACGATGAAGGCACATCCGATGGAGATGACGCTTGCCGCTCGAAGCGCGGCCCGGGAGGTCTCGCCAGTCCTGATCCGCATCGCACCGCGAATCGCCTACAGACACTACAAGTTGTAGCAAATGTGCGATTCGCGCTGTGCGAGTGCGAGTTCTGTGCCGGTAGCATTTCAGAGTGAAGCTACAAGTTGTGTCATTCTGGGCGCGGGAGTAGGACAAAAAGTGTCCCGTTTTGTAGCACAGGAGCAACCGGCGATTTCAGGGCCCGCTCCATTTTCCCGGTCACTGATTCAGGCGTCGTACGAAACTCACACATTGCCGCTGTCTCATCCAAAGTCGCCGGTCCGCGGGCACATGAAGCGCGCCGAGGCGTGCGGTTGCATAAGTGGAGCGTCGCTTGCGCGGCCGAAAGCGCGCCGCACGCGTCAAAACCGGACTTGAGCGTGGCCCTTGCGCGTGAATCGCGAACATTGGGCCCTTTGAGCGTTCGTAATTCGGAGTCAAAGTTTGTTACCTTTGCTTCCGTTTTGATTTGGGCCGCATCGGCCCCGCAAGACTCGCGCGGCATCGCCACACGGTCGTTTCGCGCTCAGCTTGGCGCGGCTTTCGCCGTGGGTCAGTTTCGACCGCGACGGCGTGGCGCATGGCTTGAGTGCCTTCGATGCGGCGGCGGAGGCGGAGCGGGAATGTTTTGGAGATTTGCCAGGGAGAGCATGATGGACAATCAGGGTCGTGACTTTTTGATAATCAACCGCGTCCAGTTGTTGAGCGATAGCGGATGTAATGCCTGCGGTTCCGCCTTCAGCCAGAGCCCCACCGGCGACAAGGCGCTGGTGGTGACGATCGGCGAGGGCGGAAGAACGTTTTTCTTCTGCGGTGGATGCGGCGACAACATCATGGGCCGGATCGCCTCGGACGAAATCCGGCGCCATTACGTGTGGGATTGGGCGGTGCCGGTGCGCGACGGCCGCTCGATCTCAAACCAGCCTTAGCGCCGCGCGCTCAAAATGGGCGCGAATCTATGAGCACAAACACGCGCTGGCTCGCGATCAGGAACGTCGCGAGCGTGGCGCTCGCGAGCCGGCAAAAGGCCGCCGCGGTGGTTTTCCTGCTCGAGCGAGGGGTCGCGCTGGTTTCGCCGCGTTGCGCGCTTTGCGGCGTCGAGTTTGAGCGTCCGCGCTTAACCGGCGAGCGTTTCCGGGTGGCGCTCCAGGTTTTCGAACCGCGCAGTGGACGCGAGGTTCAGGCGGCGCGCACGCGGCTGCTGGTTGGGTCGAAGGTGCTGGTTGCGCGCACTGCCGCATCGCTGTCCGCAGTGCTGGAGCATTCGGTTACCTATGTCGGAGCGCGGGTGATGGTCGCGGATGTCAGGTCGCGCTCAGAGGCGGTGTTTCCAATCCTGATGTGCCGGCGATGCGCGCACCATGTCTCCGGTCACATCAGCCTGGAAAGCGAGCCGAGCTATCAGTGGGATTGGCTGGTGGATTTCCGGCCGCGGAGCCTCTTCGTTCGTCTATTCAGGCGAATCTCCGCGCGCAAAGTTTCGCTTAGATTTCTTAGATTTATATCCCTGCCCGTCTCCCGTTAGAGAATCGCTGCGCGCCGATCCGGTTCGACCGGCTCAGGGCAGGTTCTCGGCTCGCCAAGCGTTCCCTCGGCACGGGTCGCGGCGCTCGCTCGCGATCGAGGTTGTCTGTCATTTCCGCTGGTCTGACTTGCCTGGCGCGCGAAGAATCCAGCCGTAAGGGTGGGCGGATTCGGGCATAAGCTGTGACGACATCAGCCGATTTGAAACGCCTTTTTACTCTTAAGCTGCTTTGACATTGATTCACGCTCCAGCTAATAGAGTAGCGCGAGGTTAGCGCGCCTTCGCGCTGACTTGCAGGATCCGCAGTCGCGGGCGGCTCCGCACGCAACTTTTTTGCGCAAGCACGGAGGTGAATATGCGACTGGGGACTAGTGTCTGGGGAGCAGGACTTGCCGCGGCGTCCGCCTTTCTTCTGATCGCGGCGACCGCGCCTTCTCTGGCGCAGGCGCAGGTGAAGCCGGGGGACTTCATCACCGCCGATCAAGCGTACAAGGTCAAGAATATCGTATCGCCCGGCGTGCTCTACAAGGTTCAGCACGGGATGACGATGAAGATCACCCCGACTGAGCGAATCGACTGGCCGCCGCCTTACAAAGACGCGACCGAAAAATACTCGGCACAGGTCACCCTTTCCGCGGACCATCGGTCGCTGGTGGGTTACGTCGCCGGACAGCCGTTTCCGCTGATCGATGCGAACGATCCGTATGTTGCGACCAAGATCGCATGGAACAATGTCTTCCGCCCAATCAATAGCGACGATTACGACCTGCGCTACTTCGATTGCGACACTATCTATACCGGCCTCAACAAGCCTTTTTTCGAGATAGCCTATGGCCAGCTAGGGCATTACGCCGGCTATGACGAAGTTGGCCGCACCGAAGTTGAACCGATTCCCACCGATCCCGATTTCAAAAAGACCGGCCGGCTATGGCTGTTCTTCCTCGGGCCAGAGCTTGCGCCGGCGGACGCGCGCGGCACCAGCCTCCTGCGATTTCGCTATGCGAATCCGAACCAGGGCGATGACACGTGGACCTGGGACACCGGCTCGCGCCGGGTTCGCCGCCTGAACGAAGGCATCAACTCCTCGGCGACGGGAACGCAGACCTTCGATCCCGACCATTATTCGGGATTCAATCCGAAGACCGAGGAGTACGACTATCGTTTCATGGGCGAGAAGGAGATG
>JASHOJ010000092.1 GCA_030041155.1 Candidatus Binataceae bacterium | reverse complement strand
GCGTCGCACAGGCTTCCATGCCGAGGGCGTCGACGCCGCGCACCATGTCGAGAAGCGCGTCGAACTCATCGCCGTCGCGCACCTGCCGCCAGGCGGCGCCCATGCAGAAACGGTCGGCGCCGGCGGCATGCGCGCGTTTCGCGAGGGCCAACACCTCCGCGGTGGGCATCAGCGGCGATCGGCCGACGTTGGCCTCGTAATGCGCCGATTGCGGACAATAGGCGCAATCCTCTGGACAGCCGCCGGTCTTGATGGAAAGCAGGCTCGCCTTCTGCACGTAGTTTCGCGGCTGATATTGGCGGTGAATGCGGTTCGCCGCGCCGACGAGATCGAGCAACGGTTGATCATGCACGCCAACGATCTCGTCGATCGTCCAATCATGGCGGATGTCGCTGGTTTCGGCCATGGATCCGTTTCTGGCTTGTCGCGTGTGAGGCGCGATTTCTCTCTACGTCAGGTCCGCTTCACTGGCAATTCCAAGCGGGAGATTCGCCGCCCGGCAAACGAGCGAAAGCGCCCGGCGCGGCGCCTTGTCGAGGAAGCGCAAAGAGCGCATCCTATCGCGGTCAGTTCGACAGGACGTCGGAAAGACAAACGGGAGGAAAGGCTATGCGATTCTTGGTCAAGATTTCGATTCCGGTCGAGGCGGGTAATGCGGCCGCAAAAAAGGATGGTCTCAAAGTCATCCAAAAGATCCTCGAGCAGCAGAAACCCGAGGCCGCCTATTTCATCGCCGACGGCGGAAGGCGCACCGCCGTCGTCATCGTCAATTTGAAGGACGCCTCCGAGATTCCGGGATTTGCGGAGCCATGGTTCCTGGCGCTCAATGCCGGCATCGAGGCGGTGCCGGCCATGGTTGCCGAAGATCTCAGGAAGGCGGAACCGGCGATCGCCAAGGCGGTGAAAACATACGGATGAAGGGGATCGAAGGCCCCTCTGAAGGCGACCTGCAGAAAATGCCGAAGAGCATAACGCGCCGAGTTCCGATCATCAGCGGCTGTTTTCGGTACCCACCCTCTTTCTAGAGTACACTGCATGACGATGCTGTAAGCTGGAATACCTTCTTCACTCCCGGCCCGCCCATGCTCTTCGACGCCATTCTCGACGCGATCCCGCAGATCTTCACGCCGCCCTTCCGGCGCGTGTTCTGGAAGACCCTCGGGCTCACGTTGCTGCTGCTTGTTTTCGTCTTCGTGGTGATCGAGCGGATGCTCGTCCATTTTCTGGTGCTGCCGTCGTCCTGGCTGACGCTAAGTCTCGCGGTGCTTGCCGGCATCGCGCTGGTCGTCGGCTTCGCCTTCGCGATCACACCGGTCTCCTTCATCGTTGGCGGATTTTTCTTCGACGAGCTCGCCGAGATCGTCGAGAAGGAAATCGATCCCGCTCACCCAGGCCGCGCGCCGCCCTTCGCGGCAGTGGCGCGTGTCGCCGTGCAGTTCGCGGCGCTGGCGCTGGTTCTCAACATCGCCGCGCTATTCCTGATTCTGATCCCCGGCCTCAACGCCTTGGCCTTCCTGGTCGTCAATGGCTATTTGTTCGGACGCGGCTATTTCGAATTCGCGGCGTTTCGTTACCGCAAAATCGAGGACATCGGCCGCCTGCGCCGCGCGCATGAATGGCAAATTTTTCTCGCCGGCCTGGCGATCGCCGCGCTTGCCGCCGTGCCGCTCGCTAACCTGCTGACGCCGCTGTTCGGCGCGGCGCTCATGGTGCGCGTCCACAAAGATCTCAGCCGCTAGTTCTCGAGGCGGAGCTAGAAGACGTAGGGATAGACGTAGCGCTCGATGATATCTTCGAGGAGGAAGATCAGCAGCAGCAGGATGACTGGCGAGATGTCGATGCCGCCGAGATTGGGCAGCGCCTGGCGGATCGGCCGCAACAAAGGCTCGGTGACGGCATTCAAGGCGTTCCAAATGGAGCGCACCAAGTCGTTGTAAACGTTGATGACATGAAAGGCGATCAGCCAGGAGAGGATCGCCACGATAATGATGACGTACGTATAGATCTGCAGAACGATCAATATGACGTCGAGGATGGCGCGCATGGGAGTTCCACCCAACCAGCGAGGATTGCTGTCGTTTATCGGGCTATAGGCTCGCGGGCAAGAGCGCGGACGGTTCGGCCAGCCGTACGTTGACAGTTGCGCGCGCCGCGACGTAAGACCCGCCTGCCGGGGCTGTAGCTCAGACGGGAGAGCGCTGCAATCGCACTGCAGAGGTCAGGGGTTCGATTCCCCTCAGCTCCACCAGATTTCCCCTAACCCATTGGAAATCGAATAGCCCGTTGGATCAGATCCTTATCGTTTCCCTGTGATGCACACCGCTGCTACACATAGGGCATGGACAAGGTGTCTGACTCATATCACCTGCTTCGTCGCAACGGCGTCTGGTATTACCGCCGCCGCGTGCCCGACGATCTTCGCGAATCCATAGGAAAGCGACTCATTCAGTTCTCGCTGAGGACCGCAAACAAGGTACAAGCCGCGCCTGTCCGACTGTGTTCAATAACGTCTGTAAAGGAGGGTACTGAGATGAAATCGATGTTAGCTTCGATGGCAGTCGTACTTACGTCCTGCGCGTTTCAGTTTTGCGCGTTTCCAGCAGCATCAGCGGATTTTCCGAAGACTGGCGAGGCGGAATACGACACATACTATGTAGGTAACACCGTGGCAAAATTCGATAGCGGAGCCGGCACGGGGGCAATCGTTGACGAAACTGGAATCACCCGGAATGTTAAAGGAGAAGGCCCGTTCCACGACATGTCTGTTCGCTGCCTGTTCCACCGGAGTTCAGTGGGAGAGACAGTGCACCTCAACGGGAGCTGCGTCGAAACCGACAAAGATGGTGACAACGTATTCACGACCTTCGATGACAAAAACCACTATTTGATGGGTGGTACGGGAAAATATAAAGGTATAATGGGAACAGTTCCCTACACTGTGGTGGAACTTCATGAGACGGTCGGCGGCCGCACGGCCCTTATCGTCAACCACAAGGCCACTTGGGAGATCAAGTAGACCGGATCCGCGAAGCGGGGAAACGCCCGCCGCTCTTCAAGGCTATCGCATCCGCGTCAAAGGCGAGGCGTTCGTCGTGCACGATCCGAAGCCGAGGGGCCGGGAAATCCTGACCCTCGCCGGGCTGCTCCCGGCGGAAGACTACACGCTGCGTGAAGGGCTTCCCGGCGAGAGGCCGCGCAAGATCGACCTCGACGAGAAAGTCGACCCGTGGCGTCCCGGCGTCGAGAAGTTCAAGGCACTGCCGCGCGACCAGACGAAGGGCAAGAGGAGACCGAGCGTATCGACGCGGATGTGATGCTTGCGGCCCGTGACTTTCTCGCCCCGTATCGAAGCCTTGTGCGGCTGGGGGCCGAAAGGCAAGCGACTGCGGGGCCTTGCCCCGCACGGCCACTGGCGGACGCTGACTTTCCTCGGCGCCTTGCGCTGCGACGAGATCATGGCCACTTGCGTTTTCGACGGCCCAATCAATGGCGAATGCTTCCGAGCCTATGTCGAGCAACAACTCGTGCCCGTGCTGCAGCAAGGCGACATCGTCGGCATGGACAATCTCGGTTCCCACAAGGCGGCCGCCCATCCGACAGATGATCCGAGCAGCCGGCGCCAGGTTCTGGTACTTGCCGCCTTACTCTTCTGACCTCAACCCGATTGAGCCGGCCTTCGCCAAGATCAAACACTGCATGCGCTGCGCCCAAAAACGCACCATCGACGATACCTGGCGATACATCGGCGACCTCCTCGCAACCATCCAACCCCGCGAATGCAATAGCTACCTCAAAAACGCCGGATACGCTTCCACCAAAATGTGAAACGCTCTAGGTAGGCTCTGACGTCTTGCCGCGGGCACGTCCGCGGATTATGGTCCACTTCTATCGCTCGAGTTTCATGCCATGGCGGACGAGATTTGTGAGTTGCGGCCCAGGGGCCGGATTGACAGTTCCACCGGTCCAGCCTTCGAAAAAGACGTGTTGCAACATATCGAGGATGGTCAACGCCGCATACTCCTCGATTTCGCCGATTTGGTCTATATCAGCAGCGCTGGACTGCGCATTGTCCTGCTTGCCGCGAAGCAAATGAAGACGGCAGGCGGCAAGCTGGCGATTTGTTCGCTTAGCCAGCAGATTCCCGAAGTCTTCGAGATCAGCGGATTCAGCCGAATTCTTGACATTCACCCCAGCCGTGACGCGGCGATTTCAAAATTGTCTGCGCAGTAGCCATAGAAGCTGGGCTTGCTCACATTCATCGAATTTTTGTCGACCTGTCATGAAAGTGCAACGCCGACCAGATGAATCATGGCGACGCCACGCCGCTAAAGGCGCATTGTTGGCCCGGAGGCCACGGCGGTGGGGGTAGGCGCTCTCCCGTCCGAAGTTCGCCGGTGTAGCACTGTCGCAAGCAGGCAAATGGCGCTAATTTCGCGAATTCTGTTCTGGGATGGTATCGCTACCTGTGTGACGAAGTCGGGGCTAGGGAAATGGGAATGGGTGCTAACGGGCTGACAATGGGCTCGAGGATTTATCTTGTGATCGTGCTGTCGACGCTGGTTGCAGCGTGCATGGGCGGGCTCGTCGTCGCCGTCTATCAATCGGGGCTTTGGCTTCTGACAATTCCCGCGGTTATCGGCTTCGTAGGGAGTATTATCCTCGCAATCTTCTTGATTGGTGTGTTCATCGTGCAGCCTTTCGCGATGGTCGCTGGGGCTACGATGAAGCTTGCCAAGGGTGATGTCAGCGGCGAGGTCCCGGCCGATCGAAGCGACGAGATCGGCGATATGGCGAAAGCGATCCGAGCTTTTCAGCGCCAAGCAGTGGCCGCCGATTCCTTGAACGCGCAGATCACTGAAGATGTAGGTCGTATCGCGCTGGCCGCCGGTCAGGCAAGCAATGCCGTCAGCCAAGTCTCCGACGGCGCCAACGTCCAACTGAGCTCACTGAAGAAAACCGCGGGCGCTGTTAATCAGAGTACATTGGCGATCTCCGACGTTGCCAGGAACACGCACCTCGCCAGCGAACAAGCCGGCGATGCCGCCGAGCTCGTAACCCATGGCATGTCGCGCATGTCGGACATGGTGAATATCGTCAATGCGCTCGCAGACACCAGCAATAAAGTGCGCTACATCGCTGATGCAATCTCCCGTATTGCCAGTCAAACCAACATGCTTTCGCTCAACGCGGCGATCGAGGCCGCGCGCGCGGGCGAGCACGGGAAGGGTTTTGCCGTGGTCGCCGAAGAGGTGCGCAAGCTTGCCGAAAATTCCGCATCACTTGCTCAGGAGATCGCAGAGCTTGTGAGTCGCTCGACCACTCAGGCTGGCGAAGGCGTTGCGTTGGCAGGAGAGGTCAGCGACAAGATGCGGCGTATATCTGAGGCGGTTCGGGAAAGCGATAAACTTATCGGGTCGATCGCAGCCGCGATGGCCGAACAACAGGCGGCAATTACCGAGGTCAACACAAGCTTGAACGAACTCACGCGTATCGGACAATCGAACGCCACCGCTGCGGAAGAGATCACTGCCACAATGCTCGACTTGAGTAAACTCGCCGAGCACTCGCGTGGCGAGCTCGACAAGTTCAAGGAAATCTGGGCCTGAGGAGCATTCATGGCGCGGCCGATAGAAACTACGCTTGCGCTGCTCCAAGATGTTATGACCCAGCACCGGCGTGCTCTTGCCGGTCCTACTGTGCCGCCGCCATCGCGTGTCGCGGTGCCGCTCGACCGCCGTGGCGCGGTGATCCAGAAATTGCTGGCCGGGGTGGAGCGGCGGGTCGGAGTCGAAGTCTCGCAACCTGCCACCGAGAAGCTTTTACGCGTATTTGGGGCGCTCGATATCGCCGAGCTCGAAGCTTGGGTCTCAAAGATCGAGCCGCTGCCGGCGAGCCACCCGGAGTGGTCCTCGCTGATCGAAAGCCTCACCGTGCACGAGACTTATGTCATGCGCGATCCTTCGCAGCTCCAACTGCTTGCTGCGCAGTTGCCGGGCGTGATCGCTGATGCCGCTGCGGCGAGAATGCATGTTCTGCATTTTTGGTCGGTGGGTTGCGCCACCGGTGAAGAGGCCTATTCGGTCGCGGCGCTTGCCCTCGACGTGCTGGTCGCAACCGGTCACGCAATCAAGACTGATGTGGGTGCAGATCTCCTTGCCCCTTGGCGGATCGAGGTGGTAGGGGCGGACATATCGCACCCTGCGCTCAAAAAGGCCCGCACCGGTATTTTTGACACCGGTCCGCTTTCTTCGTTTCGTGCAGAATCGGCACCCTTGCTGCGCTATTTTCCCTTGCTGCCGGGTGTGAGTTCGAGCGGGCGTGCAGAGCGCACCGTTTCTTCGACTCTCAAATCCGCCGTACGATTTGAACATTTGAATATCATCGAAGACACGTTGTCGACGCGGCAATTCGATGTCGTTCTCTGCCGCAACGTCCTAATCTATTTCAGTGCGCGAGCCCGGCAGCTTGCTCAGAAGAGACTGTGTAATGCACTACGTCCGGGCGGCTACCTTCTGCTAGGCCCTACGGATAGTCTGGTCGACGTCGAAGACTTCGAGGCGCTATGGGCTTCCGGCGCCGTAATATATCGTCGGAGAAAGAACAATGGCTGAGGTCGCCAACTCCGCGCGCGACTTGGAGACCTTACTGTTTTTGCTCGAGAAC
>JASHOJ010000091.1 GCA_030041155.1 Candidatus Binataceae bacterium | reverse complement strand
TGCTGTTCATTCGCGATCACAATCCGTACCTCGCGGAATGGGAAAAGGATCTGCTGACCATCGTCGACGAAGAGGCGAAGTATTTCATCCCGATGATGGAAACCAAGATCATGAACGAGGGATGGGCGAGCTTCTGGCATCATAAGATCGTCGACTCGCTGGGCCTTGAACAGGGCCTGCATCTCGAATTTTTCGTGCGGCACAATCAGGTCGTGCGGTCCATCCCCGGCCAGCTCAATCCGTACCATCTCGGTTTCAAAATCTGGAAAGATATCGAACGGCGATGGACGAATCCGACCGCTGAGGAGATCAAACGCGACGGCGCGCCGGCCAAATCCGCGCGCGACAAGTTGTTTGAGGTGCGCGAGGTCGAGCGTGATTCGTCATTTCTGCGGCGCTACCTGACCGAAGAACTGATGCGCGAGATGGACATCTTCGAGTACGAACCGCGCGGCGAAGACCTGGTGGTTTCAAAGGTAGCGGATAGCGACGGATGGCGCGCGATCAAGGAGACGCTGATAAAGAACGTCGGCACCAACTCGATTCCGATCATCAAGGTCGAAGATGCCGACTTCGGTCAGAATCGAACTCTATACGTCAAGCATGAGCACGATGGCCGCGACCTGCATCTTGAATACGCGGAAAAAACCATGGGTTATCTCGCACGGCTGTGGGGCCGCGAGGTGGTGATGGAGACCGTGCTGGACGGAAAACGATCGCTGCTGTGCGTGAACGACCGCGGCTTTTCCGTGCGCGCGATGAAATGACTCGCGCGCGTATCTTTCTTCAGCGTTGCAGAGACAATTATTTCGCAGCGAGTAAATCCGGAAGCGTCCGAAGATATGGCTTCGGGAAATGCGGCTTCGGGAGAGTCGGCCATGGATTTCGGCGATAATTTCGAGCGCGGGCTGAAACTGATTCTGGACTCGATCGCCGAGGCCCAGGCCGGCGGCGCTCGCGCGCCGCTTAGCGCCGCCGCGATGAAGCGCGAACTCGACGGTTTGGCGCTCCTGCGCGGACGTCCGGCATTCTATCCATACCTGGGATCCGGTCTCGGGCGCGGCGCGCGCGTGATGCTCGCCGACGGACGATGGATGCTCGACTTCGCGCTCGGAATCGGAGTTCATTTTTTCGGCCATGGCAACCTGGACCTTATCGAGACCGCCATTCGCGCCGCCGCGTCGGATCTCACGATGCAGGGGAACCTGATATTCAATCGCGAATATCGCGCGCTGATGAAGACGCTGCTCGACCACGCGCCGCGCGGGATCGATCAATGCTGGCTCTCGCTGTCGGGCGCCGACGCGAACGAAAATGCACTGAAGCTCGCGCGTCAAAATCGGGACGGCCGCCCCGGAATAATCGCGTTCGAGCACTGTTTCCACGGACGTACCAGCGCGATGGCCGAGATTACCGATCGTCCCGACTACCGATTCGGGCAACCTTCCACTTTTCCGGTTTATCGAATTCCGTTCTTCAATCGCGATGATCCCGATTCGGCGAAAAAATCCCTCGACGCTCTCGTTCAGGTTATTCGCAGCCACGGCGACGAGATTGCGGCATTTATCGTGGAGCTGGTGCAGGGCGAAGCGGGATTCATCACCGCGCCGCGCGAGTTTTTCGTGCCGCTCTTCGAACAATGCCACAAACAGCGAATTATCGTGTGGGCCGATGAAGTGCAGACGTTCGCGCGAACCGGAGAGCTGTTCGCGACCGACTGGCTTCAGCTCGCCGATTACGTGGAGATGATTACGATCGGCAAGGTTTTGCAGGGCTCGGCGCTGCTCTATCGCAAGAGCCTGGCGCCCGATCCGGGGCTAATCTCGGGCACGTTTTCCGGCGCGACGGTCGCGATGGCGGTTGGCCGCAGGATTATCGAGAAACTTTGCGATGAGAATTTCTTCGGACCCGAAGGACGCGAGAAACAACTTGAACAGATGACCCGAGCGCATCTCGCGCGGCTCGGCGATGCGCATCCGGGCGCGATCTCGCACGTGGACGGCACCGGAGCGATGCTCGCGTTCCGCGTTGGATCGGGCACTCTCGAGGCGACGCGCGCATACATCCGGCGATGCTTCGACGCAGGGCTCGCACTGTATTACGGCGGCCACGATCCCGCCTGCGTGCGGCTGTTTCTGCCTGCCGGATGCCTCAGCGAGGACGAGCTTTCCGACGCGTTCACGATTTTAGGCGAATGCCTGAGCGAATAGGGCTTCGTGCCCTCGTTCGCGTACCATCAGAAAGCAGGCACCGGGATCGGTGTGAAGTGATTGCGGGCACGTCGATGACATTTGGTGAACGTATGCTAACTGACCGGTCAGTTAGCAAAAAGGCGGTTTTAGGCCACAAATCGTTTATACGCGTCGATTTCAGCCGACCCGCTCTTGATGCGGGGAAAGCGTTGCCAACGCTTTGCAGGCCGTTTACGGCCCATTAAAAGGGCATTCCTGAGAGCGACCCCTGGCGCCAAAACCGTCCTCGGCGCGAAATCGGAAAAATCGACGCCAGTTTCGCCTTTTGTTTGCGCGATCTCCCTATTGATCCGAGGGCGAGCCGCCCTCATCGATTCGGGCGCGAGGAACGGCCCCGCTGCGCATCAGATCTTCCGCGATCATTCGTTTGTCGCGGTTCGTCAGCGGATGGAGTGTGCCTTCGTACTCGGCTTCGAAGGACGGATCCGGAAATCCCGACACGTAAAGGTCCACCGTCTTGGTGCATCGCACGTGAGTTGGATCAATCAGTTGAAGCGACACTGTCTCGATATGCCGCACCGGCGGTTGATGGCTGAGATCCAGCCCGGCAAGCTTTAACTTGACCGTCTGCGGACCTTCGGTAGTTGCCTTGGTTTCAAGAACCTGCGAGTCGGGGCTGCCGAACACGGTTGTGGCAAGCACCACCGATCCGGCGCGCTCGCCGAACATGAAACTCGTAATCGCGGTGCCTGGCGGTGTGACATCGCCAAACTTTCTTTGTAGCTGCAGCGTTCCGCCCCATTCGCCGATAAAATCCGTGCTTGCCTGCGGAATGGACAATACCTGCGCGCTCGGTGGAATGACCGGAATAACTCGCGCGTTATCCTGATTTGGCTGCGGCGCGTAATTACCCTGCGGTCCCTGGACATTCTGAGATGCCGGAACTTGCGGCTGAAGCTCAAGCGTCTGCCCATTCTGGCTCGGCATCGGCGGAATTTGCGATTGAGCGGCAGCCGGAATCGACGACCCGAGCGCGAAAATCGCCGCGACTATAATCGCAGCGCGGCAAACGGTTGCGAATCTGCCAAAACGCATCGCGCATCAGTGTACGCGGTCACCGCGCGCCGCGCGACCGTCACGGCAGCGGCACAACATCCAGCCGCGCGCCGTCTTTTACCCCCAGCACCTCGAGTGTTTCCCGGCCCACAACCATTCGTGAGGGTTCAGCAAGGCCGTATGCGGCCACTCCGCGAAAGCCGCGATAGTCCTCACACGCGAGAAGCCACCGGGGATGCTCATTCGGATCGACGCTGCCGGCCACCGCGCGCACCACGCGATGTTGCATCACGGGTGTCAGATCCGCCACGGCGCCGCCGTAGTACGGGCCGGCATCGAACGGATCGATATGGGAAAGGAAGCGCATCCCGGCCTGTTCGAGCAGCTTGACCGCGCCGCGGGTGCCCTCCCCGACCACTCCAATCGACTCGCGCACCGCGTCAGGAAGCAGAAAAGTGTAGAGCGGAGAATCGGGAAACAGGGCGTGGATGAATTCCTTGTCGCGAATCGAGAGGCGATCGGCTTCACGGAACGAGAGGCCGGTCAGCGGGCGGCCAAAGTGGTCCCAGAAGGCGTTGCGATGTCCAGGAATTTGCGGCGGCAGCATCTCGGAAACGACGCGATTCTCGAAGCGGCGGCGATGCTTCGCAATATAAAGAAAACGCACCCACGACAACTGGCGGCCGACGCGCTCCGGATGCCGCCGGATGCGCCGCGCAACGATCAATCCGCCAACTTCCGTCGGCCCATCCATCGAATAACGCAGACGCAAATAGCTATGCCGAAACATCCGCTTGAGTGTTTTCGAGTACCGATCATCGGTATCCATCTCGAGGTAATAATGCGGCGAAACGGGGGTACCGTGTTTTGCGATGATCATCGAAGCTCCGGCCAGACGCCCGGTCGCGATCCGCTCCGCGCAGAACAGGTAAATCGCTTTTGCGCGGTCGCGAACCTGGCCGCGAAAAGAACGGGCCGATCGTTCCAATGCCTCGGCGAGGCCCGGCGCCGTGGTGGGAAGATTTATCGAATCGAGCAGGCGCGCGAGCACCAGAAGATCGTGATGGTCGCGGCGAGTTGCCTCGCGAATCAGGAACGATGGGGCAGGCGACAGGCTGCGTGAGTTCGGCATCCGGCCACACTTTAGCATCCGCGGCTGGAGCCGAAAATTCGCTGCCGCGACGCACCTGCGCCAGCTTTGCCACCAATTAACCTGTCGTTGATTTAGATGCGGTGGTCGGATAACTTGCCCATCGGAACGTAGCGGATCAGGGTCGGACGCCAGGAGGGTGGCTGATGGAGTGGCCGAAGTGCCAGAAATGTAACAATGGAACGCTAATCCCCTTGTCGGATTATGGACAGGAAGGCGCCTCCGTGATGTTCAAGGCTTGGGTGTGCACCAATCCTGATTGCGGCTTCAGTCTGCGAGTCGACAAGGGTGAAGTAACTTACGGGCGCCGTATCGAAACCAAGCACTGAAACTTGATGTCTTCTTTCTGATATGAAAAGCAGCCTGTACGGCTGCTTTTTTTTCACTCACCTGTCCCACGGGCGAAGATCGAGCGAAGGCTTTCCTGCGGCAACGCCAAGATCGAATGTCCGTCGATTCCGCTCATCGTCTCCGCCGCAACCATCGCGTTGATGATTGCCTCTTCGGTCGCCTGCACCGCCGCGGCAAACAGCGGATCCATTCGCCGGTTGGAGAGCATCGGCACTCTCCTTACGCCTGATTTGCCACGAACGGAAGCAAGCGGCGGATTAGCCGTGGAAAAGGCAAGGAACAAGTCGCCGGAGCCGTTGCCCGATA
>JASHOJ010000090.1 GCA_030041155.1 Candidatus Binataceae bacterium | reverse complement strand
CCTGATTATCGCCGGCTCTGCTGCGGGCAAGATTCGCGTCCTGAATTTCCTCATAGTTCATTTGATTGGCTTTATTCAGCACGGTTGAAAGATCGCTGGCATCTGATGTCCCATGCACGGGACTCTGGGCCCAGGCAGGGACGGTAACCATCAGAGCCAGCGCGGCTACTGCACAGATCGTCTTCATCGTGACACTCCTTGGTCACCGAAATGCAGCAATCGCTATGCCATTCGGGCTCGCGAAAACAGGCTATCCGCGGCGACCGTTCCGCTTTACTTATGCTCGATTAATGATGCGAACGAACCGATTCTGACCCAGAGGTCGGACTTCTCGGCGGCGGCTTTGGGATATTTTACCGGCCGCGCTCCGAACGCTCTCGAAAAACTTGCGCTATCGCGGTTTGCGCCTCCTCCTGAATGCGGCGCAGATGAAGCTCGTCGACAAAACTCTCGGCGTAAATTTTGTAGACGTCCTCGGTACCCGAGGGGCGCGCCGCAAACCATCCGCCAGGCGCGGTGACCTTTACGCCTCCGATCGGTTCGTGATTTCCGGGCGCAACCGTCACTACCGCGTCGACTTTTTCTCCGCCGAGATCGCGAATAGCAATTTCGTCGGCCGAAATTGATTGCAGGATCTTTTTCTCCTCCGGGGAAGCGGGCGCGTCGATACGCTCATAGACGGTTGCGCCGCAATCCGCTGCGATCTTATCGTAAATCTCGCCGGGATCGCGGCCGCTGCGCGCCAGAATCTCGCACGCGAGCAGGTTCATCACGATTCCGTCCTTGTCCGTGGTCCAGACTGCGCCGTCGCGCCGCAGTAGCGACGCTCCCGCGCTTTCCTCTCCGCAGAAACCAAACGACCCATCCATCAGACCGTCTACAAACCATTTGAAACCGACCGGCACCTCAACCACGCGCCGGCCGGCGCGTGCGGTCACCCTGTCGATGATCGAGCTGCTGACTATTGTCTTTCCTACCGCGGCATCAGGCCGCCATCCTGGGCGATTGCGAAATAGAAACTCGATTGCGACAGCAAGGTAATGATTCGGATTCAGCAGTCCATGTCTGCGAGTTACTATTCCATGACGATCCGCGTCGGTATCGTTGCCGAATGCAATATCGAAATGGTCTTGAATCTGGAGTAGCCTCGCCATCGCAAACGGTGACGAGCAGTCCATCCGGATTTTGCCGTCCCAATCAGCAGGCATGAAAGCAAAAGCCGGATCGACCCTGTCGTTAACCACGTCCAGCGCGATCTTGTACCGCTGCGCGATCGCGCTCCAGTAGTGGACGCTCGCCCCGCCAAGCGGGTCGACGCCGAGCTTTCGCCCAGAGTTTCGAATCGCCTCCATATCGATCACGTTTTCCAAATCATTCACATATGCCGACACATAGTCATGTCGCCGCGCGGACTTGAGAGCCCTCGCGAACGATATTCTGCGCACCGCGCGCAGTTCATCGGCGATAAGCTGGTTCGCCATGGTTTCGATGCTCTTGGTCACGGCCGCGGATGCGGGACCGCCGGTTGGCGGATTGTATTTGAAGCCGCCGTCGCGCGGCGGATTGTGCGATGGTGTAATGACTATTCCATCGGCCAGCGCATCGGTTCGCTTGCGATTGTAAGTGAGTATCGCGTGAGAAATGACGGGAGTGGGAGTATAGAGTCGGCGATCATCTATGATTGTCTCGACGTTGTTGGCTGAAAGTACTTCCAGCGCGCTAGCGAAGGCGGGCTCCGACAGGGCGTGCGTATCCATCCCCAAAAAAAGTGGACCGCTGATTCCGCTCCGGCGGCGATGGACGCAGATTGCCTGCGTGATCGCCAGAATGTGCGCCTCATTGAATGCCAGATCGAGCGCCGAGCCGCGATGACCCGAGGTTCCGAAGGCGACTTTTTGCGACGCGATTGAGACGTCGGGACGCTCCGAATAATAGGCGGTAATCAGCCGCGGAACATTTATCAGCCTGGACGGATCCAGCACTTTACCGGCAAATGGACTCGTTTCCATGACCTCTCAACCAACGCTTGCGGCCGGTTTGAGTGCGCAACCGGCACGATCTACCTTGCACTTTAGAGCATCGGGCGCATGCATTCCGAAAATAAATTCGCATGCATGCTGCTTCGCGATCATCGCGCTGCCGGCAGCAGTTCAGCGCCAAGCGAGAAACCACAGGTGATATGATGAGCAAATATCCTGCCGATTCGGCACTTACGGGAGCGCTGTTCGGCACCGCTGAGATGCGCGAGATCATGTCCGACCGCGCGCTGATCGGCGCGATGCTCGAGGTTGAGAGCGCGCTCGCCCGCGCCGAGGCTTCGCTCGGCCTCGTACCGCCGGAGGTCGCGCGCCAAATCGCCGACGCCGCAAAGTTGGAACGGCTTTCTCTGGACGCGGTCGCATCCAGCACGCGCGTGGTGGGATATCCTGTGGTCGGACTCGTCGCGGAACTTGGACGCGCAGCCGGTGCGGAGGCGTCCAAATACCTCCATCTGGGCGCAACCACTCAGGATATCGTCGATACCGCGCTGGTGCTCCAGTTGCGCCGCGGCTTCTCGCTGCTCCGCCGTGATCTGATCGGCGTCGCGCGCTCGCTTGCCGCAAAAGCGGTTCGCTTTCGCGATACGCCCGTTGCCGCCCGTACTCATCTGCAACATGCGGTGCCGACCTCATTTGGTCTGAAGTGCGCTGCCTGGGCGGCGCCCCTCGTCGCGCATATCGAACGGCTTGATCAGGCCGCGCCGCGGATGTTCGTCGTGCAGTTTGGCGGCGCCGCGGGCACAAATGCGTCTCTCGGCACCCGTGGTCCGGCAGTGGCCGTGGCGCTCGCGCGCGAGCTCGGGTTAGGCGTGCCCATCATGCCGTGGCATGCTTCGCGCGACACGATCGTCGAGGGGGCCGCTATCGCCGGCCTCATTTGCGGATCGCTCTCGAAATTCGCGCTCGATTTCGCACTGATGGCTCAGACCGAGGTGGGCGAGCTTTCGGAGCCGCGCGCCGATGGCGGCGGATCGTCGAGCACGATGCCGCAGAAACGCAATCCGATCCTGAGCGAATATATCGGCGCTGCCGCGAGGATGGTTGCGGGGCTGGTGCCAGTGATGTTCTCCGCGATGGCACAGGAGCATGAGCGCGCGGCCGGTGGATGGCAGGCGGAGAGCGCCGCGCTGCCACAGATTTTCGTTCTGACCGCGGGCGCGCTCGCGCATTCGCGCCACCTTGCCGAGTCGATGACAATCGACAGCACGCGGATGCGCAGGAATATCGACCTCTCGGATGGGCTCATCATGTCGGAGGCGCTCGCCGCGCTGCTCACGCCGGCGCTCGGTCGCGCCGAGGCGCATCATCTTGTGCAAGCGGCATGCGATCGCGCAATCGCACAGCGGACTTCGCTGCGGGAAGTCGCTTCGCGAGATACTGTGATCATGCGCAATCTGCCGCCAGAAGGCATAGATGCTGCGTTCGATCCTGAAAATTATCTGGGAGCGGCTGGCGCTTACGTGGATCGTGTGGTGGCGCGAATCGCCGCCTTGAAATGAGCCTCCAGTAAGGGCAACCGACGCATTGATGGCTGTGCGAGTGCGCCCTGTCCTGCCGCACATAGCGTCATCTGGACAAAAGAAATGTCCTACAGTAAGGCAAGAACTACTTGACAAGTTGTAGGATTCGCCTAAAATAGACCCTCAATGCGAACTGTAGTCGCACAGACCGCCGATGCCGCTTGCCCGGCGAGCCTGCCGCTCAGGCCGTTGCCGTGCCCGGATCCGATCGCGGTGGCTGCGAGCGCATCGCTCGAACCTCACGCGCATCGGTGCCCGCAGTGCAACACGCGCTATCGATGCACCGGTCCGGACGAAACGGGCTTCTCGGCACCGGTCTGCACTGGATGCTATCGGGTGGACGCGGAACAGCACGCAGAGAAGCGCAGGCGAATCTATAGCGAAGCTGCGGCGATGCTATCTCGCGCGCGGCACGACGGAATCCAGGACAGCGAGATCGATAGCGAAGATTCCGCGAAGAACATAGTCGGCGCGTAGATGAGGATGTGGGAGAAAAATGAGGGAATTTGCAGCGTCGGCGCCGAACTCTACTGCGATTTTCAGGTTATTTCGGTGAAAAAAGGGAGGCTCCTTTAGAAATGGCCAGATCGACATTTGGTGAGTTAATTCGCGAGCGGCGCAGGCGTGCTGATTTGACTCAGCGCGAAATTGCTCGTCGAATTGGAACATCGACGCCGTATATCGGCCATCTCGAGACTGGAAAACGTCATCCGTCGGAAGAGGTCGTTGAGCGTCTGGCAGACGCGCTCGGCTTTGACCGCAAGGATCTGTTCCTGCTCGCCAACCCGAAAGCCAAAGCGATAATGGCGATGCCCGACACAACTCCGGCCTCCGCGTGGGAGGAGTTTCGCCGCAATGCGCAGCTTCAAAGCTCGATGCATGTGACAGGCGAAGAGATGGAGATGCTATCGCGGGTTGCTCTGATGGGCCAAGTGAGAGAACCGCGCGATTTCGTGTACATCCTCAACACTGTGCGCCAGGCATTGAACTCGCCCTGATCGAATTCGCGGCCTTAGGCAAATCGGCTCAGCTGCACCGAGAAGCCTTGTCCCGAGGTGCATTAGGAACATCGATGTTGCACGGGCGCACACGTCGGCTTGAGTTCTCAACAAGGGGTACTACAGGTGGTATCTCTACCTGATTGTCTGCCTATTAGCTGTATGGCACGCGAATTGCGCCTTAGAGCATCGGTTTGAGAGCTTGTGTCGTCAGATCGTATAGATAATATTACCCTTTGCTATTTGAGACGGCATTTCGCCTGATAGTCGTCTGGTGCATGTATGAGCGCTGCGCTGTTTCTGTCCACTGACTTGGGAAAACGGATCTCCCGGCGCGGCCCCGACGCGCTTGCCGCGCGCGAAGTGGACAACCTGGTTGCCAAGCTGCTCGGCGAGATCAAGATCCCGTTCAACTCAATGGGCAAGCGAGTGCTCGGCCAGCTTTCGGATTTAAAGCAGATTCTTTCCGCGAACTATCTTGAAGAATCAGCGCTGCCTGACAAGCATATGGTGCGCGAGCTTTCAAATGTCATCGAGAGGGACATCAAGTCGCGCGATGGCAAGTGGAAGAGTCTCGACAGCCCCGAGGTGATAGACAAGTTGTTTCGCAGCTTCGGGCCGCGTGAGATTGAGCTTCGCGCCGAGCCGTACCGCGCGGGCGCGGGCCTTTCACTGCGCGGATTCTTCTGCCGCACCAATATCGGATCGAGCAACAAGTTCGTGATTTTCATCAACACCGCCCATCATCCCGCGGCTGTAGCCGCAACCCTCGGTCACGAGCTGGGGCATTACATCTACGGTTCGCTGGTCGGCGAAAGCGCCTCGATGACGGCGTTTATGGAAGGCACCTTCGCGAGCCATCTAAAGGTAGGCGACGAATTGTTCGCCGACAGCTTGGTTGCGCTCGCCGCCTACAGCCGCGATCTGATCACTGAGATTGGCGCGCTGAATCAGGTGAAGCCCGGGTCATCGGACGAGTTGTTCGGGCGGATACGGCGCGCGTACAGCCTTATCGGATCGCGCTACAACGTGAATCTGAAAAACGGCAAGATGCCGTCGGCATGGCGCGTGCGCTATCTCACTTCCATGACCCATTTTTTCAAGCTGCGATGCGCGCTGCTTCAGTCAGCGGGCCTGTAACGTATCCGCAGATCGCGCCAACTCGTTTCGGCAACTCACAAGCATTCGTAGACGGCGTCGATAAGGCGCGCGGTCCGCGAATCCATCACCATTTCGCTGCCCATCTGGTTCATCACGTATCCGAAGCCGAGTTTCGCGTCCGGATCCGCAAATCCCAGCGACCCGCCGGCGCCCGGATGCCCGAATGCATGCGGATTTGGACCGAGCCGCGCCTCGTCATGGCTGAGCATGAATCCCAACCCGATGCGGGTCGTGATACCCATCAACTGGTCCAGACCGAATGACTGTTCCTGATAGCATCGCGGGATACTCTCGCGGCTCAGCACGCGATATCCCTCGACCTCGCCGCCGCGCGCCAATGCTCCATAGACGCGCGCCAGCGAGCGCGCGGTCGCGTGTCCGTTTGCCGACGGCAGCTCCATCGCGCGGAAGGCGCGGCTGTTCACCACTTGTGGATCAAGCACCAGCATCGGCGGATTAGTCAGCGCAAGCGCAAACATTGATTTCGGATCCTTCATCATCTCCGCCATCCGATTTGGCGCGCCGGGCAGCGGAGGTGGAGCGGGAATGATTTCGGCGACTCGCGCGTCGTGACGAGCGTCGAGTCCGACGTGCGCATCGAGTCCGAGCGGCGCGGCGATTTCGTCGCGAAAGTACGAACCCATCGTGCGGCCGCTCACCCGCCGAATCACTTCGCCAACCAACCATCCATAAGTGATCGCGTGATAGCCGTGCCTAGTTCCGGGCTCCCACCACGGCTCCTGTTCGGCAAGCGCCGCGCACATAGCCTGCCAATCGTAAAAAGCCTCGGGCTTTAGCGGCTTCTTAACCGCCGGCAGGCCCGCCTGATGGCTCAGCAGATAACGCACCGGCAGTTTTTCTTTTCCCGCCTGGGCAAACTCGGGCCAATAGCACGCCACCGGAGCATCAAAGTCGAGCTTTCTCTGATCGGCCAGCCGATGCGCACAGATTGCGGTCAGGCCCTTGGTGGTCGAGTAGACGTTTACCAGCGTATCGCGCGTCCATGGACGTTTGCGCGCGCTGTCCGCGTGACCACCCCATAAATCGACCGCCGGATGTCCATCGAGAGTGACCGAAACCGCCGCACCCACTTCGCCGTGGTCGAAATTCGCCGCAAACGCCTCGCGCACGCGCTTGAATTTCGCCTCGCAGTTACCTTCTATCTTCACCATCGCGGTTTCCTCCGCCACCTTGAGCTATGATCAGACTCGCGGAACGAGACTCCAGACCAATCCATCGTAAGACGATTCGTGTTTCAATCACTGCGTCGTGATTATCGTCAAGACGAATCCGCCGGTCGAGCACCGCCCGGTCACGAGGCGTGTTAGCGCTATCGTAGCCGACCTCCGCTGCCACGTTGGTGAGTCGGTGACGCTTTTTCGGCATCGAATGGCTCTTTATCGGGAGGCCGCATCGATGACAAATGTGCTATCCAAGATCAACGTCGTGACGAATCGCGCACGGAGTTTCGTATGAACCTGGCTCATCGATGGCTCTGCCGTTCCAAACGATGGAAGGACACGGTCGAGAAGTATGCCTTGCCATGGGCGCTGGCCGATATCGATCTCGGCCGCAACGTTCTGGAAGTCGGCCCCGGTCCGGGAGTCGTGACAGACCTACTCCGCCGCCGCGTGGAGCATCTGACCTGCGTCGAAATCGATAGCGCGTTGGCGCGTTCTTTATCGCGACGCACCGCGGGCCAGAACGTGACGGTGATGCACGAGGATGCGACCGCGATGTCGCTGGGCGATTCGATGTTTGACAGCGCGGTCTGCTTTACGATGCTGCATCACGTGGGCTCGGCATCGTTGCAGGATCGGCTGCTGCGCGAGGTCGCAAGAGTGTTGCGGGCGGGCGGCATGTTCGTCGGGTCCGACAGCGTTTATAGCCGTCAGCTCCGATGGCTCCACGTATTCGATACCATGGTCCTGGTTGATCCGGCGACCTTCCCTCGGCGCCTGGAGGCTGCCGGATTCACCAACGTAAGCGTCGACACGAACCCGTATGCGTTCCGATTTCGCGCGCGCAAGTCCGCGTGAGAAGCCGCGGGGTTCTACACAGGAGTTTCCGATGATCACGCACATCCATTCTGTTCCCATCGTCGTGAGCGACCAGGACCGGCGTTGCGATTTTTTCGCGATACGCTCGGCTTCGAGATTACCGCTGACTCGCCCACCCAGTTCCCCAACAACCGATGGATCACGCTACGTCCGCCCGGCGCCCAGACACATATCGGGCTGTTCAAGGCAATGGCGGAGCGGCCCGAGGTAGCGTTGCGGCTCGGCCAGCAGACTTTTATTGTGTTCGATTGCGACGATATTCGTGCCAACTGTGAGCGGATAACATTCTATGGCGGCCGTATCGTGAGCGGTCCCGAGCCCGCGCACTGGGGCGGCGGGAAGGCAATGGAGGCAATTGCCGCCGACCCGGACGGCAATGGCTTCGTGCTGGTCCAACCCGCCTAAGCGAAACCCGCAGGAGGACCGGAAGTGACCTCATGGGCTGAATTTGAAAGTCGCGCGCCCGAAATAGCTCGACCGGGAAGAGATCTCCTCTACCAGCACGGGCCCGGCCTTGCGTTCCTGGCGACTGTTCGCAGGGATGGCGCCCCTCGGCTGCATCCGATTTGCCCAACCGTTGTGGACGGATGCCTTTACGCATTAATTCTCCCATCGTCTCCCAAATTCGGTGATTTGAAGCGCGATGGTCGCTACGCTTTGCATACGTTCCCGCCGAAAGACCGCGATGACGAGTTTCTGGTGATGGGTCGTGCACGTTTCATCGACGATCGTGCTCAAGAGGCGCGGGTTCGCGACGACCAAGTTGCCCGTGGCATGACTTCTTCACAAGACGAGGCATTGTTCGCCTTCGATATTGATCGCGTGATGTACGCAAAGTATGGCGGACGCGGCACCTGGCCACCCAAGTACAGCGTGTGGCGGGCGGATCGATGAACCGCACGGGCGCGCCCTTCGTCGATTAAAACCTCTCCCTTGATCTCTCTCCTCGGACAAGGAGACGGAATGAAGGTTCGGGCGCCGATTAACGCGCGGAGGACCGCTCGGGATCCTTCGCGCAACCGCTCAGGATGGCGTGGTGGGGCTTTCGCATGACAGAAAGTGGAGCGGGGAAACACTGCGTTGAAAGACCCGGCGCCTGACTGAGCCGAGCCGAAAAGGAGTCCGGCCACGTGCTAGTCACTCACGAGGAGGTGTCATCCCGAGCGAGCGCCGCGCGAGTCGAGGAATCGGCGCGCAGCGATTTGTCATCGGCATGCCGTTTAGAGACAGACCGCCAAAACGTCGACAACGCCTGTCAGTGATCGAGCGGAATTGGGCAATCTGCTACTTGGTAGCGACGGCGATTAGCCGCTCTGCCTGCTGATCGTAAGATGCACCCGCGAAGTTCCCGTAGGTGGCGATTGCGCCGAAGCCCGCCTCCTTTAGCAGCGCTACGATTTCAGTTCCTGAGTAGAGGCGAACCGTTAAAGTTGATTCGTATCGCTGCGTTCCCCGCAGACGAACCCATCGTGATTCAACCGCTGACCATCCGTCCCGAATGCGGCGCTCTTCCATGATGATCGTGCCGTCATCAAAGGAATGCCAGTCGCGCCCGCGAAAATCTCGCGCGACAAGTTCCTTACCTCTTACGTCGATCACGAATTTCGAACCGGGGCGCAGTGACTCGCAAACGTTGCGGGCGACGCGGAGATCATCGTCCGCATCATCGAAAAACCCGAACGACGTGAAGATGTTGATCGCCGCATCGAACGATTGGCGCCGCACAAAGTCGCGCATGTCGGAACGAACCAGCTCAACGGCGAGGCGTTCTGAGTTTGCGGCAGATTGCGCTTCATCTAAATAGCGTTGCGTGCGATCGACGCCGGTTACGGCGAATCCTCGTCGCGCAAACTCGAGCGAGTGGCGTCCGGGTCCGCAGCAGAGATCGAGTATGTGCGCACCCGGGCTGACCCTCAGCAGCGCTAGCAGAGAGTCAACCTCGGTGCGGGCGAGTTCAATCCGAACCGGATTGAACATGGAATCGCGGAACGTCTCCCAGAATGAATCGTCGTCGTACCAATCGGTCATTTACCGACTCGATTACAGCGAGGCATAGGCAGCCTCGATCAGCGCCGTGGGACGCGAATCGATAAGCAGCCCCGTCTGCATCTTGTTCATCACATAGCCGAAGCCGACTTTCGCATCCGGATCGGCATATCCGAGCGATCCGCCCGCGCCCGGATGGCCGAAGGCGCGCGGGTTCGGCCCGAGCGACGCGCCCGGCTGCGACATCATGAAGCCCAGTCCGAAGCGGGTCGAGAGAAGCAGGACCTCGTCAGGGCCAAACGACTGCTCAGTATGGCATCGCGCGATACTCTCGCGGCTCAGCACGCGATAGCCGTCAAGCTCGCCGCCGCGCGCCAGCGCGCCATACAAGCGCGCGAGCGACCTCGCGGTCGTATGGCCGTTTGCGGCGGGCAATTCGCACGCGCGCCACTCGCGGCTGTTCACGAGCCCTGGAATCCCGAGCACGGGAGGATTCGCGAACGCCTTGGCAGTCACCGATTCGGGGTTTTTCAGCACCTCTTCGAACAGGTTGGGTTCGCCCGGGGCGGGCGGGGGCGCCGCGATCAGGTACGCCGTGCGCGAATCGTGCTCGGCCCCAAGTCCTATGTGTGTATCCAGTCCGAGCGGCTTTGCGAGTTCGTCGCGAAGATACGTTCCCGGTGATTTGCCGGTGATGCGCCGGATCACCTCGCCCACCAGCCATCCGAACGTCAGCGCATGATAGCCATGCTTCGTTCCTGGTTCCCACCACGGCTTTTGCTCCGCGAGCGCCGAGCACATCGTGGTCCAATCAAACAGCGCATCAGCGGCAAGTGGCTTTGAGATCGCGGCAAGTCCGGCGCGATGGCTCAACAGATAGCGCACCAGCATCTTCTCTTTTCCGGCGGCCGCAAATTCCGGCCAGTATTTCGTAACCGGCGCGTCAATATCGAGCCGGCCGGCATCGACCAGGCGATGCGCGCAGATTGCGGTCAAGCCTTTTGTGGTTGAGTAGACATTTACCAGAGTGTCGCGGGTCCATGGGCGGGTCTTTTCCTTGTCTGCGTATCCGCCCCAGAGATCGACCACCTGCTTTCCGTCAAGCGTGAGCGCAACCGCGGCTCCGATTTCGCCGCCATTGTCGAAGTTCGCGGCAAACGCGTCTTTTACGCGGCTGAACTTTGGATCGCAGGTGCCCTCAATTTTGATTGCCATTTCGTCACAACCTCAGCTTCGATATTTCGTTCACGGCCAGCTCAATGGACCGATACGGACCTATGTAGCGACCGCATCATGCTCTAACATCAAACCCGCGCTCTCGACAAAGGCTTGCGGCAAGGGCTTGCAAGGACGCGCATTGAGAAAAGTCATCCAACTCAGAGTCTCAGGCACTATCCGATGAGCGAGTCGCTAAAAGTCACGATTCTGGGCGCCGGCGCATGGGGAACCACGCTGGCGGTCATACTGGCGCGGCAGGGTCACCGCACAATGCTCTGCGCTCGCCGCGAGGAGCAGCGCCGCGCGCTCGATACCGCGCGCGAGAACTCGGCGTATCTGCCGGGAATCTCGATTCCCGCGGAGGTAGCGATCGAATGCGCTACGCCTTCCGCGGTCGCGCGCGCCGATCTGATCGTGCTGGCAGTTCCCTCGCTGCACGCGCGTGTGTTCGCGGCGCCGCTAATTAAGGCTATCCGTCCCGGCGCGACGATCATTAGCGCGACCAAAGGACTGGAAGACGTGACGCTGCTTACGATGTCGCGCGTGATCGGGGAACTCGTGCCTTCTTCCGCGAATCTCGGCGTCATTGCGGGTCCTGGATTCGCCGCCGAGATCGCCCGCGAGCGTCCGGCAGCATTGATAGCGGCATCGGAGAACATGGAGGTCGCAAATCGCGTTCAGCGGATATTCGCGGCGAAGGCTCTTCGCGTGTATTCGAGCGCCGATGTCGCGGGCGTGGAAATTTGCGGCGCCGCGAAGAACGTTATTGCGATAGCGGCCGGAGCCGCGGACGAACTCGATCTCGGATCGAGCGCGCGCGCCGCGCTAATTACCCGCGGACTCGCCGAGATCATGCGCCTGGTTGTCGCCGCCGGCGGACGGCGCGAAACTGCCGCCGGACTTGCGGGCCTCGGCGACCTGGTGCTGACCTGCACCGGCGACCTGTCGCGCAATCGGCGCGCGGGACGAGCGCTTGCCAGAGGTGAATTGTTAGATCCGGCCGACACGCACCGCGATGGCGCACCAGTTGCCGAGGGAATCGCGAATGCGCGGACGGTGCGCGCGCTCGCGGCGAAGCTGGGCGTCGAGATGCCGATCGTGGATGCAGTCTATCGCGCCCTCTATGAAGGACGGACGGCACAGGCTATGGTCAGAGAATTGCTGGACCGGCAATTGAAAGCCGAGTTCCAATCCTTCTAACGGAGTTCAATGGCGAATAAAGGAACCTGCAAGGCTAAGGATTGCGACAAAGAAGCTGTCGCCAAAAACTACTGCCGCAAGCACTATCGGCTATGGAAAGCGGGCGAGATGCCGAAGCCGCGCTACAAGATCTGCACTTTTGAGAAGTGCCGCAAGCCGCGTTTTCGCCAAAGCCTGTGCGAAGAGCACTACGCTACCGAGACGGGCAAAGGCGCTGCGCCAGCACCCGCGGCCGAAGCACCGGCGCCAGCCGCCTGACCTCGATTTTCCCGATCGCGGGATGCTCGCGAATCCCACGGTGTCATCGTGGCCAATCTAATAATCGCCGGAGCCGCAGGGCGCATGGGTCGGATGCTGATCGCACTGGCCGCGCGCGACTCAGGCCACAAGATAGTCGGCGCGGTTGAAGCCAGAGGGATGGACACGGTCGGCTCGGACGCGGGCGCGACCGCGGGAATTGGCTCAATCGGCGTCCGGATTAGCGATGACTACGGCGCAGTCGCACGGCGCGGCACCGTCACCCTTGATTTCACCAACGCCGCTGCCTCGCTGGAGCATCTCGAAGCCGCGGTGAAAAACGACAGCGCAATCGTGATCGGATCGACCGGCTTCTCAGCGGACCAGGAACGCCGCGCACGCGAGATCGCTCCGCGCATCCGCACCGTGATCGCGCCAAACATGAGCGTCGGAATCAACGTGCTGATGAAACTCGCCGAGCAGGTCGCCGCGATCCTGCCTGATTTCGATGCGGAGATCGTCGAGATCCATCATCGCACCAAGGTGGACGCGCCGAGCGGCACCGCGCTCGGGCTGGGACGCGCGATTGCGGCCGCGCGCGGCATCGATCTCGTCTCTAATGCGGTCCACGGTCGCGAGGGCATAACCGGCGTGCGGCCCGCAAATTCGATCGCGATGATGGCGCTGCGTGCGGGCGACGCGGTTGGCGACCATACGGTGATTTTCGGCGGGCCGGGTGAGCGTCTGGAGCTGATTCATCGCGCCCAAAGCCGCGAGGGCCTGGCGCGCGGCGCTTTGCGCGCGGCCGCATGGCTTGAGAATCAACCGCCCGGCCTCTACACGATGCGCGACGTGCTGAATCTGTAGCGCGTGCCCGCGAGAATATCTATCTCATCGTCCTAATCCGCACCGTTTTCGCGAGCCCGACGGGAGAATAATTTTCGCCGAGCGGGTTGGGTGGATATCGGGTGCAGGATAGAATCGTGATGGTGGCGACTGTTCACCGAACCAAAACCTCCGCCGAAATTCCCGATATGAGCGAGACGCACCGCCACGGGGCAGCCGGCCGCGACGCGCTGCGAATTGGCCGGATTCCAGTCGCCCTGTTTGTGGTGGCGGCGATTTTCTTCGCGCTCGGCCTGTGCGCGCTGCCGATCGTCGTTCCCTATGCGGCCGATTTCTTCTATCAGCCAATAGTCCTCGCATCCGTTCACACGTTCACGCTCCTTTGGATTACCGCCGCGATAATGGGCGTGATGTATGGTTACGTGCCGGCGCTGACCCGCACACCGATCCGATGGCCGCGTATCGCGTGGGCGCAGGTGGCGCTCTTCACGGTCGGAGCGGCGGGGATGGTCGCGCACTTCGCCCTCGGCGCCTGGGTCGGGCTATGGCTGGCTGCGATAGCGGTGGTCGCGAGCATTCTGATGTTCGCCGCGAATATCCTGCCATGCCTATGGCGCGGGCTCGGGCGCGGTGTGGCGGAAACTGGAATGTTCATGTCCATCTGCCTGTTCATCGCCGCGGCGACGGTCGGCACCGTGCTCGGCATCGATAAGACCTACAACTTCCTTGGCGGCGATGTGCTGACGAATCTCTCAGCCCATGTGCATCTGGCGGCGCTTGGATGGGTCGCGCTTTCGATTTGCGCCGTCTCATACCGGATGCTGCCGGCGTTCATCCTGCCATCGACGAAGCTGCCGCGCTCAGCTCTATGGCAGCTCTATGCGCTGGCCGCGATCGCGATCGCTCTAGCGGTTTCGCTCCTGCTCGATCCAGGCTTCGCGATTGCTCTGGCGGTTGCGGCTGGCGGCGCGATGCTGTGGTGGGTCGCGATAGTCGCGCGGATGATGGCGACCCGGCGGATGCCGCTTAACTGGACTCCGCGCCACGCGCTGGCAGGCATCATCGCAATGATCGCTGCGGTAGCGCTCGGAGTCGCGCTGGCCGCAGTTGGCGGCGGCAGCGCGTGGGGTGCGCGAATAGCGCCCGCCTATGGAGCCGCGGGTCTGCTGGGATTTTTCTCCAACTTCATTATCGGGATGTCGTACCAGTTGTTTCCCGGATTCGTGACCCGGGCGAGGCAGAATCGCGGATGGCCGCCGGTTACGATCGCGGAGATCTCGAGCGCCCGCCCGCGCGGCTTGGTTTTCGTCATCTTTAATGCCGGAGTCGTGCTGATGGTCGCGGGATTTCTCGCCGGCGCGCTGATTCTCACCCAGCTTGGCGCGGCGCTCGCGGCGCTCGGCGGCGTCATTTATGGCGCGACGGCGCTGTGGACGCTCAGCTTCGCGCTACGGCGCGCAATCCCGCGCGCCGCGCGCGAATCCTCACTGCGCGTGCTTCCGAGCTGATCGTTGAAGGATGCGCCGCGCGGCTACGCCTGGTGCGTCCGCGCGTGTAGCGGGGTTACCTGCGGCCGCGGCGGAGTAGTGAAAACGATCGGATCTTCCTGATCCTCGCTGCGCGACCATCGATAGAAAATCGCGCTCCAGATGCACATCACGTAAGTGGCCTGCCCAATCCACATCAAGAGACCGCCAAAGATCTGATCCTCCATCGGCTTCAGCCCCCATCCGTGCGGCCCTTCCAGGTACCAGGGATAGGAGACGTGCTCAGCGAGCGTGATCGGCGCGGCCACCGCCGTCATCGGGATCATGAGCAGGAACAGATACAGAGTCTGGTGCGGATACGAAAGCCGCGGCATCTCCGCCAGCGGGCTGAGAATCGGCCACCACAACAGCACCCCGCTTACCATGAAGCAGAGGTGAACAAAGATGTGGAAATCTTCGTCGCGGCACATCTTGTCGAAAACCGGCGGAAGATGCGCGGTGACAAAGACCGCAGTGAAAACCAGAAACGCCACCAGCGGATTGGTGAAGAAGCGCGCGACCGGCTCCACGTAGCGGCTCAGCACCCATGGCCGCAGCATCCAGTCCGGAGTGCCGAGCAGCAATAACGGCGGAATCACGAACGCCTGCATCAGATGCTGCAGCATATGCATGCAGAAGATCCGATGGTCCGCGTATTCGTCGAGAACCGTCTGAGCGTAAAAGATCGTTGCCAGCGCGAGGATGAACCACGCGACCTGTCTGCTGGTCGGCCGCCGTCCACTCAGCCAGCACGCGAGCCAGTAAATGATCGCAAGTGCTGCTACGCCGATCGGGATGCTTGGATGCTCGGTGAAGGCGTCTAAATCCATTACTTAATTGCCCACCGTCGCGGAGAGACTCCGCTTAATCTCCCCCTCACATGATGATCGCGCGATGACGATCCAGATATACGAACAGAAAAAGCAGCGCGATGAACAATACGAATGCCGCCAGGAGACCGCCCAGAAAAAATGTACTCAAAAGACGGCTGTCGTAGTGCAGATGCATGAAAAACATCGCGATTAGAGCAAATTTCGCGATCGCCAGTATGATCAGCACCGGAATCATCACCGGCCTTAGCGCCGGCAGGTATGCGACCGTGACTTCGAGCGCCGTCAGGATGCACAGGGCGACCGCGACGATCACATAGGCGCCTGCGCCCGGATGAGCTGGATGCTCCTCGAACGGTCCGGTCTCGATTACCTGGGTTATCTCGCTCATGCGCCCTTAACCTGCTGCATCAGATACACCAGTGTGAAAATCACGACCCACACTATATCCACAAAATGCCAATAGAGGCCCACCATCTCAACCGACAGCGCTTTGGATTTACCGAAATTTTTTCTAAACGATGATGCCAGTATCGAACCGAGCCAAATCACCCCGATCGTGACGTGCACGCCGTGGGTTCCGACCAGGGTATAGAAGCATTGCCCGAACAGGTCGGTCTGCATCGCGAGCCCCTTTTGGAAGAAACCCAGAAACTCGAACGCTTCCACGCCAAGGAACACGCAGCCCAGCGCCATCGTGCAGACTAGCCAGAAGCGCATCCACTTGACCCGTCCCTGCTCGATCGAGTGCAACGCCAGCACCATCATCAAGCTCGACATCAGAAGCGCAAACGTGCTGCCCGAGGTCAGCGGAATCTCCAGAATGCTTGCGCCCGGACCGCCAAAGTTGCGGCTCTTGTACACCACGTAGGTGGCGATCAGGCTTGCAAAGAACACGCACTCCGATCCGAGAAAGGTCCACAGCCCCGCCTTGCGCAGATCGATCCCCAGCGAATGGGGCGCTTCCTCATCAAGGTTGTGCGACTTCTCGCCCCACTTCGGATACTCGAGGCACATCCCCACGATGCATATGAACATCGTGCCGCCGCCGATCTCCATGATCCGCCACCATCCGATAAGCAGGCCGATCGCGACCATGAAGAGGCAGCCCGCGATGAGCAGCGGAAAGATCGAGGGCGTCGGCACATGAATCGGTTTTTCAGGCGGCGCTTGCATGTTTTGCGGAACCGGCGGAATTTTGCCTTCCGCAAACATCTGCGCTTCGCGCGCCCCCCCGCGTCCGTACTTCATCAACCAGTAGGCGTCGCGACCCTCCACTTCCACCGGGTTTGCGAAGTTGTACTCGGGCGGTGGCGACGAGACCGCCCACTCCAGCGTGCGGCCGTCCCACGGATCGGCGGGCGCATCTTCTCCTCGCGCCGTGCTTAGGACCAAGTTGATGTACATGAGCAGGAACGAGAAACCCAGGATAAACGCGCACACCGTCTCGAACTGATTGAGCCCGGTCCATCCGAGCCCGGCGCCGTAGGTATAGACCCGCCGCGGCATCCCCCACGTGCCGAGCCAGTGCATCGGGAAAAACGTGCCGTTGAAGCCGATGATGGTGAGCCAGAACTGCCATTTGCCCAGCTTCTCACTCAGCATCTTGCCGGTGACCTTGGGCCACCAGTAGTAAATCGCGCCCAGGAGCGCGAACATCACTCCGCCGAACAGCACGTAGTGGAAATGCGCGACCACGAAGTACGAATCGGTCTGCTGCAGATCGACCGGCGCCGAGGCGTGCATGATCCCCGACAGCCCGCCGATCGTAAATTCCACGATCATCGCGAGCGCAAAGTAGAAGGCGGTCTTCATCCTCAGCGATCCGCCCCACACCGTAGCGATCCAGCTAAAAATCTTGATCCCGGTCGGGATCGCGATCAGCATCGAGGTGATCGCGAACGCGCTGTCCGCGACCGGTCCCATCCCGGTCGCAAACATGTGATGTCCCCAGACGCCGTAGGACAGGAATCCGATGAGAATGATCGAATAGACCATCATCGGATAGCCGAACAGCGGCTTGCGCGAAAACACCGGGACGATTTCGGAAATGATCCCGAACGACGGCAGCGCCAGGATATAGACCTCGGGATGGCCGAACAGCCAGAACAGATGCTGCCATAAGATCGGTGTCGCGCCATACGCGGCAATGTAGAAGTGGGTACCGAAGAATCTGTCGAGCAGCAGGAACAGCAGTCCCACCGTCAATGCGGGGAACGCGAGCAGGACCAGGATGACCGTGACCAGCATTGCCCAGCAGAACAGGGTCATCCGCATGTAGCTCATCCCCTTCGCACGCATCATGACCATGGTCACGAAGAAGTTGATCGCGGTCAGCAGCGTCGAGACGCCAAGGATCAGCAGGCTGATGTCCCAAAAATCGATGTTTAGGCCGGGCGAGTAATAGCTCTCGGTCAGGTTCGCGTATCCAAACCATCCGCGGTTCGGAAATCCGCCCCAGATCCACGACAGATGCATTAAGACGGCGCCGACCAGAAAGATCCAGAACGAGAGCGCGTTGAGCCGGGGGAACGCCACGTCGCGCGCGCCGATCTGCAAGGGCATGACGAAATTGGTGAAAAAACCCAGCTCCAGCGGCATCAGCACCAGGAAGATCATCGTCGTCCCGTGCATCGTGAACATCTCGTTGTAGAAATGCGCCGAGATGAGATGGTTGTTCGGCTCCCACAACTGAAGCCGCATCACCAGCGCCTCAAGACCGCCGATGCCGAGCAGGAAAAGTGCGGTCACCCCGTACAATACGGCAACCCGCTTGTGATCGACCGTGGTGAGCCACCCAATAAGTCCCCCGCCCTTCAGGTAGTTGCGGGGTTCCAGTGGCAATGGTTTTGGCTGGGCAGCCATCAATGAGCTCCCTTACTTGAGACTTTCCAGGTACGCTACGAGATCGTTCAGTTGCGTGCCGCGCAGACCGAGCGCCGGCATGTAAACCCCCGGCTTTACCTGATTAGGATCGGTGATCCATTCGGCTACATTGTGCGGATCGTTCTGCTCGATTCCGCCGGCCATCGTAGTCCGGCTGCCAAAGTGGGTCAGATTCGGTCCGATATATCCTTTGGATACCCCGCTTATCGTATGGCAGGTCGTGCACGGACTATTCTCAAAAACCTTCTGCCCTTCGGCGGCCGCGGTCTCGCTTGCCGGGATGGTGCCCGGTGGAGCTTCTTGCGCCTTCTCCCACGCCGCAAACTGCTCGGGCGTCTGCACGAATACCCTAAACCGCATGTTCGCGTGCGACTCGCCGCAAAACTCAGCGCACTCGCCAAGGTATTCACCCGGCACCGATGCCGTAAACGTAAGCTCGTTGGCCTGCCCCGGCACCACGTCGCGTTTGCCGCCAAGCTGGGGCACCCAGAAACTATGAATCACGTCGTTTGATTCCAGATTCAGCCGAATCGGCACGCCGGTCGGGATGTGCAGCTCATTGGCGGTGTTTATGTGAGAGGAATCCATATAGCTGAAGTCCCACCACCACTGATGCGCAACGACCTCGATCTGGAGTGAACCCTTGGGCGGAAGATAAGGCTGCGAACGGAATATGGTGCGGACAGTCGGAACCAGGATCGCGATGATGATTAACGCGGGAATCAGCGTGTACGCGATCTCAACCCGCAGATCCGAAGTCGTTGTGGACGGCGGTGCCGGGTTGCCCACCCTGGTGGAGAAGAAAAAAATCGCCAAAATGAAGGTGATTAACACCGCCGCCAGCACCAACAGGTCCAGAACGGTGATCTCCACAAACAGGTTGGTGATCCACCGCGCGAAGTCTGATTTGGTGGTGATGGTGTTCAGCGGATGCTGCTCGCCGCCGCCGCATCCTTGAAGCAGGGCCGCGAGTACAAAAATCGCCGCGGACGCGAAAATACTCCTGGCGCGCTTCACTTCGCTTCCTCCACGAACGGCTCTTCAATTGAGGAGCGCGCCAGCAGTTCGAGTCCGCGCGACGAGGCCAAAAGAAAGGCCCCGATAAATCCGAGCGTGATCAGAATCTCCCTCCATCCGAACGGAACCACGTGCTGCGAAAGCGACGGCACCACCAGCACATAGCGCTCAATCCATACCCCCACGATTCCGCCCAGCGCGATGGTTCCGAGAATCAGCGGGGTCTTCTTGGGACGAACCCCGAGCAGCACCAGGAACGGCGCCACCCACATCAGAATCACCACCACGTACGACAGCGCCTGCCATGGCGCGACGTAAACCCGCTGCACGATGAAGAAGGTTTCGACCGGTATATCGCCGTACCAGATGACTATGTACTGGGCGAACAGGAGATATATCCAGAAGATCGAGAACGCGAACACGAATTTGCCAAGGTCGTGCAAGACCTTGGGATTCTTGAACGCGTTATGATTTCCGAGCCGCACCCGCAGCAGAACCGCCGTCAGCGCCATCGCGCAAATTGCGCTCCAGAAAGCGCCGGCGAAGAAATACCAGCCGAACAGCGTGCTGCGCCACACCGGCGCAAGCGACATCACCAGGTCGAACGCGAGCATCGAATAGATGACAACAAACCCGATTCCGATCGCCACCGCCAGCCGTCTGAGTGCCTTGGGCGGATAATAAATGTCATCGGGACCGCGCCGCTGCCATTCCAGCGCACTCTTGGTGCGCGACTGCCTGACCAGGAAAAAGCTGAGCACGGTCATGATTAGCAGGCCGATTCCGTCCCGAGTGAAGAGAAACGGCGTGTTCAGCCAATCCGCCTTCTGCGCGATCGGATGAAGCACCCACGGAAAAATTTCCGCCCGCCCGAAAAACAACGCCCAGAACAGGATGAACCCGAGCGGAAGGAAGCCCGCAAACGCCTCCGCCAGGCGATACTGCGTTGCGCCCGACCATCGCCCCTGGGTTAGATAAAAGGCCGCCGACACCACCACGCCGCCCTGTGCGATTCCAAGCCAGACCAGCAGATTGACCAGGTACGCTTCCCACACGTGCGGCGCATTGGCGCCGCCCACGGTAATCGCGAAGGTGACCACACCTGCGATTATGAACAGGACCAGAATTACTTTTGCAGTAAAGCCGATCGCGGGCGGCACCGGGGATTCCCTGGTCATCTGATGCGGAGCTGGAGATACCGCGCTCATTGCGCACGCACCTCCCGCCGCTCGAAACGCAGGAATTTCAGGCTACGCGGCCTCAAGCAAAACCTCTTGTGCACCGGATTCCCTCAGGATCGATTCAACCCGCGTCCGGTCCGGTTCCTCGCAGCGCACCACGACTCCGAAATGGTCACTGCCGAAGCGCGGCTGATATCCCGCCGCGGTGTCGAACGCCGGCATCCTCGCATTGATTAGAAAGCTGGTAACGGCGGAAATACCGCCAAGCAGGATCATCAACTCGAAGCAGATAACGATGAACGGAGGCCACGAGATGATCGGTTTTCCGCCGGCCACCAGGCTCCACTCGTAAGAGGTGCCGATTGTTATTGCGAGTCCGCTTAAAACTCCGATAATTCCGCCGGTCAGCACCAGCGCGCGCACTCGGCTCTTCTTCTCGTGCGAGACTTCTTCCATATGCTCAGGCGGAATTGGCGAGAACCAGGAAATCTCGCCGATACGCGCCTTTTTCAGCGCGGCTATCGCCCGCGCGGAAAGCTCCTGGTCGTCAAATGATCCGACAATAATCATCGCGCTTTATCGCTCATCGTGAACGCCTGCGTTAGCTCGCCGCGTTCAATAGTCCACCGTATTGCCCTTCTGAATTGCCTGCCTGAGCCACACGATGCCCTCCTTGAGCTCGGTCATCGAAACTATTGGCAGGAATTTCGCGAACAGCGAGAACAGCCCCAAAAACCACGCGAAGCTGCCGACCGTGATCATTATTTCCGTAATCGAGGGCTTGAAATAACCCCACTGCGCTGGGTTGAAATTTACCGCGAGGGATCCTGCGATGATCACAAAGCGCTCCAGCCACATTCCGATATTCACGAAAATCGAAATGATCCATAGCGCCTTCATGTTAACGCGGATCCGCGGCGAGAACAGGAACAGCGGTATCACGCAGTTGCACGCCACCATGATCCAAAACAGATAACCCTGCGGCCCAAAATAGCGCATGTGGAACGTCATCTGCTCGATCTTGTCACCCGAGTACCAAGTCATGAACGATTCGCAGAGATACGAGTAGCTCACCACCAGCGACATCAGCAGGACGATCTTGGCCAGATTGTCCATGTGCCAAAGCGTGATGAGATCTTCGATATGCAGCCACTTGCGCATCGGGATTAGCAGCGTGATGACCAGCGCGACGCCGGAAAAGATCGCCCCTGCGACGAAGTACGGCGCGAAAATCGTGCTGTGCCATCCCGGCAACTGTGCCATCGCGAAATCCCACGACACCACGCTGTGAACCGAGATGACCAGCGGCGTCGCAAGCCCCGCCAGTAGCAGGTACGCCATCGAGAAGTGATGCCATTGGCGCTGGGTCCCCTGCCATCCCATCGCGAAAAGTCCGTAGAACTTTTTGCGCCAGCCGACCGCGTTCTCGCGCGCGGTCGCCGCGTCGGGAATCATCCCCATAAACAGAAACAGCGCGCTGATCGTCAAATAGGTCGAAACCGCGAACGCGTCCCATACTAGCGGCGAACGAAAATCGGGCTGCAGATAGCGCTCGTTCGGATATGGCAGCAGCCAGTAGAGGAACCAAACGCGGCCTAGATGGATCATCGGAAACAGGCCGGCGGTCATAACCGCGAACAAGGTCATGGTCTCTGCGGCTCGATACACGCCGGTGCGCCAGCGCGAGCGGAACAGGTAAAGGATTGCAGAGATCAGGGTTCCCGAGTGCGCAATTCCGACCCAGAAAACGAAATTGGTGATATAGACCGCCCACATCGTCGGCTGCTTGAGTCCGGTGACGCCCAGGCCCTCATAGATCTGGCGCGCCCACAGGAGAACGGCGATCCCGACCAGAGAGAAGCAGAACGCGACCCAGATCCAGAAGATAGCTCCCGGAGTCGACATGATGCCGAGCACGCCGCGGTCAACATCCGCGTAAGTTGGCGCCAGATTTTCTGGTACTGCGGCAGCCACTTACGCTTTTCCTTTCTCGTGATACATGTCACGCAGGTAGACGATCGCCGGTTGGGTGTTGAGCTCTCCGAGCATCACATAGTTGCGCAGCGAATTTTCGTCGCGCCGCTTCATCATCGCACTTTCCTTGTCGTTCATGTCGCCAAATGAAATCGCGCGCGTCGGGCATGCGCCTTCGCACGCGGTGACGATCTCGCCGTCGCGCACCGGACGATTCTCAATCCGCGCGGTAATCTCCGCGTGCTGGATGCGCTGGATGCAGAATGTGCACTTCTCCATCACACCCGCGCCACGCACCGTCACATCGGGATTGAGCTGGAGGTCGAGCGGCTCATCCCAATGCGGCTCGTACCAGTTGAAGCGCCGCACCTTGTACGGACAGTTGTTCTCACAGTAGCGGGTGCCGACGCAGCGGTTATAGACCTGCCCGTTCAGACCCTCCTGCGTGTGGTAAGCGGCGAACACGGGACAGACCGGCTCGCACGGCGCGTGATTGCACTGCTGGCAGAGCATCGGCGTGACATAGATATTCGGCGCGTTCTCATCGGTGTCCGGAAAGAACCGTTCGATGCGCATCCAGGACATGATGCGGCCTTCGTCGACCAGTTCCTTGCCGACCACCGGAAGATTGTTTTCCGCATAGCAGGCAGCGACGCATGCGCTGCACCCGGTGCACGCGTTGACGTCGATCGTCATCCCCCACTTGTGCACGTTGTAGGCGTATTGCGGATACATCTCCCACGGCTTCGGCGCTTCCTGCTCTCCGGTGGGGGGTACGATTCCCTTTTGCAGATCGGTGAGGCTCATCGCCTCGATAATCGAGCGCCCCATCATGTCGCTCTTGCCGAGCGGGGTTATGAGCCTGCGCGATTTGCCGGTACCGCGGGCGGCTACCGTTATCCGCATCGACCCGGCGGCCACAATTTGCCACGGATTGGCGCCGCGGTTGTTCGCGTAGCGGCCGTAAGCCTGATGGCCCTGGCCGAGCGGCACCGCGATCGCGTTCGGATGCACATACTTGGAGACCAGCGCCGGAACCTCAATCACGCCGTGCTCGGTTTTAAGCTCGATAAGCTCGTCTTTAGCAATGCCGAGCTTTTTCGCCGTGTCGGGATTTATCTCGGCCCAGCTATCCCAAACGATTTGGTTGACCGGATCGGGAATCTCCTGAAGCCACGGCTTGTCCGCGCCGCGTCCGTCGTAGAGAAAAATGTGGGGAAAGGTGATGAAGGTCAGTTCGGCCGAGGCAGCGTCGCCGGGCGGCGGAGTCTTGACCCCTTTGGTCGAAAGCTTGACCGGCGCGGCGGTGGGATTCGAGTAGATGCCACCCTCACGCCGCACCTTGGTCCAGAATTCCGTCTGCGCATCTGTATCGTTCTGCGGACCGAGCGCCAGCCACTCGGCCTTAACCGCATCAGCGGTCGTTTTCCACGGCAGATTGGTTGAGACTTTCGCGGCGGCGGCAAGCAGCAGGTCGCCCGCGGGCCGGCTCTCGGCGATCCGCTGGGTCACCGGCTGCCCGAGCGTCCGAATTCCGGGCCGCGGGGCCGAATCGCGCCAGCTCTCAAGCGGATGGTCGGTCGGGAGCAGCAGGCTCGCCATATTTGCGGTCTCATCCGGCACCGTGCCCATCCAGACTACGAACGGCACGCGCTGGAGAGATTCCGCGGCGCGCAGAGTCGGCGGCATAGTGAAAACGGGGTTGACGTTGTTGATGACCAGCACGTCAATCTTGCCGTCGCGCATTGCGGTGAGTGCGCCACCGAGATCGTTCAGGCTGGCCGGAGGCGGAGGAGTCGGGCCTGCCAGAAAATTCATCGTGCGGCCGATATTTCCAGTGACCGCATTCAAGATATATGCGGCAAGATGCAGCGACTCGTCATCGCCCGCGGCAAGCGCCACCGCACCGTCGCTCTTCCCGAATGCCTGAGCCATCCGACGTATCAGATCCGCCGAAACTCCGGTGCGCTGGCTTACGGCGGCCGGATCATAAGCCGAAACCATCGTGGTCAGCTCATCGAGGTCGACGCCCGAGTTCTGCGAAACCCATCTTTGCGCGACCAACTCATGCAGCACGGCCCACGCGACCTGAGCCTCCGCGCCGGGTGCGACCGCAACCCAATCGTCGCATTTGGCCGCGGTCATGTTCATCCGCGGACCGACGTAGAAGGCATGCCCGATGCTCAATTCGCCACGACGCTGCTTGGGTGTCCGAAACTCCGCGTATCCGCGCCCCATCTCGACCGGCGAGATCGCGGTTTCCAGGAAATCTGAGTCGAACGAAATTATCGTTTCAGCTTCGGAGAGTTTGTAGACGGGAAGATCGGTGCGGCCGAAAAGTGTCTGCGCGGCATTGCGTGCGGCCTCAACACTGACCGATTCATAAACGATATCCTGTGTGGAGCCGTAAGCGCCGAGGAAAGTCTTGGTAATCTTGGCGAAGGTCGGTCCGTCCGGCGCCCTCATCAGCGCGACGCGATCCTTGCCAGCTTTAGATGCGGCTGCGAGACGCTTCGTGAGCATCTGCTCCGCATCATCCCAGGAGATTTGCACCAGCCGCCCATTCTGAGTGCGGCGCATCGGATCGCGCAGGCGGTCGGGATTATAGAGGCCCTGTACCGCCGCCTGACCGCGCGCACAGATAGCGCCAAGGCTGATGGGATTCGCTGGATTTCCGGCAAGGGTGGTCGCGCGTCCCTCTCGGACTGTGGCGATGATGCCACAGCCGGCGCCGCATTCCGAGCAGCTGGACGCGTAGTAGGTCGGCATCCCGGGAGTGACGTTTTCGTCGGGAACGACGTAGGGAATAAGCTTGCGTGCCGCGGGTTCGCATCCCGGCAAGGCCGCGGCGGTCGTGGCTACCGCGGCAAGTTTGATAAAAGATCGCCTGGACATTCCCTCCGGCATTTTGATCCTCGCTCAGTGATGACAAGAGACGCAATCGAGACTTGCGTGACGCTTAGTGTGGCAATCTACGCAGAATCCCATGTTGATCTCTTTGACCGGAACCACACGATCCATGTTCTGCACATCGCCGTGGCAGTGCTGGCATGCGATTCCAGCATTGATATGCGGCCGATGGGTAAACTTCACAAAATCCGGCAGAACATAGACCCGGTTCCAGCGGATTTCAAACGACGGTTGCGTGTGGTCAGTCCACGGCCGGGTAACCGGCTTGATACCACCTAAAATGCCGCTCCCGTGGCATCCGACGCAGCGTTCGATAGGCGGAACGCCGGCGTTTTCGGAACGGCGGGCATACTCGTGACAATACTGGCACGGGATTTTGTTGAGTCCGGCATGGACCCGATGGCTGAATGGGATGGGCTGTACGACATCCATCCTGGGCAGCCACGGGCGCTGCGAAAACGCAATAACTGTCGCTCCGATGATCAGCCAGACCAGCGCGAGCGGAAGGAATATCCGGTTCATCGTTGCATCAAGCAGTTTGGGCTACAACCGACGCGCGCGATCGCAGGAGACGAGCGCAGTGCGGTCACAACCCCCCAACACCTCGGCGACCATCCCTGATGCGCGCGTTCCGATTCCTGCCGTACCTCGGTCTGTGCAATACCTGCTTACTGTCCAGCGTGCGCATAGTTCTCGAAATCAAGAGTTAATTTTCCTAACATTCGCGTTGTTGGAAATCAAGCAAAGATAATAGTTGCACAAATGCACTCGCACTATCCTGCCTTCCCATCATCGTTGCCTGATGGGTTTTCATCAACGGAGACAAGGGTTTTTTGTACTTCTGCGCTTTCCGGAAAATGAATGATCGTGGTTCTGAGACTTCCGGAAACTGGTGGAGATAGCTTCAGCTCTGGCCCCTCATCCCGGTGCACTTTTGGCATAAAACGCGAAAATGGGCAAGGCGAGAGCCCCGTTCCCGATCGCATTTCGGTTGTTGGCAAATCAATCCACAGGCTGGTTTCCGATCGATTCGAAGTATGTTACTTAGTCGAGTTAGTTGAGACGATTAGGCTCGGGAGCCAGGGTTGCAGATAAAGACCGCCGCCAGACTCGGACTTCTTCCGCCGTACCTGTTTGCTGAATTGGACCGGCTGAAGAAGGAGGTCGCAGCCAGTGGCGTCGATGTAATAAGCCTTGGCATTGGCGATCCAGACCTTCCAACACCACAACATATTGTGGCAAGCCTCGCGAGAGCCGCCGCGCTCCCGCAAAACCATCGATATCCCGATTACGAAGGCCTTGCGTCATATCGTCAGGCAGCCGCGGATTGGTTTCGCCGCCGCTTCGGCATCAGTTTCGATCCCGCACGCGAGGTATGCGCGCTAATCGGCTCGAAGGAAGGAATCGCCAATTTCGCCACCGCGATTGTGGATCCCGGCGATATCGTGCTGATCCCCGATCCTGGCTATCCGGTTTACTACTCGGGATGCGTTTTTAACGGCGGCGAGCCCTACTTCCTGACGCTCAGGAAGGACGCGGGCTTCACGCCGGATTTCGCCGCTATTCCCGATGAGATCGCCCGTCGCGCGAAGCTCTTGTGGCTCAACTACCCGAACAATCCCACCGGCGCGACCGTCGATGCGGCGTTCTTCGAGCACGCGGCCAGGTTCTGCCTCAAAAACAACATCGTGTTAGCGCATGACAGCGCCTACTCGGAGATCGCGTACGACGGCTATCGCGCGCCGAGTGTCTTCGACGCTCCAGGAGCGCGCGAGTGCGCGATCGAGTTCCATTCGCTATCCAAAACCTTTTCGATGACGGGATGGCGCTGCGGATTCGCCATCGGTAATCCGGATTTGATAGCGGCGCTCGGCAGAGTCAAGACCAACGTCGATTCAGGCGTCTTCCAGGGAATTCAGGAGGCGGCGATTACCGCTCTTGAAGGCGGGGACGGCGACAAGCTCGCCGAGTATTGCGCAATCTACAAACAACGGCGTGATCTGCTGGTTCCAGCGCTGCGCGAGATGGGGCTTGGATGCGCCCTGCCACGTGCGACCTTCTATGTATGGGCACAGGTTCCCAACGGCTATAGCTCGGTGTCGTTTACCGAGCGCGTCCTGAAAGAGGCGGGAGTGGTGATCACGCCCGGCTCCGGCTTCGGCAAGGGTGGCGAGGGGTTCGTTCGCTTTTCACTCACAGTGTCGAGCGAGCGGTTGAGGGAGGCGGTGTCTAGAATGAAGGCGCTTCGGCTGTAGCCCGGGGATGCCCAATCGGGCTTTCATCGGAATTGGCTCCAATTTAGGTGATAGGGCCGCCAATTTTCGCGAGGCGATCGCGCGGATCGCGCAGATCCCTGAGACGCGCGTGGTCCGCCAGTCCTCGATCTACGAAACTGAACCGGTCGGCGACTATAAGGGCATGTTCTTAAACGGTGTGGTCGAGGTCGAAACTGATCTTCACGCCGAGATGCTGATGCGAAGGCTGCTTTCGATCGAGCGCGTGATGGGGCGCAAGCGAGTGCGCGGCAGAAAGCCTTCGCGCGGAAAACACCGTCCGCGTATAATTGATTTGGACCTGCTGTTCTTTAACAAGGAGACCATCGAGACTCGGACGCTGACGGTGCCGCATCCGCGACTCCATGAGCGGCTTTTCGTCCTCGCCCCGATGAGCGAGCTGGCGCCCGCACTAATTCATCCCAAGCTCAACCATTCGATTTCCGAGATCATGGCGTCGCTCAAATCTCCGTACCGCGTCAGCCTGGCCCGCGCGGACCTTCTTCGCCCGCAAACCGCCAGGCGGGAGGCGTTAACCAGATGAAATTTTTTATCGATACGGCGGATGTAAATGAAATTCGCGAAGCTGCGAGCTGGGGATTGGTCGACGGCGTTACCACCAATCCAAGTCTAATCGCGAAGACCGGACGGCCCTATGCCGAGGTGCTGCGCGAAATCTGCGATATCGTCGACGGGCCGATTAGTGCCGAGGTCGTCGCGACCGAAGCGGCTGCGATGCTCGAAGAAGGCGAGAAGCTCGCCAAAATCCATCGCAATATCGTCGTCAAGTGCCCGCTTATAATCGAGGGTTTGAAGGCGACCCGCGCCTTTGCCAAGCGCGGAATCCGGGTAAATGTAACCCTGATCTTCACCCCGCTGCAGGCGCTCGCCGCAGCCAAGTGCGGCGCTTCCTATCTGTCGCCGTTCATCGGACGGCTCGACGATATTGGCCAGGACGGCTTCCAGATTGTCGAGCAGATGATCCAGATCCTGTCGAACTATGACTACCCGGCCGAGGTGCTGGTAGCTTCGGTACGCAATCTGACTCATCTGATGCGCGCGGCTGAGATTGGTGCCGATGTCGCGACGGTCCCGTTCGCGGTGCTCAAGCAGATTCTGCATCATCCGCTGACCGACATGGGACTTGAGCGGTTCCTCGCGGACTGGCGCAAGACCAACCAGAAGATCTAGCGTCTTATGTGTCATTCCCGCGCGTCTGAGTCACCTGACGCGCGAGGAATCCCGGCCTCTTTGCCCGTAATCGATTCCGCTGTCCGCTTGACGCGCGGAGGACCGCGCGAGATCCTTCGCCTGCGGCTCAGGATGACCTGTCAGTGGCACTCGAGCCGCGCGGCGATGCTTACAATCGATGGCGCTTAAGCTTGGCTTTCTTGCCTCGCACGAGGGCAGCAACTTTCAGGCGATCCTCGACGCGTGCCGCGCCGACGCGCTGGATGCCGAGCCGCGCGTGCTTATCAGCAACAATTCGAGCGCGCCAGTGATCGAGCGGGCGCGTCGCGCAGGTGTGCCCGCAATCCATCTGAGCGCGCACACACATCCCGATCCCACGGCGCTCGACGCGGCAATTCTGCGCGTGCTTATGGAGCACGAAGTCGATGTCGTGGTGCTGGCGGGATACATGAAAAAGCTGGGGCCGCGTGTACTTAAGCATTTTCACGGCCGCGTGCTGAATATCCATCCCGCGTTGCTGCCAAAATTCGGCGGCGTCGGGATGTACGGGCGTTATGTTCACGAAGCGGTGCTGAAAGCCGGCGAGAAGGTCACCGGCGCAACCGTGCATCTTGTGACCGAAGAATACGATCAGGGTCCGGCGATAGCACAGCGCGAGGTGCCCGTGGTGGCCGACGATACGCCGGACACGCTCGCTGCGCGCGTGCTCGAAGTCGAGCACGCGCTATTCGTGGACACCCTCGCGCGCATCGCCCGCGGCGAAATCACGCTACTCTCACCTAATCTCTCGAAGACTTAAAGGCCTAGTGGTACACATGGGGATGCCGTGGCTCGAAGATTTGAAATCACTGGCGATGACATAGCGTTGCTGAGCGATGTGGATCTCCGAAACCTTGTGGGCCTCCTTTGCGAGTCAGTGGCGAAACGACATAGCTTGCAGCCATCCTATGTGACTTGGGGTGGGAGTCAGACTGCCGCTGATGGCGGCCTTGATGTTCGCGTCGCGTTCCCGCGAGGCACCGCTATCGACGGTTTCATTCCGAGACCTGCAACCGGATTTCAGGTGAAGAAATCCACCATGAATGCCGCGGCTATTCGCGCGGAGATGCGTCCGCATGGACACCTGAGGCCAGTAATTAAGGAGTTGGTCGATCAGGAAGGCGCATACATTATCGTTTGCTCCGGAAGTTCGACCTCGGACAGCGCGCTCAGGAAGCGCCGTGAAGCGATGGCTGCTGCGGTTAGTGATCTCGCCGGCAACGGCATGCTGAAGCTGGATTTCTACGACGGTGCGAGGTTAGCCACTTGGGTACGTGATCACCCGGGAATGATCACCTGGGTGCGGGAAAGGATTGGTAAGGCCATTACTGGCTGGAGTTCCTACAGTCCAAGGGCGTATGCACCAGACGGTGTTGACGCAGAATATTTGTTGGATGAGAGCCTTCGCATCCGTACTTCGAGTTCACCTTCCGGTTCTTCCGTACTGCAGGGAATCAAGGAACTACGTGACCGGCTTCGTCAGCAAGGCAAAGTCGTACGGTTGATCGGCCTCTCAGGCGTGGGCAAAACGAGACTCGCTCAAGCACTCTTCGACGATCGTATTGGTGAAGACAGCCTGGACCCTTACCTCGCATATTACACTAACATCGTAGATGATCCTGATCCGCAGCCCGCGGTCCTGGTTTCTGATCTCATCGCGGAACATACGCGGGCAATCGTCGTCATCGACAATTGTTCGCCTGAACTTCACAGACGGATCTCAGAACTGTGCCGGTCAGACGGAAGCACGGTCAGCGCGATGACGATCGAGTACGATATTCGCGAGGACCAGCCGGAAGGTACGGAGGCGTTTAGGCTTGAGCCGGCGTCTGCAGGGTTGATCGAGAAATTAGTTCAGCGCCGCTTTCCCTGTTTATCGATCGTAGATTCACGTTCCATAGCTGAGTTTTCAGGCGGCAACGCACGTATCGGAATAGCACTCGCGGCTACCGTAAATAAGCATGAGACAGTCGCTGGGTTGTCCGACGAAGAGCTGTTGTTTCGCCTTTTTCAGCAGAGGCATCCCGAAGATGAATCGCTCTTGCTCGTTGCTCAAGCGTGTTCATTTGTTTACTCATTTCAGGGCGAGGATATCGATGACCACGCCGAGCTCGCCAGGCTTGGACACACAATTGGAAAAAGTGCTCAAGAGTTGTTTAGGGGAGCAGCAGAGCTGCGCCGTCGTGACCTTGTGCAGTTTAGGGGTGCGTGGCGAGCAGTGTTGCCTCACGCCGTAGCAAATAGATTAGCCTCGCTCGCGCTTCAAAATGTTCCTTATTCAGTCATTGAATCGAATATCGTCGAAGGCGCTCCCCGTCTAGCACGGTCTTTAGCTCGAAGACTTGGTTTTTTACATCACAGCAAGGAGGCGGTCGCAATTGTTGAGGGATGGTTATGCCCTGGCGGAAGGTTAGGTAATATTGCCAGTCTCGACGAGACCGGCTCAGCAATGTTTAACAGCGTGGCACCTGCGGCGCCTGAATCGGCGCTTGCGGCTTTGGAACGTGGCCTGCTAGGACCTGATGACGAGAAGGTTCTAACGAGTCCGCGTGAGTATGTTCACTTGCTTCGTTCACTTGCTTATGATGCTCCGTTCTTCGAAAGGTGCATCGCACTGCTTCTAAGATTTGCGGAAAAGGGCGAAGATAGGCAGAATGCGTCGGCTGTTTTCGCATCTCTGTTTTATTTGGGTCTCTCCGGCACGCATGCCACAATTGAGCAACGCTTGGGCGTCCTTGAGCCACTACTTCTTTCACAGAACATTCGCAGACGGGAGCTGGGGTTGAAAGCTCTTGAAGCGGCCTCGAAGTGTCGCACTTTGCTTCGGTCTACCATTTTGATTTCGGTGCGCGCTCTCGCGACTACGGCTACTGGCCACAAAACGAATCCGAGCTGAGGCATTGGTACACTTCCGTTCTGAGTCTCGCTAGAACGTTGGTCTGTTCCGATTCGCCCATAGCGCCTCTGGTACGTGGAGCAATAGCGAAGGAGTTCCCCGGTCTCTGGAGTGTAGCCCATGATGAAGTCGAGCGGCTGTGCCTCGATATCTCAGCAAAGCAATTCTGGCCAGAAGGGTGGAGCGCTGTTCGTCAGACATTGAATGTTCTTCGAGAGCAGTTTACGCCAGAAATCGAAGAGCGGCTGTCTTCATTGGAAACCCATCTTCGGCCGGCAAGCCTCGCGCAGAGAGTACGTGCGATCACGCTTTGCGACTCTCTGACCGAGATAGATCTTGGCGATCCTGAGTATAAGCCGGTCGACAGTGAAGCTAGGCGCAGCGTTGGTGGTGCTGAGGCGATAAGAAAGAACCAGACTATCGCGCAGAATCTTGGCAAAATCTTAGCTAAAGATGAGGCTGCCTTTGACGAACTGTCGCGGGAGTTGGTTAGCCGAACGGGCCGTCTTTTGCCTGCTCTCGGACGAGGATTGGCGGAGGGCACCTCAGATCCTAGATCGATCTGGAACAAGTTGGTCAACAGGCTAGCAATTACAAACCAGTGCGATAGAAACGTTCAGGTTCTCGGCGGTTTTCTGAACGTGATCTGTGCACGAGATCAGCAGCTTTCTGACGATCTTTTGGATGATGCTGTTCTGAGCCAAGAGCTTGCGGAGTGGTATCCCTTTCTTCAGAGTGTCGTGGGCCTTGATCGTAGTGGCGTGGACCGCATCAAACGCTCACTCGCCCTCGGCATGACACCGGCAAGCAGATATGACGTGCTTGCGTGGAGCACAATCCCTGATCAAGTTCCCGGTCTGGATTTAAAGCAGATAATGCTCGCACTTGCTGCCAAACCTGACGGATTCGGCGCAGCTCTTGAAATACTGGCCATGCGTCTTTATTCAGATAAACAAAGCAAAAAACCCCATGCGCCTGACATTTTAGACGCCGGAAGCCAGCTTCTGCGCAATCTCGAAATCAAAAAGAATTCCCAACACGAAGATCACCGTCTTGAGACGATCGCAAAGGCCTGTCTCAGTGGAGAACAGGGAGCTGCAATTACCCGGGAGATATTTCAAAAGGTAAAATATTCGGTGTCAGAGCAAAAGACCCATTTCTTCAACCATCGTCACCTCTTACAAGCGCTAGCGACGAATCAGCCAATCGCCCTGCTTGACAGTGTATACAGGGACGCTGCAGGGCTCCCGTCGGGAGGTGGAGCGGAGTTTCATCATCGCGTTCGACCTCATTTCGTTGATTACATGTACAGTTACGACCAAAGCCTCTTTGAGTTTATTCCCGAAGACGGTCTCCTCGATTGGTGTGAGCAAGAACCCCGCGTGCGTTATCCCATGGCGGCAACCGTCATACCGTTGTTTCTCGTACAGGGGAGTACGCCAACACGGGTGTGGACGAATGTTGCACTGCTTCTTCTGAAGAATGCACCCGACCGATTGGCTGTGCTCAAAAAGTTCGTGAGGCGTTTGGCGCGAGGAGCCTGGAGTGGATCGGTAGCTACCCGATTGTCAACCAACTTAAATCTTCTCGCTAAGCTGGAGAATTATCCAGACATCGCAGTTGCTGAGTTCGTCGCACAAGAGAAGCTACGGCTGAGCAGAGAAGTTGAGGCGCGGAGACGCGAGGAGACGTTGCGGGATAAACTCTCCGACGAGCGCTTTGAATGAAGCGTCGAGGTTTGCGGGGTCTTCAAGTACGCGGTCGGGACAAAAGCATCCTAAGAATGCTGACTCGGCATTTGGCAGGTTTCAAGAGGGTCGTTCTGGTCGATCCTGCGATTAACCGTGGAAGGCTGTAAGTCGGCAAACCTGCCGCACCTATCCGCCCTAAATACCCTCACGCTGCCGCCGCGTTATCGATACTATCGCTTGACTTGTGCTGTCATTCTCGCGCGTGGCTGCCGCGCGAAGAATCCCGATCTTCGCGCGCTAAGATCCGGGATTCCTCGCGCGCCGGGCAACTCAGACGCGCAGGAATGACAAGGATCGCTGGTTAGGCTTCTGCACCGACGAGAAGCGAGCCCGTGCGTCTGCATCCGGCCGATATAGTTATTGTGTCATCTGGAGCGAAGGCCGCTTCGGCCGGAGTCGAAAGGTTCCGACGCCTTCCTTGCGGCATCGTTCGACTCGCTCTTCGACCTCGGGGGCGGGTGGGCAGGTTCCGCGCGCTTGGCTAAAATAAGTGAGCCATGCGATGGACAACCGCTAAAATCCGTCAATCTTTCCTCGACTTCTTCAGGGAACGCGGGCATACGATTGTGCCGTCGTTCTCTTTAATCCCCAAGGGCGACGCGACGCTTCTGTTCACCAACGCCGGGATGGTGCCGTTCAAGGATTATTTCCTCGCAGTCAGAACTCCGGCGCATCTGCGGGTCGCCGATTGCCAGAAATGCCTGCGTCTCTCGGGCAAGCACAACGACCTGGAGGCCGTTGGCCGCGACACTTATCATCACACGTTTTTCGAGATGCTCGGCAACTGGTCGTTCGGCGATTACTACAAAGCCGAAGCGATCGCGTGGCATTGGGAACTGATCACGAAAGTGTGGAGCGTCGATCCCGCCCTGCTCTACGCAACCGTACACAAAGATGACGACGAATCGCGTCAAATCTGGCTCAAGATGGGCGTGCTGCCCGCGGATCGGATTCTCTCCTTCGGCGACAAGGACAATTTCTGGGAGATGGGCGAGACCGGGCCATGCGGTCCGAACTCGGAAATCAGCATCGATCGCAGCGCGGCGGCGTGTTCCGGCGCGGGACATCCGGGGGTCGCATGCGCGGTCAACGTTGACGGATGCGAGCGCTATATCGAGCTGGGGAATCTGGTTTTCATTCAGTACAACCGCGACGCATCGGGCAGGCTTAATCCGCTGCCGAAGAAGCACGTCGATACCGGTACGGGCTTGGAACGGATCGCGGCGGCGCTGCAGAGCCTTGAGACCGGCAAGGTGCTCGGCGATTACGATATCGACTTGTTCCAGACAATTATCGCGAAGATCAGCCAAGCGGCGCGCGAATTGGGCTCCGGGTCGCGGTACGGCCACAACGCAGAGACCGACGTTTCGTTTCGCGCGATCGCCGATCACGCGCGCACTATTGCGTTTCTGCTCGCCGAGGGCCTGACACCAGGCAACAGCGACCGGGAGTACGTTCTGCGCCGAGTAATCCGGCGCGCGGCGAGGCACGGGCGCTATCTGGGAATCCATTCGCCGTTTCTGGCCGGCGTGTGCGATGGCGTGCGCGACGCGATGGGCGCGGCATATCCGGAATTGACAGAGCACGCGGCGCACATAGCAAAGCTCGTGACCGAAGAGGAAGCGCGCTTCGGCGAGACGCTGGACCGGGGGCTTGAACTGATCGAACAGGAGCGCGCGCGCCTTGCGAAAAGCGGGTCGCATACGCTTTCGGGCGAGGTCGCGTTCAAGCTCTATGATACGTATGGATTTCCTCTCGATTTAACCGAAGACGTTCTGCGCGCCGACGCGATAACGGTTGATACCGCTGAATTTGACCGGCTGATGGAAGAGCAGCGCGATCGGGCGCGCGCCGCGCGCAAGGAAGACGGCGTAGGCGCGGAGCTGTCGGTCGCCAAAGGGACCGCATCGCGGTTTGTCGGGTATCATCGCTACGAAGGCGAGTCCGAGATTCTTGCCGCAAGCGGAAATGGCGACGGAAATATCGCAATTGTGGTCGCAGAGACTCCCTTTTATCCCGAGGGCGGCGGCCAGGTCGGAGATCGTGGAGTTATAGAGTCCGCTTCAGGAGCGCTCGCGGAGATTATCGATACGCGCAAGGCCGAAGGCTCGATTGTCCATATTGGGCGGATACTCAGAGGCGATGCGCGCGATTTCGAGCGCGGCAAACCGGTGCGGCTTAAAGTCGATCGGATGCGGCGCGATGCCGCGGTGCTGAACCATTCCGCGACCCACATTCTGCACTACGCGCTGCGCGACGTGCTCGGAACCAGCGTGCATCAGGCGGGATCGCTGGTCTCGCCCGATCGCCTGCGCTTCGATTTCGCTCATCAGGGGCCGGTCGGCGAATCGAATCTTTTGACGATCGAAGAGGAAATCAACGCCCGTATTCGCGAAAACGCCGCCGTCACGGTAGAGGAGATGGCGTACGACGACGCGATCAAAGCGGGCGCGCTCGCGTTCTTTGGCGACAAGTACGGCGACGTTGTGCGGGTAGTTAGGATGGGCGATTTTTCAGTCGAACTCTGCGGCGGCACGCACGTGTCGCGGACCGGAGACGTAGGCCTGTTCCGGCTCGAAGCGGAGTCCGGTGTCGCATCCGGCGTCAGGCGAATCGAGGCGGTGACCGGACAGGGCGCGCTCGAATCGGTGCGGCGCCAGGAAAATATCCTGGATGAACTCGCATCGCGGCTTGGCGCGGGTGACGCGACCGCGGTCGATCGGCTGGAAAAATTGCTGGCGCGCGAAAAGGAACTCGAGAAAAAGCTGCGCGCGCTCGAGCAGAAGCTCGCAAGCGGAGGCGGCGGCGCCACGAGCGCCGAATCCGTTCGCGAAATCGAGGGAATCAGGCTCGTGACGCGCCGCGCCGACGGAGTGGATCCGCGCACGCTGCGCGAGATGGCGGATCGGCTGCGGCAAAAATACCCAAGCAGCGTTATCGCGCTCGGCTCCGACTCGGGCGACGGCAAGGCCGCGCTTTTGGTCGCGGTCACCGCGGATTTAACCGGACGGATCAAGGCGGGCGAGATTATCAAGCGGATAGCGCCGATTATCGGCGGCAGCGGCGGCGGACGTCCCGACCTTGCACAGGCGGGCGGGCGTGACGCGTCCCGGCTGGATGAAGCGCTCGCGGCGGTCGCGCAGTTGCTCAAGTGATGCGGCGGAATTCACATCGCGGCGGCAATGGAATAGGATGAGTGGAGCCCGCGTGCGTAGCACGGCGCGAACGACAATCAGCGATGCCAGAGGCCATCCGATTTCAGAATTAGCTCACGGAGACTCGCTCGAACTTCACTTCGACGATCCGCGTCTCTTCACCGATTTACTCGGTCAGCATGACGCGCACCTGCGCACGCTCGAAGGCGCGCTGGGAGTGCGGATCAGCGGCGCGGGAACGGTCCTTAAGATTTCCGGCCCGCTTGCCGAACAGTCGCTTGCCGGCAAGGTGCTGGGCGAACTTTATGACCTGCTGAAGCACGGCTATCCGATTTATCCGAGCGATGTCGAATATGCGCTCAGGATTCTGCGCGGCGACCGCAACGCCGATCTCAAGGATATTTTTCTCGACACGGTTTACGTGTCGGCGCACAAGCGCGTCATCTCGCCCAAGTCGCTGAATCAGAAGGCCTACATCGACGCGATTCGCCACTTCGATATCGTGTTCGGAATCGGCCCGGCCGGGACCGGCAAGACTTATTTGGCGATGGCGATGGCGCTGGCGGCGCTGATGAAGAATCAGGTCACACGGATGGTTTTGTGCAGACCCGCGGTTGAAGCGGGCGAGAAGCTCGGCTTTCTGCCCGGTGACCTGGCGGAAAAGGTGAACCCGTATCTCCGGCCGCTTTACGACGCGCTGCATGACATGGTTGATTTCGACCGCGCACGCCGGATGCTGGAGCGCGGCACGATCGAGGTTGCGCCGCTCGCATTCATGCGCGGGCGCACCCTGAACGACTCCTTCATTATTCTGGACGAAGCGCAGAACACGACCTCGGAACAGATGAAAATGTTCCTGACCCGGATGGGCTACAACTCCAAGGCGGTCGTCACCGGAGACATCACGCAGATCGACCTGCCGAGCGGAAAACTATCGGGCCTCAAGGAAGCGCGCACGGTTCTGGCGAGCACCCAGGGCATCAGGTTTGTGTATTTCACCGATCGCGACGTGGTGCGGCATCGGCTGGTGTCGGCGGTTATTACCGCGTACGAATCGTTCAGCGGCGAAGGGGCCAGCTTCTCGTCCGATAACGGCAAATCCAGGGAATAGCCGGCGTGGCGGTCGCGCTTAGAGTCCGCTCGGCGCGCGCTCGCAGATATTCGCGCGCGCTCAGGCGGCGGGCGATGTACGCGCTGGCCGCGATGGGACTTTCGCGCTGCGAATTGTCGATCGTGATCGTGGATGACGCCGCGATTCGTAAACTCAACCGCGACTATCGCGGCAAGGATCAGCCGACCGACGTGCTGTCGTTCTCGCAAGTCGAAACGCCGGGTGCGCCGCCGCCCGGACTCGCCTCAATTGTCGATTCGCCGCCGGAGACGCTCGGCGATGTGGTAATCTCAATAGATACCGCTCTGCGCCAATCGCGCGAGTTGGGCATTAGCTTATCCGGGCACCTGTGCGCCCTGCTGATTCACGGAGTGCTGCACCTGGCCGGTTACGATCACGAACGATCTGCCGCCGAAGCGCGCCGGATGTTCGCGCGCGAGCGGCAAGTGAGAGCCGCGGTTGAGCGGCGGATGAGAAAAGCGGGCGCAGAGCCGATTGAAAAACGCAGGCGCACGCCGATCAGGAGCCGGGTGCGATGAAGAGCGGCGTTGACATGGCGGCGGGCGCGATGCTGACGCATTTCACCAGAGCCTCGAGAAGCGGCAGCGCGATGGATAACCTCATCTCGATTCTCGACCAGCGCCTGATTAGCGGCGGACGCCGCATGATCCGCGGCGGCAAGCACGCAGTGTGCCTGTTCGACCTGCCGCTCAAGGATCTGAGCACCTTGCTGGTGCGCGAAAACCGGCGCCGCTATGAACCCTTCGGAATCGCGGTCAACCGGCGCTATGCTTTCAAGATAGGGGCGAGGCCGGTCATCTACATGCCGTGGAGCGAAGCGCGCAGGACGGTCGCGCCGAGCGAATATTGGCGGGTGGTCAGCCTTGAGCTCAGCCGCACGCCGCCCGTCGACTGGAGTTACGAACGCGAATGGCGGATTGGCGGCGACCTGAAGCTCGAGACCTTCGCAACCGCGGCGCTGGTGGAAACCCGGAGCGACGTGGACGTTATTTACGACCACTTCGACGGCCATCCCCCGTGTGCGGGAGTGATTCCGCTGCGCGAACTGTTTGGTAGCTGAGCATGCTGTCGTCGAAATTCGTAAACAAGTTCGCGCTATGCCTGGCGAGCGGACTCGCGCTCGGGCTGTCATTTCCGAAGTTTGATATCGGCCTGCTCGCGTGGGTCGCGTTTGTGCCGCTGTTTTATGCGGTCGAAGGGGAAACGCTGGGGCGGGTATTCGGCTGGGCATGGCTTGCTGGCTTTGCGGGCTTTATCGTCTCGATGTACTGGATCGTGGTTCCGCTGCACGATTTCGCGCACGTGCGAATCGAGTTCGCGTTGCTGCCGATGATGCTGCTCGCCGCGGTGATGGCGGTGTACTCGGGCGCGGCGATTTGGGCGGGCGAGTTGGCGGCGCGGCGGCTCAGAATTCCAATCGTAGTGACGATGCCGATCGCGTGGGTGGCGCTGGAGTGGGTGCGGACCTACTTTCCGATCGGATTTCCGTGGAACCTGGTTGGATATACCGCCTATCAGTATATCCAGCTTATCCAGTTCGCCGAATTCACCGGCGTGTATGGGATTTCCGCGCTGATCCTGTTCTTTAACGCGGTAGTGTACATGGTGCTTTTGCGCCGCGGCCATTTTCGCGTGCAGGCGCTCAGCCTTTCGGTGCTGACCGGGCTTCTGATCCTGGCGATCGGGTTCGGCACCTGGCGCACCAGCGAGCTGAGACATGCAGCCGCGGTCGGGACAATCAGGGCGGCGATGGTGCAGGCGGATATTCCCCAGTCGCTCAAATGGGATCCGAACTTTCTGCCCAAGAGCTTCAAGATCTATCAGGACGAAACCGCGGAAATCGCCAAACGCGGAGCGGACGTGATTGTCTGGCCGGAGGCCGCGGCGGCATTTTTCTTTCAGCCGACCGACCAGTATCCGCCCGAGTTTTCCTCGGACGCAGCTTATCGATCGGCGCTGCTCGCGCTGGCGCGATCGGTGAATACTCCGATTCTCTTCGGCGCGCCGGCGCTGGCGGTGCGTGACGGCAAGATGGGCTTCTATAATCGCGCTTATCTGATTTCCGCCACAGGCGAGGTCGTGGCTCACTATGACAAGATGCAGCTCGTGCCGTTTGGCGAGTACGTGCCGTTTCGCGCAGTGCTGGGATTCATCGTGAACCGAGTGGTGCCCGGCTTCGGCGACATGTTCGCCGGCACGCATCCGACGCTGTTCCCGCTGAAGGGCGCAAAGCTGGGCGTGCTGATCTGCTACGAGAGCATCTTTCCCGACCTGACTCGCCGCGAGGTCGACGGCGGCGCCGATATCCTGGTCAACATCACCAATGACGCGTGGTACGGCGAGAGCTCCGCGCCTTATCAGACCCTAGCGATGGCGGCGCTCAGATCGGCGGAGACCAAGGTGCCGATGATTCGGGACGCGAACACGGGTATCAGCGCCGTCATCAGTCCGGCCGGAGAGATCACCGAGCGCACGCCGATATTCGAGCGCGAAAGCGAAATCGGAGTTGTCAAGTGGCGGCCGGTGCGCACCTTGTACACGATCGTCGGCGACCTATTCGCCGAAATCTGCTTCGCGCTAACAATTATCGGACTGGCGGCAGCGTGGTGGTTTCCACGCGCGATGAAGCCGCTTCAGGCGGTGGTCCACGAGATCACTCAGCAAAACGGCCGCTCGCACGCGACCCACTAGCGCGCAGCGGCGACGCGCTAGACGTCAAGCTTGATCGCCGACCATCGTCGCCATATCTCGCCGCATCCGACCGACGCCGCGATTAGCAGAACCGCAACCACGAAGCGCAGCGACAGCGGATGCCACAACGCGTCGCCGAGGAACGCGAACAGAATCGTCCCCGGCACCATCCCGATCATGCTGGCCCAGAAATAATCTCGGAACCGGATTGGCGATGCTCCGGCCAGCAGATTCAGCGCGTTGTACGGGATGACCGGAACGATCCTGAGGTAAAGCGTGATCACGAAGCCGTTCTTCGCGATCCGGTTCATGGTCTTGTGGAAACGCTCTCCGACAATTCGCTGCACGAATGCCTTGCCTAAAAACCGCCCCGCCCCGAAAGCGACTACCGCGCCGATATCCGCGCCGATGAGCGAGTAGAGCGAACCCCACCAGGTTCCGAACGCGAGTCCGCCCGCAATCGTCATCACCGCGCCGGGAACCAGGAATGAAGGACCGACCGCATACAGCAGGACGTAGACGAGCGGCGCCCACATCCCGGCGTGCAGAACCTCAACCTTTATCTGTTTCGGATCCTTGAAATATTCAGCGTGCGTGAACAGAAGCCATATCGAACCGCCCACCAGGAGGAGCACGATTAGCGCCTTGAGCACGTTGAGCCAGAGCGGGCTTTTTCCGCGCGGCTTTCCGGCAGGACTTCCGATCGGGATTACCGCTGCCATCTGAGGTATCTCATGATATTGGCCCCCGCGCGCTTGTGACAAGCACGCCCCTCTTATCAGTTTGTGACGTGAACGCGGTGGAACTAAAGTGAAAAATTCGAGCCGCGCCGTTGACAAGCGGCCAAAGGAAACTCCGACTATGAATGAATTGAAGGACCGGGTCGCGATAATCACCGGCGGCGGATACGGAATCGGCAAAGAGATCGCGCTCGCTTATGCACGCGCCGGCGCAAAGATCATGATTGCGGCGCGCACCGTGACTCCGATGCGCGAGACCGTGGCCGCGCTCAAGCAACTCGGCGCGGATGTCGCCTTCGTCGAAACCGATGTATCGAAAGAAGCGCACTGTGCGCGAATGGCAGAGGAGACGCTTAAGACCTTCGGCGGTCGCATCGACATCCTGGTCAACAACGCCGGAATTTCGGGACCGACCAAGCGGATTACCGATATGTCGCTCGCAGAGTGGCAGGAAAACCATCGATATCGACCTGACCGGCACCTGGCTTGCCTCTCGCGCGGTGCTGCCGGTGATGGACAAGCAGCGCTCAGGGAACATACTGAACATTTCCTCGGGCGCGGGCCGTCGCGGCTATCCGATGCGATCGCCATACGCGGCCTCGAAATGGGCGATGATCGGTCTTACTCAGACGATCGCGGGCGAATGGGGATCGCGCGGTATTCGATGCAACTGTATCTGTCCCGGCGCGATCGCCGGCGACCGTATCGAGCGGGTGATGCACGCGCGCGCGGATGCCCTGAAGCTGCCCTACGAGCAGGTGCGCAATCAATTTCTCGCGCAGGCGGCGATGAATCGGATGGCGACCGAGGCTGAGGTGGCGCGGGTATCGCTGTTCCTTGCCTCCGACGCGTCAGGCGCGATGACCGGGCAGACACTTAACGTGGACGCAGGATCGATCATGAATTGACCGCGCTGCCGCGCCGCTACCGCTGCATATGGTAGTCGCGCACGGTTACTTTGAAGCCGCCGCGCTCCAGCCGCTCCGCAAGCGCGCGTGCCAGAACCGGCGAACGATGCCTTCCGCCGGTGCATCCCAGCCCCACCGTGAGATAGCTCTTGCCCTCGCGCCGGTAGAGCGGAATCAGAAAATCAAGCAGGCGCGCCGCCTCCTCGATAAACTGCTTCGATTCCTCCTGCGCCATCACGTACTGCGTCACTTCGGGTGCGGTTCCCATCAGTGGAGCAAGCTCGGGCACGAAGTAAGGGTTCGGAATGAATCTCACATCGAGGACGATATCCATTCCGACCGGCACGCCGTACTTGTAGCCAAAGGACGCGACCGAGATCGCCATTCTCGAACCCGGCGCGGCTCCCAGGACCGCGGCGGTCACGACCTCGCGCAGCTCGTGCACCGTCAGAGTGGTGGTGTCGATGACGCGGCTGGCGCGCTCGCGTATTTCGGCAAGTGCAAGCCGCTCGCGTGCGATGCTCTCCGCAACCGTGGATCCGTGCTCCGCCAAGGGATGGGGCCGGCGGGATTCGGAATAGCGGCGCGCAAGCACGTCATCGGCGGCGTCGAGGAAAATTATTTCCGGGCGAACGCCCTCGCGCTCAAGTCCGGTCAGGATCTTCGGCCACTGCGGGAAAAACAGCCGCTCCCGCGCGTCGATTCCAAGCGCGACCCCGGCCAGGCGCTGGTCGAGACCCGAAGCCAGGCGCAGCACCTCGGGCGCAAGCGCGACCGGCAGATTATCCACACAGTAGAAGTCGAGGTCCTCAAGCACGCGCATGGCCGAAGCGCGCCCCGACCCTGAAACACCGGTTACGATTACCAGGCGCGGCTTGCCGGACGCGGTGTCTAGAGCCTCTGCCATCTAAAGTTTGTGCCCCGCAACCGAGACAGTCAGTACTTCGCGTCCTCGTCTTTAATCAGCCGGAAAATCTCCGCCGCGCTGGGCGCAGCGATCAGGTGCGTGCGAAAGGTCTCGTCCTTGAGCAGGCGCGAAACGCGCGCGAGCGCTTTGAGGTGAAGGCTTGCGGAATCTTCGGGAGCAATGAGGGCGAAAAAAAGCTGGGTTGGATTTCCGTCCAGCGATTCGAAATCCACGCCCTCGCGACGGCGTCCGAAGGCGCCAAGAATTTTGGCCACCCCGTGCAGCTTGCCGTGCGGAATCGCGATTCCGTCGCCGATCGCGGTCGATCCGAGCCGCTCGCGCTCGGCGAGCACCGCGGCAAGTTCATCGGCCTTCAGTTCCTTATGCTTGTCGGCGAGCACTCCGGCGAGCTCGCGCAAAATTTCGGCTTTGCTATTGCCCCGCAGTTCAGGCACCACCATCTCGGGAGTCAGAATTTCGGTTATTTTCATTAATTTTGCGCTGTTGGCGCTGCCGCTGTCATTCGATACGGGTCGCGCGATGTACGCGCGCCGACCGCGGACCCGCTTATCGTGAAGCTTCGCGGCGCGCTGGCGCTAGCGCTCCTGATCCAGATTCTCTTCGGTTTCGCTCAGCAGCTCGCCGGTTGAAACGGCATGTGCCCTGCGCGTGTTGATTTTTCCCAGATGCCGCTTCAATTGTCCTATGACTTTGTCCACCAGCAGATCGATGACCGAGTACAAGTCGCTGGATTCCTGTTCAGCGGTCGCGGAAATGCTCCCAGATTTCACAGTAACTTCGCCGCGATGCCGATATTTGTCAACCTCCAGGATCAGGTGCGCGTTGCAGGCGCGCTTCGCGTATCTACCCAGATGGCCAAGCTTGCGCTCGGCATATAGCCTGATTGGCTCAGTCGGCTCGACGTGGCGGAAAGTCACCGTCACGGTAGTGAGAGCGGTTCCGTTGAGACGCGCCGAACGCCGCGATTTTCGCGCTGCCGCGCGAGTCCGTTTTCCTCGTGCTTGCTTGTTTTGCATACTGCCTCGCATCGGCCGGACCAATCTTCATCCGACCTGCTTGCGATTCGCCGACGGCAGGATCCCGAGCGCCTGCCGGTACTTGGCGACCGTGCGCCGGGCAATATTGATCTGCTTGGCGCGCAGCATCTCGGCGATCGCCTGATCCGACAATGGATTTTTCGGCTCTTCGGCGGCTACGAGTCCGCGGATTTTTTCTTTGACTGTCTCGGCGCTGACGTCCTCTCCGGTCGAAGCCTTCACCCCCGAGGTGAAGAAGAACTTCAGCTCGAAGATCCCCTGCGGAGTATGCGCGTACTTGTTGGCGGTGGCGCGGCTGATGGTGGATTCGTGCATCCCGATGTCTTCCGCAACGTCCTTGAGCACCAGCGGCTTTAGATGGCTTATGCCGTGATCGAAGAACGCGCGTTGAAACTTGATTATGGAATTCGCGACTTTGAAGATCGTCTGCTGACGCTGATAGATCGATTTGACCAGCCACTTGGCCGATCGCAGCCGCTCCTGCAGGTATTCGCGGGTTTCCGGCGCCGAATTCTCGTCGTTCATCACCCGCTGGTAATAGCCCGCTATTCTGAGTCGCGGCACTGCGTCGCGATTGAGGGTGACCGTGTAATCATCACCGAGCTTGTGGATGTAAACGTCGGGAACCACGTAGGTCGGCTCCGCCCCGCCGTAATCCCGGCCGGGCTTCGGCTCCAACAGCGCAATCACCTTGTGCGCCTGCCCAACCATCTCCACGCTTACCGAAAGCTGCTTGGCAATTTCGCCGTAGCGATGCTTTTCCAGCAGGTCCAGATGGTCCCGGACGATGTGTGCCGCGAGCGATTCCTCCATCCCGAGCGCCTCAAGCTGAAGCAGCAGGCATTCGCGCAGGTCGCGCGCCGCGACTCCGGGCGGATCGAGTCGCTGAACGCGTTTTAGAACTCGTTCCACGTTTTCCGGATCGGTTTCCAGTTGCGCGGCCAGCTCATTAAGCGGAGTTTCCAGGTATCCGTCGTCGTTCAGATTGTAGACGATGCTTGCGCCAATAAGTTGGTCGGCCTCGCTCAGGTTCGACATCCTGAGCTGCCACTGCAGATGTTCTTCCAGGGTCTTGCGCCTGGTAGTGGAATTCTCAAGCGCGCTGCGATGGTCGTCGTCGTTGTCGGGCGGCGTACTTTCCTGCCAATTGTTCGAGTAGGTCTCCAGATATTCGCGCCAGTCCAGCTTCTCGAGACCGTCGTTCTCGCGCATCTCGATCGCAGCGTCATGCGCGTCGGTTTCGAGGGCTCGTATGGGCTCCTCGGGAGCACCCGCACCCGGCTCCCAGTCATCGATCGGATCGTCGGAAGCTGAAACCTCGGGCTCGGCATGATCTGGCTCCGGCGGTTCGCTGTCCTGATCCGGAACCGGCGTATCGCCAGCGGCCTCGGCCGGACTCTGATCGAGCGGCTCGAGCATCGGATTCTGCTCGAGCTCGGTCTGCACGATGGTTTCCAGTTCCGGAAGCGAAAGTTGCAGAATCTTGATCGCTTGCTGCAACTGGGGTGTCATCACCAGTTGCTGGCGGAGTTGCAGGTTCTGACCGAGTTTTACCTCAAGCGCCATAGGCCGATGCGTCAGTGATTGGTGGCCTGCGCCCCACCCGCGGCCGGACTAGGTGACGCCTTTGGGAAAATTACCGCCCGGGCGCCTTCGACCACGCTCTTTCCGCTATCCAGATAAACCGTGATTTTTCTGCCGGTGATTTGATCGGTGCCATCGTGTACGACCGGGCTTCCGGTCAGCACCACGGTGTGTTTGGTCTGATCAAGCACTGCGTGGTCGCCAGTCGCCCAGCGGGTGTCCTGACTGATACGAACGTTTCCGTCCGCGATCATCTCCTTCACGTCTTTGAAGTTCTGCCCATAATTGACGCGAAGCTCGTCGCTGGTGAGATGTCCAGTTGCCTGAACCGCGCTCACGTGTCCCTTGAACAGGACCCAATTGCCTTTGTAGTCGAGCGACATTGTGTCCGCGTTGATATCAATCGGCGCCTTGTTATTCGAAAACTGGAGTCCCCCGAAAGCTCCGTTAGATTGGGATTGCCCATTCGATGGTCCGGCTGAGGCAACCTGGGTGGGCTTTTTCTTCTGGCGCGCAGCTTTGACGGACGCAGTAGCCGCGCTGGATTCGGATGCAGGCGCGGGCGCGGGAGCCGGAATCGCAGGCGCGTGCGCCTCTGGCATGTCGGCGGAAGCGGCTGACAGCGTAGGCGCGTTACTCACGACGATCGGTGGCGGCGCGACCGTAGCCGATCCTGCCGGCGCGGCCGGGGTGGATAGTGCGGCCTCTGAAGGCGGAGCCGACGCAGTGCTCGCAGCAGCTTCAGGTGCCGGCGGCGCGATCGAAGGCGCGGGAGCTGCCGCGACGGTCGGGCTCGCGTTCTCTGTGCTCGACCCGGGCGGGGCCCAGTTAGCATTTGGATTCGACAAAGCAGGCGCGGACGTGCTCGCGACCGGCGGCGCGGCGGAAGTCTCAGCGGGCGCACTTTCAGAGGGCGCACTTGCGCCAGCCGGCGCAGCAGAACTCTCCGCTGGTGCACTTGTGACCGGTGCCATAGCGGAAGTCTCAGCCGCCGCAGCCGGCGCGGGAGATAGTTCTGCTGCTGCCTCCGGCGCCTGCGGTGTTGAAGCGGCCGAAGCGGCAACTGGCGCACCGTTATCCGACGAAGAAGACGTTTCACCCGATGGCGCCCCGCCAACCACGGTGATGGAGTCGCCGCCTTCATCGAATTCATTAACGACATTCGCCGTGTTTGAGGATGCGGCGGCAGGCGCCGATGAACTACCGCTGGCGCTGCGAATCGTATCACCAATCGCGTTTTCGGTGCTCTGGGCACGTGCGTGCCCGCCGAGGGTCAGCGCGATCATCCCCGCTGCGAGAACCGCCAATGCGCCGGCAAAGCGAAGCGGTGTAAACAAACCGGCATTGCGCCGTTCAGCTCTTTTTCGGCTTAGCACTCTGGTTTCTCGGCTGAATCTCGGTACTGACCTGCTGATGCAACTCGAACACCCGGTTCTTCGGGCTGCCGGTCAATCCCACTCCTGTCACCTTGACGCCCTGCCCCTCAACCGTGACGAGCCCATCAGCTTCAACTTTGTCAGCATCGGGCTGAAAAGTCATCGAGTCGGTAGACAGCACAAAGTCTCCGTAGCGGATTCTTGTCCCGCCGCTTAAGTCGGCGCGCGAGGGATGGTTCCCTTTCAAGAACAGGATCGCACGCGGCGCGGTCACATTCACCGGCTTGCCATCCTGCGAAACCATCGCGAGGTTCGCGTCTTTGAGCGTGATAGCGGTGCGATCGACGGAGTAGCTTGCATCCGAGGCTGTAAGCACCCACTGCATCTGACCCGCCTTCATCTGAGTCCAATGGAAATTCCTGGCATGGAGGAGCGAGTTGGGCAGAACCGATGCGACCTTCTGGAGTGACTGAACGTCGTTGCGATGGCGGACGACGTAAATCGTGACAACCAGGAGCACGGCGAGCGCGACCGCTCCAAAACCCGCCAGCACTTTGGCGATCCGCTTCGGGCTCATCAACCTCTCCGGATTCCCACGTAGGTCCACGGTATCAAGGGGAATTTTTCAAGTAAACCAAGCATCTGTGCGATACCGATTTCGCGAGCATTTACGCCCGCTCAGGAGTCGCACGGGTGTGTAAACAAAGTCGCCGGATCAGCTACGCGCGGCGGCGGTGCATTCATGAATCCGGCGCAAATTGTCGAGCAGCGCCGGCAGATCGGCGAGGCGAAATGAGTTAGGCCCGTCGCTGAGCGCGTGGTCGGGGTCCTCGTGCACTTCCATGAAGATACCGTCGATTCCGACCGCCGTAGCCGCGCGTGCAAGTGGCGCGACAAATTCGCGCTGTCCGCCCGATTTGCCTCCGCCCGCACCGGGCAGTTGCGCGGAATGGGTCGCATCAAATACCACCGGATATCCGAAGCTTCGCATGATCGCGAGGGCTCGTGGATCGGTCACCAGGTTGTTGTAGCCAAAGCTGAACCCACGTTCAGTCAGTATGACGCGCTCGCTTCCGGCTTCCGTTGCCTTCTCGATTGCAAAGCGCATGTCCCACGGCGAGAGGAACTGGCCTTTCTTGATATTTACCACCTGCCCGGTCTTTGCCGCCGCAACTATCAGATCCGTCTGCCGGGACAGGAGCGCCGGAATCTGCAGGATGTCAGCGACCTCCGCCGCGGATTTCGCCTGCTCCGGCTCGTGAATATCTGTCAGTATTGCGACGCCGATTTCGCGCTTTACGCGCGCAAGGATTTCCAGGCCGCGCTCCAGCCCCGGACCGCGAAAGGACTTGGCGCTGATGCGATTAGCCTTGTCGAATGACGATTTGAATACGTAAGGAAAATCCGCGCGGCGCGCGGCGTCCGCGATCCTTTCCGCATGCCTGAGCGCTGAGTCCTCGCTCTCAATAACGCACGGTCCCGAGATCAGGACCAGCTTATCGGCTCCGAAGACCGCGTCGCCCGCCCTGACCCGCGCCACCTTCACGATGCGGACCGAAGCTCCCTTACGGTCGCGCGCTTGCGTCCGCTCTGCGCGCGGCGCTGCACCGCGGCGCGAATCAGGCCGCGAAACAGCGGATGGCAATCAAGCGGGCGCGACTTCAATTCCGGATGGAACTGACAGCCCAAGAACCACGGATGACCCTTGAGCTCCATGATTTCGACCAATCTGCCGTCAGGAGAGGTGCCGGTCGCGATCAGCCCGGCTTTCTCGAGCCGTTCGCGATAATCGTTGTTCACCTCGTAACGATGGCGATGGCGCTCGCTGATTCGCCCGCGCCGATAGAGCGAGGCAGCAAGCGAACCCGGCTCGATCATGCATGGCCACGCGCCCAGGCGCATCGTACCGCCTTTGTTGGCGACATCCTTTTGCGAATCCATGATGTCGATCACCGGGTCGGGCGTATCGGAGGCGATCTCGCGCGAGTTGGCACGTTTTAGTCCGAGCAGGTCGCGCGCCGCTTCGATCACCATCATGTGCAAGCCGTAGCAAATCCCGAGAATCGGCACGCCGGTTTCGCGCGCATAACGCACCGCACGGATCTTGCCCTCAGTGCCACGCTCGCCAAAGCCGCCCGGAACGATGATCGCGTCGGCGGCCGCCAGGCGCTCTGCGGGGTTCTGCTTCTCCAGGTCCTCCGAATCAACGTAATCAATCGCGACCTTGGCTTCGTTGGCAATCGCTCCATGCGCAATCGCCTCGTGCAGGCTTTTGTATGAATCAGCCAGGTCGACATACTTGCCGACGATCGCGACATTGACCTGGGTCCTGGGATTTTGCGCGGTTTTGACCACCCGCCGCCACTTTGCGAGGTTCGGCGCGCCGGTCCAGATGTTCAGTTTCTCGCATACGCGCTGATCGAAGCCCTCCTCATGGAACCTGAGCGGGACTTCATAGATCGTAGGCGCATCCGACGCCGCGATGACGCAATTTTCCTCAACGTTGCAGAAGTGAGCGATTTTGCCTTTGACTTTCTTGTCGAGCGGACGATCGCATCGGCACAGCAGGATATCCGGCTGAATTCCCAGCCCGGTCAATTCCTTCACGCTGTGCTGGGTGGGCTTGGTTTTGACCTCGCCCGCGGTGGGTATAAACGGGACCAGCGTCAGATGCACATACAGCACGTTCTCGCGGCCCAGATCCCATCGAAACTCGCGGACCGCCTCGAGGAACGGCAGGCTTTCGATATCGCCGACAGTCCCGCCGATCTCGACGATGCAGAGGTCGGCGCCCTCGGACGCTGCGACGATTCGGCGCTTGATCTCATCCGTGATATGCGGAATCACCTGCACGGTCACGCCCAGGTAATCGCCGCGTCGTTCTTTCTGGATAACGGTGTCGTAAATCTGGCCGGTGGTGCAGTTGTTGCGCCGGCCCATCGTGGTGTGCACGAAGCGCTCGTAATGACCGAGATCGAGATCGGTCTCGGCGCCGTCGTCGGTCACGAACACCTCGCCGTGCTGCGTCGGACTCATCGTGCCGGGATCCACGTTGATATATGGATCCATCTTGAGCAGCGTCACGTTGAGTCCGCGCGCTTCGAGCAGCGCGCCGAGCGAAGCGGCGGAAAGGCCTTTCCCCAGTGAAGATACCACGCCGCCGGTAACGATGACGAACTTGGTTTTGCCTCGTTCCACCTTACCCTCCCTGCTTCCCCTGCTCTGATGACGCCGCTCTGGCGCGCGCTCTCGCCAAGTCCTCGGCTGTATCTACCTCAAGCGATGGCGCTACGGAAGCAACCACTCGAATCGCGACTCCGTTCTCAAGCGCGCGCAATTGCTCCAGCTTCTCTATGCGTTCCAGCACTCCCTGCCGCATGGAAGCGAAACTGAGCAGAAAGTCGCGCCGATACGCATACACCCCGATATGCCGCAGCGCGACCGGCGCAAATTTGCCGCCATCGCGCGAGCACGGAATCGATGCGCGCGAGAAATAGAGCGCGTCGCCATTGGCCGCGCATACCACCTTCACCACGTTGGGATTTTTCCATTCGTCATCATTGATGATCGGCGTCGCAAGAGTCGCCATCTTGAGCGACCGCTCCGCAAGCATCGGCGCCGCAAGCCCGTCGAGGTCGGCGGGATTCATGAACGGCAAATCGCCCTGGACGTTGATATAGACGCCTGCTCTGACCTTCTGAGCCACTTCCGCGATTCGGTCGGTGCCGCTTGGATGCGACGGCGAGGTCATCATCGCCTCCCCGCCTGCATTGCGAACCACGCTCGCGATCCGTTCGTCGTCGGTTGCGACGATCGCGCGGTCGATCACGCTCGCGCCCGAAATCTGCCGCCACACCCGCACCACCATCGGGACACCGTCGATCTCCGCCAGCGCCTTGGCGGGCAGACGTGTCGATCCATAGCGCGCCGGAACGACGGCGATTACCGCTTCATCGCTCAGAGGCGTTCTCCAGTATTTTGGGAAATCGCGCGGTGCACAATCCAAGTTATCCGGCGCGTAGGGTGCCTGTCAAATTTATCGACGCATCCCCGAGATTCAGATGAATCGGCGCAATAGACTTGACAGTGTCAAGTCACTGCGCCATCCTTTTCTTCGATAGCCGGGATGAGTAAACAGGAGTCCATCGATGAGCCATTCTGACTACGTAGCCGCCGATGCGGCGTGGGTCAGCCCCGAGATATTCTCCGATTCGGTCCTATATGATCTGGAGCAGCAGCGTATCTTCGGCCGCTCATGGCTTCTTCTAGGCCACGTCTCGCAACTGCCGGTTCCGGGCGCGTTTCTGCGCACCAATATGGGAGAGGAGTCGGTGCTGGTCACCCGCGACCGTGACGGTGAAATCCATGCGCATCTGAACGCATGCCGGCATCGCGGGTTCCAGCTATGCCAGCAGGATCGGGGCGTCGCGCATAGCTTCCAATGCCGCTATCACGGATGGGTTTACGCGTCGCACGGCGCGCTGCTGGGAGTACCGGGACAAGCCACCCTTTATTACAACGAACTCGACAAGCCGCGCTGGGGACTCGTTCCGGTCGCGCGCGTCGATACGTACAAGGGACTCATCTTCGGCAATTTCGATCCCGATGCGCCGCCACTTTCGGATTTCCTCGGCGACATGGCCTGGTACCTGGACATCATTCTCGATCGGCGTTTAGGCGGCACCGAGCTTCTGGGGCCGCAGCGATGGCGTATCGCCGCCAACTGGAAGATTGTGGCCGAGAATCACTGCGGCGACGAATATCACGTCGGCTTTGCGCACGGATCGAACTTTCCCGATCTACCCGGCAGCATGCGTGCGGCACCGCTTCCTTACGCGCGCGAAATTCGTCCGATGCTGGGCCACGGAGTGGGCGTCAATATTTTTCCCGACGAGATGACGCCGGAACAGTTGCTGGCCACGGCGGGCTTTCCGCGTCCCAGGCACGTGACCGACTACCTGCTCCGCGTCCAGGATGAAATTGCCGAGCGGCTGGGACGGCAGCGCTCGCACATGAGCATCATACACGGCGCGGTGTGGCCGAATTTCGGGATGGTTCCGATCGTGAACAGCCTGCGGGTTATCCATCCGAAGGGAGTTGGCGAGGTCGAGATGTGGGCGTACTGCCTGCTCGACCGCGATGCGCCGGCCGATGTGAAGCAGTGGCTTGCAAATCAAACGACAGCGACGTTTGGGCCAGCCGGCAGCTTCGAGCAGGACGATGCTGGAAACTGGAGCGCCGTCACTCAGTCCAGCCGCGGCGCGCAGGGCCGGCGGCATCCGCTGAACCTTCAGATGGGCATCGGCCACGAAGAGCGATCCGACAAGTTTCCTGGCGAGCTGGGCCTAACTGCCAGCGAGATCAATCAGCGCGGATTCTATTTGTGATGGATGCGCGAGATGTTTGAGGAGGCTCGTCAATGAACGATCGCTCGCTATCGCGGATCATCGCGGTCCAGCAGTGGTACTATCACGAGGCGCGGTTGCTCGACTCCAGGCGCTTCGACTTGTGGCTGCAACTGATGGATCAGCGGGTTCACTATCGCATGCCGAGCCGCGCCTACCTGCAGCAGGGAGATGCCGCCGATTTCTCGACCTGGAGCGTTGAGCGCGAGATCGACGTCGCCGGCTCGCTGCCGCTTATCGATGACGATCTGGACGGCCTGAGACAGCGCGTCGGACGTCTGCAAACCGGCATGGCGTGGGCAGAGACGCCGCCTTCGATCACGCGGCGGCTGGTCACCAACGTGGAGATTCTCGATGAAGATCCGCAGGGACGTCTCTCAGTCACGAGCGCGATTCTCCTGTCCAAGGTTCGCAGCGGCGAGCGCGTTATCTTCACCGCTGAGCGGCGCGATCAACTGATCCCCAGCGACAACGGCTTCCGCTTGCTTGACCGCTACGTCATCCTCGACGATGTCGTGCTGGCCTCCGGCAATCTCTCGGTGCTGTTCTGAATTGCCCCCCAGCCTTTGATGCTCTGAAGCGGTAGCGCGGATCAGGTGGATGAGGCGCCCGCGCGGCTGAACATCTGCGCGGCCATCTCGATCATCGCTTCGATTGAGGCCTTGGGCGACTTGCCGCGCATCGGGCCGTCGATCCACAGATCCGCAAGACCGTGCGCGCCGGCCCATAGCACATTTGCGATCTGCTCCACCCTCGGGTCGGACGGAGCCAGATCTGGGTGGCACTCCGAGACTGAATCCGCCAGCCGCGAGAAAGCAAGCATCGCGCGCTCCCGTACCTCGGGGAGATGTGCAAGGTTCACCAACTCCGGACGGAAGAACAACCGGTAATGGACCGGGTTTCTGATCGCAAATCGCATGTAGGCCCGGAGAATTCTTCTCAGGACCTCTTCCGCCGTGAGTTCTTCGCGCCGCGCGCGAACTTCAAGCAGGCACTCGTCAAGCCGCGAGAACCCGTCGAGCGCGATCGCCGCCAGAATTCCCTCGCGATTGGAAAAATGATGGTACGGCGCCTGATGGCTCACGCCCGCACGCCGCGCCATCTCGCGAAAGCTGAGCGCGCCGAGGCCGCGCTCATGAATGAGCCGGACGCTCTCGTTGAGAAGCTTTTTCTTTGCCTCTTGAGCCTTCATTTCACCAGCCGCGCGCGTACTTCAGCCCGTGCGAAGCCGATCAAGAATGGCATAAGAACCGCGCTATCCTAAGCCCGCGCGCAACAGTAGCTTCACGGCCCGCCGCGATGGTACAGGTGAGGCGCTTGAGCGGCGCGCATCGCGCGGCTCACTCGGGCGACTACCTCGATCTTATGGTGCCCGACAGCCGCTTTTCCGCGATAATAGTCCATGGAGGATGACTCAAGTGGCGACCAGGATTGCGATCAACGGGTTCGGGCGAATCGGGCGGATGTTCTATCGCGCCGCGCTCGCGAACAAGCAACTCGAAGTGGTGGCCGTCAACGATATCACCAGCGCCGATACGCTGGCGCATCTTCTGAAGCATGATTCGGTGCACGGCCTCTTGCGTCATGAGGTCGCCGTCGACGGCAACAGCCTTGTAGTGGACGGCAAACCGGTGCAGGTGCTCGCCGAGCGCGATCCCGCCAAGCTGCCATGGCAGAAACTCGGCGTGCGCGCGGTGGTCGAGTCGACCGGCCTGTTCACAGCGCGCGACAAGGCTGCGCTGCATCTTTCGGCCGGCGCGAAGAAGGTAATCATCAGCGCACCCGCCGATGGATCGGACGTGACTCTATGCCTTGGCGTGAATGAGAATGACTACGACCCCGCGCGCCACGACGTGATCTCCAACGCCTCCTGCACCACCAACTGCCTTGCCCCGATCGCAAAGGTCCTGCATGAGAACTTTGGCATCGTGCACGGCCTGATGACTACGGTGCACGGTTATACCTCGGACCAGAACCTGCAGGACGGGCCGCACAAGGACTTGCGCCGCGCGCGCGCCGCCGCGCTCTCGATGGTGCCGACCTCGACCGGCGCCGCCAAGGCGATTGGACTGGTCCTGCCGATGCTAAAGGGCAGGCTCGACGGGATCTCCATCCGGGTGCCGACTCCCAACGTATCACTGGTCGATTTGACTTCCGTGGTCGAGCGTGATGCCGACGAAAAATCGGTCAACTCCGCGATGAAGCGCGCCGCTGAGGGTCCACTCAAGGGCATCCTGGCCTACAGCGAAGAGCCTCTGGTCTCGGTCGATTTCAATGGCGATTCCCACTCCTCGACTCTCGACGCGCCGCTGACCAAGGTTTTGGGAAACCGCCTGGTGAAGATTTTTTCCTGGTATGACAACGAGTGGGGTTACTCCAACCGCCTCGCCGATATCACCGCTTACGTGACGGCCAAGCTTTAGGCCGGCTTATCGTCTAGCGATGCGGATCGTTCCCATAAACGAGCTGGAGCTAAAGAATCAGACCGTTCTGCTCCGATGCGATCTCAACGTGCCGCTCGCGGCGGGCAAAATCTCCGACCCCGCGCGAATCGACGCAAGCCTCGACACCATCCGCTACGCGATAACTCACGGCGCGATCGCTGCCATCTGCTCCCATCTCGGCCGTCCAAAGGAGCGGATGCCGGAGCTGAGCCTTAAGCCGGTTGCCGAATACTTGAGCGCCGCGCTGAGCCATAAGGTGGCGCTCGCGCCGGATTGTATCGGCGACATAACCGGGCGAATGATCTCCGTGCTCAAGCCCGGCGAGGCAATCCTGCTCGAGAATTTGCGCTTTCATCCTGAAGAAGAAGCGAATGATCGCGACTTCGCGCACGAGCTCGCTCGCGGCAAGACCGTCTACGTTGACGACGCGTTCGGCGTGGCACATCGCGCTCATGCCTCGATTGTCGGCGTCACCAGGTTCCTGACCAATCGCGGCGCGGGATTACTGATGATGCGCGAGCTGGAAGCGCTGCGATCCGTCACCGAGAATCCCGAGCGCCCGATGGCGGCGATTTTGGGCGGCGCCAAAGTTTCCGACAAAATCCCGCTGATAAAACATTTGATGGAGCGGGTCGACACGATTCTTATCGGCGGCGCGATGGCATACACGTTTCTGCGCGCGCAGGACGTTCCGGTCGGCAAATCCCACGTCGAGGAGGATCAATTGGAACTTGCGCGCGATCTGCTTGCGGCTTCGGGCAAGACCGGCGCCAGAATCGTGCTGCCGCGCGATCATGTCGTCGCATCGGTGGCGGAAGCAGGCGCGCAGACTGAGACAGTCACGGAGATTCCGCCGTCGATGATGGGACTCGACATCGGACCGGAAACCGTGAAGGACTTTGTCGCGGAACTCACCCGCGTTAAGACCGTGGTGTGGAACGGGCCGCTCGGATTTTTTGAAATTCCCGAATTTGCCCGCGGCACCTTGGCGCTTGGCGAGGCGCTGGCTTATCTCGAAGGCGTCAGGACAGTTATCGGCGGCGGCGACACCGCCGCTGCGCTGTCGCATGCTCCGTGGGCCGCGCGCTTTACCCATATTTCGACCGGCGGCGGCGCCACCCTGGAATATCTCGAAGGGCGCGAGCTGCCGGGGGTCAAAGCGTTGGAGCGCTGAAGCGGCCGCGCGCCGCCACGCCAGTTTTCGTTTTCGTTTGGAGCAACTCCGATGCGCAAGTGGCTCATCGCCGGCAACTGGAAAATGAACCTCACCGCCAACTCCGCGCGCGCGCTCATCGCGGATCTGCGCAAGGATCTCGATCGCGATGCCGCCGTGCTCGCCCGCGATCGCGACATCATGATCGCGCCGCCCGCCGTGATCATCCCAGCCGCGGCGCAGGCGCTGGCAGGATCATCGATCGCACTCGGCGCGCAGAACATGCACTTCGAGGATAAGGGCGCGTTCACCGGCGAGATCTCCGCCCCGATGCTCTCGCAGTTCGGCGTGTCGCACGTGATTCTCGGCCACTCCGAGCGCCGCCACATCTTTGGCGAAGGCGACGATCTGATCAATCGCAAAGTCCTGAGCGCGCTCAAGAACCGGCTCTCGCCTATCCTGTGTGTCGGCGAAACCGAGCAGGAGCGCGACCGCGGCAACACGCTTTCAGTCGTGCTCGGCCAGCTTGAGCGGGGCCTCGCCGCAGTAAACGATCAGTCCGAGCGAGTCACCGTTGCCTATGAACCGGTATGGGCGATCGGCACCGGGCGCAACGCGACCCCCGAACAGGCGCAGGAGGTTCACGGCGCAATTCGCGAGGCGCTACGCGATCTTTTCGGGCATCAGGCTGCTGATACACTCAGGATTCTGTACGGCGGCAGCGTCACGCCCGAGAATGTTGACTCGCTGGTCTCCAAGCCCGATATTGACGGTGCTCTGGTCGGCGGGGCAAGCTTAAAGGCGGAGTCTTTCGCAAGAATTGTCCGCGCGCGCCGCGCATAACGGAAACGAACGCGGGCCCGTGCCGATCCAATAAAAAAAATTTAATGCTTTCGGCTGTAATCTCAATCCATATCGTCGTTTGTATCACGCTCGTGATCATCATCCTGCTGCAGCAGGGCAAGGGCGCGGAGATCGGCGCCGTGTTCGGCGGATCCAGTACCACCAATATCGGCGTGAGCAACCAGGGCACCGCGCTCAGCAAGGCGACATGGGTGCTGGCGGCCGCATTTTTCGCGACCTCGATTTTTCTCGCCTATTCTTCGACACAGCGCATAAGTGGCAGTATCTTCAGCACCGCGCCGGCGCGCCATTCGGTGATGCCGGCGGCGGCGCCCGTAACTAAGGCGGGGTCCCATGCGGCTCCGCCGCCTGGCAGCGCGCCCGCTTCGCCGAAGAAATAGCGGACGCGCAACCTCCCGATGCGCGGGTGGTGGAACGGCAGACACGCCAGTTTGAGGGGCTGGTGGTAGAAATACCGTGCGGGTTCAAGTCCCGCCCCGCGCATTCCCTCGCCCCCGATAAAGCCTCTCCCCGAGGTCGGCGCGAAGCGCCTTCCGAATTGCCCGTACGCTTCAACAGAGGCAGCGCGGACACTCAACGCACGTAGGACGTGGCGGATCTGATCCTCGTCCCCGTGGGGAGAGGACGCGCGGCGCGGCGATTGCTCTTTATTGGCAATCGGCGTGCCGCGCCAGGTGAGGGTCCAATATGTAAAAATCCAAAGCCGCATCGCGGATCGGCTCTCGGAGCGGCGCGCAAAGATTAGCGGCGTAGACGAGTGGCGACGCCGCGCAGCTCGCGCTCGGCGCGCGCGATGAGCTTTTCGATCTCAGCCGCATTGTTCGCGGGCATGCGTATAAACTCGCCGCCAATCTTGAGGTCGGCGAAGAAGCCGGCTGGATCCTCGTGGAAGTGTAGAAATGCCGATCCGCCGCGATAAAACGTTCCGCGCTTTTTCTCGCGGATGCTCGAAAGCCGGCGCAGCCGCCCAAGCACCGGCTCCAGCGTGTCGAGCGCCTTGTCACCCGCATGTTTCATCGCGGCGGCGCCGAAGTCATCCGTTACCGAGCTCGATTACGTACCCGTCCGGATCGGCAAGGTACGCGTAGGGAACCCCCGGCGCGTGATTGCCGCGGCCGAGCAGCTTTGCGCCCGCCGACTCAAACTGCTTTACGGCATCGTCGAGGTGCCCCTTGCCGATACTGAAGCCGAAATGAGACACGCCGCCGCCGCCAACCGCATCGTTACGCCCGGCCTGGCAGAGCGTGATCGTGTCGTCGCCGCCAGGCGAGCGCAGGAACACCATCTTCTCGCCTTCCCAGGCCTGCACTTCCAATCCCAACGCCTGCTGATAGAACTCAAGCGAACGATGGATGTCGCTGACGTTTAGATTTAGATGATGCAATCCGCGCGATTTGATCATCTCGGTCGCTCCTGAGATCGATCGTATCGTCACTCGGCTATGATTGCTGCGGCGCGGCTGTCGGCGGCGCGGAGATAAGCACCCCATCACGCGCCAGCGCCTCGGCCTCCGATGCTGAAAGTCCCGCAAGCTCGGTTACAATTGCCAGGTTATCCGCCCCGACGCGCGAGGCTTTTACGTCCATACGGTCCGGCCACGCGGAAAACTTGACCGGCATGCCCGGAATATCAAATTCGCCCATCGCCGGGTCTTTCACTCGGCGCACGGTTTTTCGCTCCCTGAGATGCGGCTCCGCCATCGCGTCTTGCAGCTTCAGTACCGGCGCGCATGGCACGCGTTCGGCGTCCAACTCTTTAAGCGCGTCCATCCGCGACGGAAAGCTCTTGAGCCAGGTCTCGATAATCTCGCGCAGCACGACATTGTTCTTGAGCCGGTCGCGATTGGTCTTAAACCGTGGATCTTCGGCCAGATCCGGCCGCTTCATCGCGCGCCACAACCGCCCCATCTCATGCTGCTGCACGACCAGGAACACATGACCATCGGTTGCTTCGTAAACTCCCACCGGTGCGCCGGTCGGATGAGTCGCTCCGGTCCGCTTGGGAATGAATTTTCCCGGCCTGAGCGAGATCACCGGCACGCTCAACTCATGCATGTGGAAATAGGTGTCGAGCAGCGACGAGTCGATCATCTGTCCCTCGCCGGTGCGCTCGCGATGCAGCAGCGCAAAGCCCACCGCCATCGCGGCGGCGACTCCGGTCGAGACGTCGCCGATAGCCATCGGCGGAGCGATTGGCGCGCGATCGGATTCGCCAAGCTGTTCAGTTATTCCGGCATACGCCGCGCCCAGGTAATCGTAGCCAGGCTTGTAGCTGAGCGGTCCGGTCTGCCCGGCAACCGACACTGAGCACATGATAATGTCAGGCTTGATTTTGCGCAGCGCCTCGTAGCCGAAGCCCATTTCCTTGATAACTCCGGGCGCGAAATTCTCCACCACCACATCGATTTTCGGGATCATGTCGAGCAGCAACCGGGTGCCGCGCGGATCGTGCAAATTAATCCCGAGGCTGCGCTTGGAATGATTATGCTGAAAGTAATAGGTCGACATTCCGTCGCGGACCAGGCCGAGGATACGAACATGATCGCCTTCGGCCGAGCGCTCGACTTTGATTACCTCGGCGCCCATTTCGGCGAGAATCCGGGTGCAGGTCGGTCCCGCAACGTAGTGAGTGAAATCGAGAACCCGATATCCTTCGAGCATCCGCGGCCGCTTTTCCATGCTTCGATCCTTCTCTGTATTCGCGAACTGAGTCGGCTAATCAGCCAGCTCCCAGAAACGATTATCCTAGGCCCGCGCCATCCCTGAAGTCCAAACGAAAGAAGACCGGACGCCGCAGCAAAAGCTTACCAGCTTGGAGGTCTTTGAATGAGCTTTTGCCTCAAGGTAAGCAGCTTTTCCAAAAATAGCCCAAGTTACACACGCTCGCCGGGACCGTGAACTTTGGCATTACCCCCAAGATGCTGACCAATCGATCTCGAGCTTGGGCCATTGATCGGCAGCAACGCCGCTACCCTCAATAAGGTCACGCACGATCAGGTTCATGACGAGATCCTTATCTCCGACGCTGTAGGGACCCAAGCGCGCATCTGTCTCCAGGGGAGAATCGAGCGGACCAGTGAGGCCCTGACGAGTCGTTACAATTTGCGCAGGCACATCTGCTGGTCCATTCGTCGCAAGAATCTCCAACTCGAGCCCATATTCGCAACCGGGCGCTTGCGCCGTCGTTCTGAAGGCGTCCGCGGAGGCTATTACATTAGCCGATGCCGCGATCACCCAGTCGAAATGGAGTATCGGACTCTGAGTCAATTCGTCCCAAGGCCACTTGAACCAGAGGTCAATCAGGCCGTCCCTCAGAATCACCTTCTCCCCCTTTCTGTCATGGTAATTCGAAGGCGAAGTCCAAGCCGTCCCGCGCAACACTGGTCTTTCTGAAAGGGGGACGCAGGACGGCAAGCTATTAGTGACCGCCCTTGTCGCGTTAAGTCTCCAAGTCCCTCGCGCGTCGTTGAAACCTCGAGAAACATCTCGATTGTTGAAGACTTTTTCAACGTGAAGGGGTGCTCCCACCGGTAGTGCAGTCACGCGGAACCCAGCGTAGAGGTTCTGCACGGGTAATTTCGTCCCCATCCAATTTCGGAACTCCTCACGCCTGTCAGCTAAACGCCGTTGAATCTCATCCTGTCGGCGGCTCAGGCGCATAACAATGTCATGGACCTCCCTCATACTTACGGGGACTGAATTCGTTCCCTTCCGGACGTAACACTGTAAGTCTGGCGATCGGTGCGGCCCATTGTAAGAACGCGACACATCGGCCACGACGACCCCGGCATTCCCCTGGGTTTCCACTCCCAAGACGCGGAAGAAGGTCAGGGGTGGATCAACACTACTCGCAATGGACTGCTCAAGCCGTTCTGCCAGCTCGCCGCAACGCGGTACTGGTTGAATGCTGGCGGCGCATGGCGGGCGGCTTTGAGTCTCGGCAATGCCCAAAAATAGCCGGCCGCCAGAGGTGTTCGCGAAGGCCACGATCTCCTTGAAAATTTTATTTTTGGCCTGAATCGAAACGTTGCCGCCTGCATACCACGCGTCGGGTTGATTCGTTCGCTCGCGATGCAGCTCCCCCTTGTATTCGACGTTCTCGCTCTCGGGCCACCGCCGTTGAACTAACTCGTCCAGATCATCGCTCGTCAGCGATTCCAAGGGTTTTGTTAGAGCAGACAACACGTACCTGAGCTTAGCCTCCGACCAAAGTCTTTGCTTAGAGCCTTAATTGCGGTGCGGAGTTAAAGATAAAAATATTTTACCACCGCTCAGGGGAGGACGAACATTTTTGTTCCACTCTGACAAAAAAGCAAAGGCTGTGGGGCTTACGCCGGTCCACAGCCTCTGAGCCGAACAGCTAAGCTGTCGGCGGGTATAACTCTAAATACCAAACTGCAAATCTGTTCGCAAATCGGCGCATTTAGTGCCGCGCCGCCCTAGCGGCGGCCCAGTGCGAGGCAATCGGCGCAGATGCCGTACAGCTCCATCTTATGGCGCCGCAGCTCGGCTTTGAGTTCGCGCGCAACCATCTCCTGCAGCCGCTCGATATTGTCGTTCTCGAACTCGATTATCTTGCCGCAGCGCTCGCAGATGAAATGGTCGTGATGCCGCTCGGGAACC